>CASFTO010000019.1 GCA_949297665.1 uncultured Alphaproteobacteria bacterium | reverse complement strand
GTTATGATGGTCCGGGGGATTATGAAGTTCCTTATTTGGCGGTAACGGCTCTTGATTATTCAACCAGAGATAGTAATGCAACTTCCGGTTATTTGGCGGATTATGCTAACTGGTGCGGTTCTGCTTCGGGTTATTGTTTGGCGGCTCCGGGAACAGATGATGTTTCTACAGGTGCTGTTGAAGAAGGTTTTATGCTTGATTCCGGTACTTCTATGGCAACGCCGGTTGTTTCCGGAAGTGTGGCTCTTTTGATGGGATATTATCCTTGGTTGTCCGCGCAAAATGTTGCGTATATCTTGCTTGAAACCGCAAATAAAAATGGGGAATATGCTAATGTGGATATGTATGGTCAGGGGGCTTTGGATTTAGAGGCCGCGGTTACAACGCCGATTGATGGGTTAAGATTGGCTTCTTCTTCCTCTTTCGATTCTTTGACACCGGTTGGGGTTTCTAAATTGTCATTGTCATCGACTATGCAGAATAAAATCTTGAAATCTTTGCCTAAGTCTATTACTGCTTTTGACGCGCTTAATCGTCCGTTTGACTATGATACAAAGAACTTAGTGAATGAAACACACGCTTCTAATGCTAATTTTCGTAATGCTGTTTCAAGAATGGCAATGGGAGGGGCTAAAAAGACTATTAAAGATGAGAAGACGGGATTTGCTTTTTCTTCTACCGAGAGTTTGAATAATGGGGGGCAAGCTAATTTGGCCTCTATGGAGGTGGTTAGTGAAACTGATACCGGTGCGACACGTTTTTATTATGCGCAGAACAGCAAATATGATACACCGGATAGTGTTTTAACTCCATCTAATAATCCATATTTGGCGATGAATGAGGCCTATGGTGCCGAGAATACAATGAAACTTAGTGATACATCTAAGTTTAAATTGGCTTTGCAAACCGGTGAGAATGGTTTGTATGAACGAGATTATGAACAAGATAATCATTCCTTTACAGAACGTTCATATGCTTTTTCCGGTGAGTATTCTTTTAATATGACGGATTATTTGGAATTGGCGACTATGGGCGGTATGTTGATGGAAAATGATGCGTTGCTCGGTATGAACGGAACAGGGGGATTTGGAATTAAAGACAGCTCTACCTACTATATGGGCGTTCGGGCGGCTCTGAATTTGACACCCAATCTCTCTTTGATTGCTGCATATTATCGAGGCTATACGCAAGGTGCAGATACGCCAATGTTGGCTATTTCTGATTTGCAGACAGAGAGCTTTATGATTGCCGGAGAATATAAATTTAATGCTAAAGATAAAATCGGTTTGAGTTTTTCTTCTCCTCTCTCGGTAGTTAAAGGCAGAGCTTCTTTATTATATGCGGGAGGACGTGATAATAATTCCGATACGGTTTATATGAATAAACTCACAACTTCTTTAACACCAGAGGCAAAAGAGTATGATTTAGGTTTGTATTATCAAGGTGAGCCTAAAGAGGATTTGAATTTGATGGGTAAAGTTCAGGCGCGTTTTAATGCTGACGGTGAAAAAGGAGTTACGGATTATATCGGTATGGTTGGCTTGCAGAGTAATTTCTAAAGCTGTTGTGCTTAAAAAAACACCGGAGAGAAACTAATCTCTCGGGTGTTTTTTTAGGTTTTTTGAAACTTACGCGCTGATTATGCGATAGGCTTCTTCCCTGCACATACAACGTGCAAATCGCAGAACTGCATAAGTTCGCTTTAATTCCGAAAAATTTTTCTCGGTGAATGTTAATTCTTCTGTGGCTTCGATGATACTGCCATTGTGCCACAATACATAAAAAATACCTTTTTCAGTGGTTACTTGCCAAGCGATGCTGGTTAAGTGTTTTTCAGCTAATGCTCCCAGCTTAATTTCTACTTGTTTGTGATGTCTAAGAAAAGCTTTTTCAACCGATGATTTTCTCAAAAACACAGGTTCTTGATTCGGTTTTAAACGCTCTAATTTCCATATTAGTTCACTTTTCCCGTTTGCTTCATGGTATACGGCTGATGTAATACAGAATATCATCTGCTTTACATTTTTGGGGCAGATGTAATTCTGTCCGGTCAGGCTTAGACGTATTAGCACTTTGGCATCACCGGAGTGATAAGTGTAGCCACTGTCAGAATAGACGGTAATGAAATAATGGCGCAAATCTTCTGCGCTTAACTCTTTCATTTCTGCTTCGGCACGATTTGCGAAGGATTTTGGTGATTCTGTGTATTTGCGGCGGGGGCTGCTGGTTTCAACACCATAGTCCAAAACATCAAATGTTTGATTGCCATAGTTGATACTTCCCATAATTATTTATTTAAAAATTAAACATATATTTATTTTGATGGTTCTGTTTTAACTGCTTTTTGTCTATCCGTCAAGCTAAAAATGTTTTTATCAGGTAAAATTATGCCAATATACGCTTTTTACTTGCTTTTTTAAAGAAATCTTATACATTGCGCGGTATAATAACTTTATCTGTGAATTTTATCTGTATGAGGTATTTGATGCTGACTGCAAAAAATAATGTAGCAAATATTCGTGCCGAAGTTATGCAAAGAGTGGCTAAATCCTTTGTGGAAACAGAATTGGACGATATTGAAGAGGCTTTGAATGATTTAGTTGACGGTAAAAATTTTCGCCATAATCCTGACGCCGAAAAGGCGGCGATTAAAGGCCAAATTTTGGCGGCAATGGGATTTTTGCCGCAGGAAGTTGATGCGAATCGGAGTTTGAGTGATTTTGCAAAAGAGGCTTTGGCGCGTACACAGGCCGCTCGCGCGGGATTGTCGGTTATTAAAGGGGCGTGTAATGCTTGCCGTTCCAAAACTTATGAGGTGACACCTATGTGTCAGGCTTGCGTGGCGCGTCCTTGTGAGTTGAATTGTGCTAAGAAGGCAATTACAGTTACCGATAAGGCGTTTATTGATCAAGATAAATGTATTAAGTGTGGCTTGTGCGCAACTTATTGTCCTTATGGGGCTATCCATAAATCTATTGTTCCGTGTGAAGATCCTTGTCCGGTTAATGCTATTAAAAAAGATGCGGATGGTCGTGAAGAAATTGATATAGAAAAATGTATTTCTTGCGGTAAATGTTTGCAGTCTTGTCCTTTTGGCGCAATTGTTTATAATTCGCAAATGATTGATGTCTTAAAAGTACTCAAAAATCCCGATAAAAAAGTTGTGGCGATGGTCGCTCCCGCAATCTTGGGACAGTTCGGAAATGATTTGGGTAAGGTTATTGCCGCATATAAAGCATTGGGGTTTGATGATGTTATTGAAGTGGCTTACGGTGCTGACTTTACTTCTAAAAACGAATCAGCTGAATTTGTTGAACGTATGAAAGAAGGTGCTCCGTTTATGACGACTTCTTGTTGTCCGGCTTATGTTAAAACGGCTAAAGTTCATGTTCCGGAAATTGCTCCATTTGTTTCTAATACCGGAAGCCCAATGTATTATGCCGCAGAGGTTTTGAAAAAACGTTATCCCGATGCTGTTTCCGTATTCGTCGGCCCTTGTTTGGCTAAACGTATTGAAGCAGAGAATAATCCTAATGTCGATTATGTTTTAGTCTTTGGCGATGTTCAAGCAATGTTTGAGGCTAAAGGTATTGATATTAATGCTTTGGATGCGGCTGCTTTTGCGGATGAAGCATCTTTGCAATCCCGCCGCTATGCTATTTCCGGCGGTGTGGCCGCAGCGGTTGAAAACTTAATCGACGGTCGGGCTGATTATCGTCCGATGAAAATTAACGGTTTAACTAAAGAGGAAGTTAAAAACTTAAAACGTTATGCCGCTAAAGGTTTGGATAATGGTTGCAATATGCTTGAAGTTATGTGTTGCGAAGGCGGCTGTATTGCAGGGCCGGGGTGCTTGTCTATGCCGAAAAAAGCTGCGGTTGTTTTGGAAAAATATGCCGCGGAAGGTAAAAATCAAAAGGATTGTGAAATTCATTGATTCTTTTGCCGAGGGTGTATTTAATGGGGTGTCCGGTGACGCCCTTTTTGTTTGGAATTTTTTTAAGTTTTTTGCTTTACTTTAAATTTTGTTTTGGGTAAATCTATATCTTGCATCGGGAGGGAATTGTTTGTTTGCCTAGGAACTGAAACCGATGTATGATAAATTTAGAGTTATTTGTTGTGAAAATCCTGAGAAATATCCCGATAAATTGTTTATTGATATTTATCCTGCCGACCATATTACACACGAGCTATTATATCGGATGCGCTTGAAACTTACACCCGATGTCTATGATATTACAGGTGGGGTTTATTTAGATGATTTGGGAAGTGGTAATGTTCGACTCAAATATATTAAGCATCATGATAAACGAATTCAAAAACAGCAGGCTTTGGTGCGAGAAAGAGTTGATGCTAAAATTCTTGAATTGTTTGCGGAAATGAAAGAACGTGGTATTGATAAAACTATTAACGCTTCATTGACTGAAGTTTATGAGATTTTTAGTGCTGATGAAATTTATCCCAAAAGTGCTAAGGATGAACGAATTCTAGAAGCGCAAAAACAATATGCCAAACGCCAAAAAATTATGGCGCAAAGACAACAATTTTATGTACGGCAAAAGTATGCTTCCTTTCCGCATATTGCTTTGAAAATCAGTCAGCTTGAACGTTCGGGTGATTAGGGGATTCTATGGGGAAAAGCTCAGGGGATTCTTCGGTGACAGTTTTTATCAACTGCTTGATTTGTTTGTAAAGTTTGTTTGAGCTCCAATCGGCTTCGCCTTGTATGGTGGCCACTTTTTTGCCTTGCTTGTTCATAATGACGGTATAGGGAGTGGAGCCTATTCCTAAACTTAATGATAGTTTGTTTTCTTCATCATTGAAAAATGGAATGGTGGGGGCACCGTATTTGGTTAAAAATTTGCGTTCATCATCGTTGTTTCTCCACTCTGAAGCCGGTGATACTAACATGACTTTGATGTTGTCTTGAAGTGCTTGCGGGTAGAATTTTTCTAGCCGTTTCATCTCTCTTAAACATGGAAAGCAACTTTGTGACCAGAATATTAATATGGTTAATTCTGATGTGGAGTCCAGTATGCGGAAATTTTCATTGTTTTCGGAAATTAATGTAACGTCCGGCATATTTACAGGATATTCCAATACATATAAACCTTTGGGACCATTGTATGCTTTGACGTTAAATGCAATAAATAAACAACAGATTATCGTGCAGATGAAGGTTTTCATGGGGCTTTTTCCTGTTAATTACTTCAATTCAACTTTGTACTTTAGGCGCTTTTCATATAAACTGCCTTTGGATTTATTCAATGTGTAGGGCAAAAAATGAAATATTTAGTTAAATTTTTAATGATTTTTTCAGTATTTTTTTCCATCTTATATGTAAGTGCTTGCGGAAGAATTTCTGCTAATCAACCAATTAAAGGGAGCGGTTATCCGCATTCTTATCCGAGACATTATTAGTCTTTGCTTTTTGAGGGAATGTTATGGCAAATAAAGATGATTTTTCTGATGTGATGATTCCTTATGTGGAATTTGCTGAAAATGCTAATGAGAGAACACCTTGTATTTTGGTGTTGGATTGTTCAGGTTCTATGCGCGGTGAGCCGATTAAGCAACTTAATTCCGGTTTGCAGGCGTTGGAAAAAGAATTAAAAGATGATATTGATGCCAGTTCTCGAGTTCAGTTGTTGGTTATTAAAGCATATGGAAAAGATGATGCCGAAATTTCTGCTGATTGGGTCGATGCTATGAATTTTACCGCACCGGTTATGGAAGCGTCCGGACTTTCTCCTATCGGTAAAGCTATGGAGTTGGCTTTGCATAAAATTGAAGAACAAAAGTGTTTGTATGATAGTTGCGGTATTACTTCTAAACGCCCGTGGATATTCCTTATCAGTGACGGTGAACCGACAGACTATGGCTGGGAGTTGGCGGCGGCTAAATGTCGTGAAGCACAGCAAAATAAAAAAGTGGTTATTCATGCGGTAGGAACGCAAGGGGCTAATTTGGAAAAACTTGCAAAGTTCTCTTTGATGCCGCCGAAGCGTTTGAGTGGATTAAAATTTACGGAGTTCTTCCTGTGGCTTTCTCGCAGCGTATCTTGTGTGTCCAGAGCGGCGCCGAATATGCCTGATATTTTAGATGATATTGAGGCTTGGCATGAAGAAAACGCCTAGGTCTATTCGGGTTATTGCTACCAAAATTACAGGCGGATTGCATCTCGCTAAACAAAAGCCTTGTCAGGATTTTTATCAATATGCCTGCTCAGGAAATAAATTGGTTGCGGTGGTTTCGGATGGCGCAGGCTCGGCTGTTTATGGAAAAATCGGGGCGAAGATTATTTGTGAAACGTTGGTTAATGTGCTTATTAATACTCCCCTTAAAAATACTAAAGAGGCCGTTATTAAAGCTATCAATATGGCTCGTTCAAGATTAGTTATCCATCGGCTTAATAAATCTAAATCCGAACGCGAAATCCTTAATTTTTCGGCGACGATTGTCGGGGTTGTTTATCATAAAAATCGTGGTGTCTTTTTTCATATCGGTGATGGTGCAGGTATAGCCGTACATACGGTTAAAGCGGAAAAAGAAATCCAGAGTAATCAAAGCGTTTCTTCCGGCACTAAAGTTAAATATACTCTCTCTCGACCGGCAAACGGCTCTTTTTCGTGCGAAACATATTTCTATACAATGAAAAATTGGGCCGATTGCTTGCGCTTTACTCCGATTGAAAAAGCAGAGGCTCTGTTTTTAATGACAGACGGTGTTACTAATTTTGCTCTTTCTGAAGATATGTGTGAGCTTAAAAACGGTTTTATCGAACCGATTAATCAATATCTTAGAAATGAGCAAAATAAAACCAGGGCGCTTAGGGCTCTCAATAATACTTTGGATACGAAACAGGCGCGTAAACTTAACTCCGATGATAAAACTTTTTTGTGGGCAGGGCTATGAATATAGAAGCGATTTCTTTATCTAATCAGCCAACATTGACACCTGAATTGCAATTTAATGCGATTTTTGCCGATAGAAGTTTTAAACGCGTTACTTTGGGTAAATTGCTTAATAAAGGCGGTGCTGCCGGTAAAATTTATGAAATTGTCGGACAGCCGGATAAAGTTGCTAAAATCTTTCATGAACGCCAGAAAAGTAATACAAATCGCTTAAAATTAGAAGCGATGGTTATCAATAATCCTAATATTCCAAGCGTGACAGCCGGTGGTGTTGAATATGTGCAAATAGCATGGCCAGAAGCAGTTTTGGAAGATGATGAGGGATATTGTGTCGGTTATATGATGCCGTTTATTGATACGTCAGCGGCGGTTTCTTTAGACCATTTGATGCAGGGTGCCGTACGTGCGAAATTGGGGTTGAGCGATAAGTACGAATATCGTGTTATGGCGGCTTATAATGTTGCTCTTATGGTAGCGTCTTTGCATAAATATGGGCACTATATTATAGATTTAAAGCCGGCGAACGTTTCTATCTATAAAAAAACAATGACTGTTGCCATGTTTGACTGTGATGGTTTTTCTATTCAGGGAGAACAGGCTCGCTTTCCGGCAGAATTTGTGAGTGAAGAGTATATCTATCCCGAAGGTATGACGCAGTCTTGTGATGAAATGGGAGAAGAACAAGATAAGTTTGCTTTGGCGGTTATTATCTTTAAACTGCTTAACAATGGTATTCATCCGTTTTCCGGAGTGGTTAAGAAAAATGCTGATAGCGCGCTGTCTATTCAGGAGCGTATTGAGCAATATCATTATGCGTACGGAATGTGGGGGGATACTTATCAGGCGCCCCATCCTTATAGCATTCATGAATTTTTGCCACAGAGTACATTGAAACTTTTTGACCGTGCTTTTGTGAAAGGTCAGAAAAGACCAACGGCGGTTGAATGGCAGGTAGAATTAGACTATTTGCTCAAAAATTTGAAGCATTGTAAAAAGAATCCAAATCATGCGTATTTTACGAATAAAGGTTGTGGGTTATGTGTGGCGGAAGATCGCTTAAAAGCTAACCTCAAAACTATTCAGGAAAAGAAGGCTGAACCTCGTAAAATTCGTGGTTTTGAGATAAAGAAACTGTCTCGTGAAAGTATGGAACATGATAAATGGGTACGTATGCAGAGCGAAAAAAGAGCGATGCGTGTGACGTATTTTATTGTTATGCTTTATAGCTTACTGATGACATCGTTGCCTCGAATTGCATTGGAGTATAAAACGACTTTGGATGAGTTGGGGATATCTTTGCAATTAGTTGGATGCATTATTGGATTTAATTTGTTGCATTGGTTAGTGAAAAAAGGACGTAAATTTTTGGTCAGACATATTGGTGGTACGACGGTAAATGCTTTAATTACATATACTTATTGTTGTGTGATTACGGCATTGGTGGTCGGAAACGATATTGATTGGGCTAAATTGTTTAAGGCTTTCTAAGTCTATGGTTTCCATAAGGATACTAACAACCTTTTAAGTGCCTACTTTTCATTTTAAAAATTGTTGTTATAAATTAAGTATTGGTTATTTGATAATTTAAGGAAAAATTTGTGATAAATTTAAAGAATATTGTTATCTCGGGTAAAGAAGTTTGCCCTATTATTGAAGGTGGTAAAGGTATTAACGGAACAGATGGTCGCAGTAGCGGTGCTTTTGCGAAAGAGGGTTGCGTTGGTACAATTTCTTTAGTCAGCGCAGATTACTATGATGAAAACGGTAAGCCTGTTTTGGAACGTTCTCATCGCTTGAAACGTCAGGAACGTCATGAAGATTTAATTGCCGGTGCTATTAAGGGCGGTATTGCTCAGGCTCAAATTGCTCACGAAATTGCCGGAAATAACGGACGTATCCATGTTAATGAATTATGGGAATTGGCTGATTCCGAGACCGTGATTACTGAAGTTTTAAAAGGGGCAAAAGGTTTAATTCATGGTGTGACTTGTGGTGCAGGGCTTCCTTATAAATTAGGGGAAATTGCATCGGCTCATGGTGTTTATTATTATCCTATTGTTTCTTCTGCAAGAGCTTTTCAGATTTTATGGAAGCGCACTTATGTAAATTATAGCGAATTTTTGGGTGGTGTTGTTTATGAAGATCCTTGGCTTGCAGGTGGTCATAACGGTCTTTCTAATGCCGAGAATCCTGAAGAACCTCAAAATCCGTATAATCGTATTAAAGAGTTGCGTGCTACACTTAATAAATTAGGTTTAAGCGAAACTCCGATTGTGATTGCCGGTGGAGTTTGGTCGCTTAGCGATTGGGAAGATTATTTGGATAATCCAGAAATTGGTAAAGTTGCTTTCCAATTTGGTACAAGACCGATGATTACTACCGAGAGTCCGATTAGCGATGCTTGGAAGCAAGCTATGCTTAAGACAAAACCGGGTGATGTTGTTTTGCAACGCTTTAGCCCGACAGGGTTCTATTCTTCAGCAATTAAAAATAAATTCTTATCTCGCTTGATTGAACGCAAAGAAGGTGAAATCGCTTATAAACTTGAAGCTGATGAGGAATTTGATACACCATTGTCTTTGAGCAATGTTAAAGAGGTATTCATTAAATCTGCTGATTTGGCTAAAGCTGATAATCAGATTAAAGCGGGCTTTACGGTTATTCAGGAAACACCGGACTCTACAGTCGTCTTTTTGACACCGCAAGAATGGACTACCATGAAAGAGGATAGAGCGAAATGTTTGGGGTGCTTATCTCAATGTCAATTTTCTGCTTGGTCCGGTGCGAACGGTACGACCGGAAAACTGTGCGATCCGCGTACATATTGTATTCATAAAACTTTGTTTGATATTAGTCATAACGGTAAAACTGATGATAATTTGCTTTTTGCGGGACATCAGGTTTATCGTTTTGGACAAGATCCGCTATATGCTAATGGTCATGTTCCGACAACTCATGAGTTGATTGAGGCTATTAAAGCGGGACGTTAATGCTTTGATTGTGGTTGAAAAAGAGGAGTTTCTCCTCTTTTTTTGTGAAATCAAGTGAAGGGTTTGGGGATATAAAAAAATCCTGCTTATTTGTGGCAGGATTTAAGGTTTTTGTTCTTTTTTACATCAGAGGAATTTTACGGCGGCGAATCCTCCAATTAATAAGAGTAAAAAGAGAACCGACAGTAAATTTAAGTTCTTTTCAATAAATATTTTCATTGGATCGCCGAAACGTTTCAATAGCCATGCAATGAAATAAAATCTCATGCCTCTGGCAATGATTGATGCTACCGTAAATACCACTAAATCTAATTGTACAACGCCACTGGCAATGGTGATGATTTTGTATGGGAAAGGTGTGATACCGGCACCGAAAACAATCCATGCGCCATATTCGTGATAGTAGTTTTCAAATTTTGCAAATTGTGCCATGTAGCCATAAAATTCTAGTAAAGGACGCGCTATTAACTCAAATCCATATACGCCGATAAAGTAGCCGAAATAACCGCCCAATACACTGGCTATGGTTGCAACACCGGCAATTTTGTATGCATCTTTAGGGGTGGCTAATACCATCGGTATAATCATGATATCCGGTGGAATCGGAAAGAATGAACTCTCAATAAAAGAGATGATAAATAGCCAAGTTAACGCATTTTGTTTGGCGGCTAAGTTCAATGTATAGTCATATATAGAACGAGTTAAATCTTTAAAAGCCATGTCTTTTCTTTCTTTGTGAAATTATACTACGGCTTTTATTCTTAATGTAAAAATTGTTTTACTTCCTTAATATTTTGAGTGTTGTCCACATAAAAAGTTTTAGGAAATGAAAAAAGTTTGGGGGATTGATGTAAATTGGGTAGAAAATTAACGCATATTATGGTGGGGGTGTTCTTTTGTATGTATTGTCGGGCGGCGTTTATGGTATGTACTTCAAACATCGTGTATTCGCTTTCAGTTACTGATTTGCTGAAGTCGGAACGTTCGTAGGGTTTTAAATTGATGTAGAGAATGTGGTGCCTCTTGTTTCCTACGCAGTATGTTTCCAGTATTTCTCTTAAAGATTTTCGTGCTTCTTTGTGGCTTAAATAGTGACTGATATTCGGATGATAAATTAAAGATTGCGGGGCTTCACTTACAACTATAATCGGTATCGACGTATTTTCTAGTTTGCTTTCTATGGCGGTTATATATTCTAAGGAGGTAAAGGCCGCAAAATCAAAAAGCATTACATGGGGGATGATTTCTTTGTGGTAAAAAGTGAATTTGTGTAAATTGTCCGTGTCAAACAGGAAATATCCTATCGGTTCTAATTCTTGATGATAGATTGCTTTGTTTTGACGGTTGTTGTTGTATAAGAATATGTTCCCCAAATTCTGCATTATATTTCTCCTTATTTATCGGTTATGTGGCGGTTTTAATATAATGCAACAGAGGAGGCTTTTTAAGAGTGATTCTGTTTTAAAAACGCTTCATAGGTATTTTCCAACAGCATGGCAATGGTCATCGGTCCGACACCTCCGGGAACGGGGGTAATATATGATGCTTTTTCGCTGGCTTCCGTATATTTGACATCGCCTTTTATGCCGTTTTCGGTGCGATTGATGCCGACATCAATGATAATTGCGTCGGGTTTGATGAAGTCTTCGGTAACGAATTCAGGTTTTCCAACGGAGGCAATCAAAATATCTGCTTTCTTGCAAATCTCAGATAGATTTTTTGTTTTTGAATGGGCGATGGTTACTGTGCAATTTTCATTTAATAAAAGGTGAGATACTGGCAAGCCTACAACTTGTGAACGCCCGATAACAACGGCGTTTAATCCGCTTAAATCTTGTTTGACGGTATGGATTAAACGTAAAATTCCTTTGGGTGTGCATGGGATAAATGCGGATGGTTGTTTTTGAATAATCAAACCTGTATTGAGTGGGTGAAATCCGTCAACATCCTTTTCCGGTTTTATGTGGGGTAAAATTTCTTGAGGATTGAGATGTCGGGGCAACGGAAGTTGAACTAAAATTCCGTTTACGTTGACGCTGTTATTTAATAATTCAATTAACTCTTTTAATTCTTCGGCAGAAATATCTGAGGTTAGGCGAAAGGTTTCAACTTTTATTCTTACTTCTTGGCAGGCTTTTTCTTTGGAGCGGACATAAATTTCACTGGCTGCGTCATTGCCTACAATAATTACCGCTAACTCCGGGGTTGCTTGGGTAACCGCTATTTTTTGTTTTAATTCATTTCTGATTTGTTGGGCGAGTTGTTTGCCGTCGATTATTTGTGCAGTCATGCGTTGTGTCCTAAAGTTGAAAGTATTGCTTCCAATGCAGGGGGCGAATCCGTGTCGATTTGTAATTTTTTATAACGTTCAGTTTCTCCGCTTATTATTGTAAAACTACTTTTGTTTAGATGCAATAATTTGCTCAGAAAGGCGATTAATTCTTGGTTCGCTTTGCCTTTTTCGGGGACGGCGCGAAGATTTATTTTTAAATATTCTTTTTCGGTGCTGTCCGTGAAAATTCCTGTTATCGCATTTTTAGAAGAGTTCGGTGTTACCCGAACTCTTATTTGATATCCTGAAGATGTTTTTTCGTAATACATTTTTTTGTTAACTATTAGCCGGTGTCAGTACCAGACGAGTTTTTTCCAATATGTGTAATACGAACAATAATGCTAATAGCAAAACGTATGGGGATATGTCGAATCCAGATACGGGTTTAATCTTTTCACGCAATTTGGCATAAACCGGTTCGGTTATTTGGTGTAAAAATGCTAAGAATTTTTTAAATGTAGGTCCTCCTTGACCGATGATGTTAAAGTGCATGCACCAGTATAACGTTACGTTGACTACTGCTAATATGAAATATAATTCCAATACGCCTTCTATGCACCATAGTATGGTTTCCAGCATAATTTCCATATGTCTATCTCCTTAATATAATTTATCTTCCTTCTTGCTCTTGGACGTTGCCTAAAAATTGTTCTATTTCTTGGTTTGGTCCAGTTGCTGCGTTTGTTTTTATGTTTTCTACTTGTTGCAGGCGTTGATTTTCTTCCGACGCTTCTTCTAATTTTCGCATCATTTCCAGTACTACCTGACGCAAATAATTTATGTATGAATAGTCTTCTTCCAAATCCTCGTCGTTATTATGATTAATATTTAAATTTAATATCAAGTTAAAATCTGAAATATAATTTTCTTTTTGTGAAAGTAAATTTGCACAATAGTCATAATATTCTTGTATTTTGTTTCGGTCTTCAAACGATTTACTGTTTACCATCTTGGAGGTGTTCTTTATAATACTCCGCATTTCTCTTAGACGTGCTAGTTTGAATTTTAATATGTCCATTTTGGTTTTATTGGCTGCTTTTCCCGCTCCTTCATACAAAGATAAACAAAGTAAAATTTCAGCTTCTCGATCGTAACTCATATTGATGAATTCATTTCGTTCTCCGACGTCTTCGTGGGTTATTTGTCCGTCGTTCATGTGACGCAATATGTCGGCGGTTGCAGATATCCAGCGGTAATATTCGTTCATTGAAGATGTTTCACAGTTGTTCTTTTCTATTAAATCGGCAATTTCTGCATCTAGTGAATAGGGAATGAATTCACTATTGGATTTGTCGCGTTCTATGAAATCAGCTAGGTTTTCGCGTAAGGCTTTTATCGGTTTGGCGGTCGTATTTACTTTTGTTGTGTAGTCTTCAGGCGCAAATACAATTTCTCGACATAAGGCGTTGGCTTCTTGTTTTTCAATACTTGGATATTGTTTTTTGAGGTATTTTTGAATGACAAGATAGTAGTTGGTATCTGTTGTGGATGTGGTTTGTGTCTGGTTTGAATATTCGGCAGGCATCTTTATTCTCCTTTGGGGGCTGTTTCTTCAAAAATTAATTGTTCTTGTTCCAACCATATAATATGGTCTATAATCCATGAACTTATTTCGCTTATCTTTTGCGCTTCTATTTGCAGAGCTTCGCTGACAGCGCATATAAAAGCGCTTTCCGAATCGGAAAAGTTGTTGTTTGTATATGCCATAATCAGCATGTTTTTGATGATTTCCAGCTTTAAACGGTAGCTTTTTATACAGGCTAATTTATGGAGACAATTGAGAGTAGAGTAACTGAAAAATTGCGGCTTAAGTGCTAATTCCAATTTTTGAGATAGAATTTCAATGAAACGCATTTCTTCCGCTTTTATCTTATCGTCAATTTGAGCAAGAGTGCAAAGAGTTGATAAGAAAACTTCTTTTTCTTCTTGAGTTGCTTGTTGGAGATAGTGATTCTTTCTTTCGTATCCAGACATTTTCCTGCTCCTTTATGACTATTTTGCCAGAAATTCTCTTATCTTGCAATAGAAAAAATATTTATCGGCAAAATCGTGACGTCGTGTAAATTTTGTTTGAAAAAATTAAAGTTTGTTGGTATACTGGTTGCCAATAATAATTGGCTTTAGGATTATGTGTTAAAAATATGGCTAAAAAATATTTTATTAAAACTTTCGGATGTCAGATGAACGTCTATGATTCTAATCGGATGGCGGTCATGCTGGAAGAAATGGGTTTGAAAAAAACGCAAAGTCAACGCGACGCAGATGTTGTTATCTTTAATACTTGTCATATTCGAGAAAAGGCTGCGGAAAAAGTCTTTTCTGATTTGGGCAGAGCGTATCTTATTAAACAAGAAAGAGAAGCGGACGGTAAAGATACTATTATCGGGGTGACGGGATGTGTGGTTCAGGCTGAGGATAAAGAAATCTTAAAAAGAGCTCCTTATGTCGATTTTGCATTGGGACCTTTGAGATATTTTCGTTTGAAGGAAGTTGTTGAGGAAATCTTTAATGAAAGGCAAAAACAACTGTTGGATACGGATTTTTCGGCAGTCTCTAAATTTGATTTCTTGCCCGAAAATAAATCCGAAAGCGGTTGTTCCTATTTGGCTATTCAGGAGGGATGTAATAATTTTTGTACCTATTGCGTTGTGCCTTATACGCGCGGGGTGGAAGTTTCTCGACCGGTCGAAGATGTTTTACGTGAGGCTAGACGTTTGGTGCAAACAGGTAGTCTTGAACTCAATCTTTTAGGGCAAAATGTTAATTCATATCACGGGGAAGATGCTTCGGGGTGCGAACGTAATCTCGCGTATCTCTTGAATAAAATTGCAGAAATTGATGGATTGCAACGTATTCGCTATACAACGTCTTATCCTGCTGATGTGGATGATGATTTAATCCGTTGCCATAAAGAAATATCTAAACTTATGCCGTATTTGCATTTGCCGATACAATCCGGTTCGGATGCTATCCTGAAAAAAATGAACAGACGGCATACTCGTGATGATTATTTACGTGTCGTTGATAAATTAAAAGATGCGAATCCAAATATCGGTATGTCTTCGGACTTTATTGTCGGCTTTCCGGGAGAAACTGACGAGGATTTTCAACAGACTTTGGATGTGGTTAATCGGGTGAAATATATTCAGGCTTTTTCTTTCAAATACAGTCGTCGTCCGGGAACTCCCGCTGCGGTTATGGATGGGCAAATTGAAGAAAAAGTTAAAAAGGAAAGATTACAAATTCTACAAGATTTGTTGTTTTCTTATCAGGCAAAGTTTAATAAAGACAGTGTCGGTAAAGTTATGTCGGTCTTGTTTGAAAATAAAGGCAGACATAAGGGACAATTGGTCGGACGTACACCTTATATGCAAAATTTGCATGCACAGGCAGATAGTTCGTTACTTAACAAAATTGTTGACGTTCGGGTTACGGATGCTTCAACTAACTCATTAAGCGGGGAGGTACTTTAAGATGGCTGAACTTAATTTCGAACTTTTTAATAATCAATTGCTTAAGGTTGTTGTCGGCGTTAATGATGAAAATATTCGCCTTATTGAGCGGATGCTTAATGTCGAAATCTTGAGCTTCGGTAATCAAATCACTATTAAAGGAGCGGCTAATGATGCCGATAATGCTAAAACCGCTATC
>CASFTO010000018.1 GCA_949297665.1 uncultured Alphaproteobacteria bacterium | reverse complement strand
TGTCAAACGAAAAACGGAATAAAAGGGAGCGTAAAACGCGACCGGTTATGCCGGATTTTCGCTTGAACGCGGACGGGTTCGGATGTATCACCCGCCGCAAACCAAAAACTTTCATTTTTTCATATTACTTTTGACACTACCTTTTTTTGTTAATTTTGAGTTTATTTATATTATTGAAGTTCCGAAAAATCTTCATTCAAAAAAGTTTTTTTCTGCAAAATGCCCCAAGTCAAAATCGCACTTGGAATCGCGTTGAATTCCTCAAAGCTTTTTGCTTCGGCATGTCCGTCATAAAAAGCCATATTAGCCTTACCATTATGACGTAGATGAATCTTATTTCCAGCACTATTAGGGTGAAAAGCATCACCGCTTTGTCCACCATCTTTTATTTTGTAGCTATCGGCAAAAAGCAAAAATGTTTCCGGTTCAATAATTTTATTCATATCTACAATTTTGTTATTATTTTCTATTATGCTTGGGGAACCATGTTTTTTTACATACGGCAAATCATTACCTGCGAAAAAGAACCCATAAGTTCTGCTGTTCCAATCTGATGGATTAAAATCAGGACAAGTGAACCCATTTTTTATCGCTTCGACATTGCCGACATCACTATAGACATTACGAACCCAGCAATGTTGTTTGGCAGTTGCCAAAAGAACTTTTTGATCATGACTTTCTGCATAAGCATTAACACATTGCATTGACTTCTGCAAATTAGCAGTACAATTGGTTTTCATTGCCTCTTCTTGTGCCTGACTGAAAAACGGGATTGCTAATGTAAGTAAGACACAAGCGATCGCCATTAATGAAATCATTTCAGTCAAATTAAATTTCATTTT
Source organism: uncultured Alphaproteobacteria bacterium (assembly GCA_949297665.1). GTDB lineage: Bacteria > Pseudomonadota > Alphaproteobacteria > RF32 > CAG-239 > CAG-267. The sequence continues at coordinate 1,408 of CASFTO010000018.1, read as the reverse complement.
TTTCATTTTAACCATCTCCTTTGCTTCTGAACAATAAAAATAATAAAATTTGTTGTCTGTACGTATTGTAGCATAAACAATAAAAAACAACAATAGTTTTTCTGTAAAATAAACAGTAATTTTGTATTTATTGTATTTTTGCAATATTAACCTTGATTTATCTTGTGTGTGTGTGGTATATTAAAGAAAAACAATATAAATTATATATTAATATAAGGAATTTTGTAAATGGGAAATATCAATTCAATTAATTATTTAAGGCCTGATTTCGGTAATCTTCCGCTACTTCCATTACCCTTCTATGCTTATTGTACAGGAATACATACTGCAACACCAAGTTATACCCAATATAATGAAGAAATTAACCGTTCTTTTGTAGAACTTTTATGGTGTGTAAAAGGCATTGGAGAAATTGAATTTTATGGTACGAAATACGAAATACATTCAAACGATATATTTTTTTGTCTGCCTTTTGAAAGACATAAACGTAAAGCCCTCTCTCCAGAATGGGAAGTGCGTTGGCTTGCTTTTGACGGACCTTTCGCTGAAAGTATAATGCTTTCCTACCGTTATGCAAGACATCAAAAAGCCGTCATACCTTACCCCGCAGAAACCTTTGCTGAAATTGAAAAATTAATTATTGAGAATTCACCATTTGCCATGCGGAAATTATTATCTTTAATCTTATATGTTCTCGCTTGTGCGGGGGGAACTGATTCAAGTAGCAACTATACAGGAAAATACTTTAAGCATGCTCAACACTTGATTAATTCTCAAATTAGCGATCCTTTTTTAGATATTAATTCAATCTGCAATACATTAAAAATTTCCAGAATGAAACTTACAAAAATTTTCAATGAATCAGTTGGAGTTCCGCCTGGACGATATATCTTAAACCGCCGACTTGCCCTTGCGCAATCCTTGCTGACAGGGACAGATTTACCCATATCAGAAATTGCGGAGAGATGCGGATTTGCTAATTCCCAGACATTTTTGAAATTTATTCGAAGGTCATTAGGAGCATCTCCTTTGGAAATTAGGGAAATTAATAGGCAAAAAGGCTCATCGACGGTTTATGGCAAAAATATACAGAAAAAGATGTTTGAAATCGAATAACAGTATCTGCTTAGAGAGGCAGAAGAAATCCTGCCGTTTTTATTCTCTATTCAAAGGTCGTTATTCTTTATTCACATAAATTAATAAGCGCCCAGCCAGCTCCATGGTGATGGTGGATCGAGGGGAGATTTTTTCGAAAGGGGAAATGGCCACAAAATGAATGCCGTCAGACGACGATGACCGCCCGACGACATTTCCTCTTCATAATACGAGCCCGAGCTCATTGACTACGTTGTTTCGCCCCGGGGATCAGCGAATCAATCTGTCCTGCCGGAGTGGAATTCAAACGCGG
>CASFTO010000017.1 GCA_949297665.1 uncultured Alphaproteobacteria bacterium | reverse complement strand
TACGAGATTTTTATTTTAGGCTGAAAAATAACGGCAAACCGGGAAAGCTTGCCGTTATTGCTGTCGTTCATAAAATGATTACGATATTAAATGCTCGCTTGCGCGATTTTTATGCTTGACTTTCAATATCGTTGCTTTTTTCTTGTTGCGCTTGTTGCTTTTTTGTGCTAGTATCTTCGTATCTTAGATTGTATGAGGCGCTTAAATGTTTGTTGATATTGAAAATTTTAAATCCGTTATCGCTGTGGAAAATATTCTTACACCTTATCAAAAGGGGCGGGTGACGCCCGATAAAAAATCACGTCTTCCCAAAGAACACATTACACCTCAAGTCTGTATGCAAATCCTTAAATCTACCAATAATCCCGTTAATATTAAACATATGCTCGAGTGTATTAAGCATTTGCCTCAAGCGGAGCAGGCAAAATTTAAAGAAATCATTTTGGCAACTTTTACGCAACGTGAGCAACCGCAGGCGATTTTGGATTTGGGTAAAGAGTTGGCGATTGCAAATGGTTTTGAAAGAGAATTAGATGTTGCTCGGAAAATTAAAGAAGGGGACTTTTTGCTTTCTTCCTCAAAACTTGCACGCGGGTTGATGACGCGTGAAACACAATTGAGTGATAAGGATTTTTCGTCTTATGACAAACTGGTGGCTACGGCAATGAATGTGTATTTTCATGGTGATGGGAAATTACCGGAAATATTAGAATTTCCAAATGCTCAAATTGTCGATTTGTCTTGGTGCAATATGCAAGGCGTGCGTAAAATTACCGCTAACGAACAAGCTAAAATTTGTTTGGATTCAACGTGGAACTTAGGGACTGATGTCGAATTTGGTGCTTGTAAAGAAATTTTGGTCAGCAACTACGATAAGGCGCAATTTGAACGCTGGAAATATCCTCACAATGCGTTGACGTTTTACTCTTATGAAGATTTGGAGGGCGAGGTGGATTTGTCACTGTTTCATAAAGTGGATATGCAGGTGCTTAGTTGCAAAGACGTTTCTGACATGCGTTTTGCCGAAGGGGCGGATGTGCATATGTCTGGTGTTGTCAATTTGCCTAAAAAACTCGATTTTTCTCAATGTTCAGAGGTGGTTTTGAATGATTGTGATTTGTCGAACGTTAAACAAATTATTTTTAAAAATCGGGCGCAGATGCAAGAAAGCAAATTGGTGTTGCCGAAGAAATGGAAAGGGCGGATTAGCTTTAAAGATGAGCTTGATGATGTTTCTAAATCCCAAAAAAATACTTCTTTAGGAGGCCTTTTCGGGAAAGTTTTTACTAAGGATGGGAGATGATTCAAAGTTTTGATTTTATTGCCGATAAAAAGACGAAAACTCTGGTTATCGGGTCTATGCCGGGGGTGGCGTCCCTTAACGCTCAACAATATTACGCTCATCCTCGTAATTTGTTTTGGCGGTTTTGCTTTGAGGCGTTCGGCGAAAGTTTTAATCTTGATAATCCACCGTCATACGAAGCCAAAAAAAGATTTGTCTTGCAACATCATATCGGACTTTGGGATGCGGCGTACAGTTGTGTCCGCGAGGGCAGCCTTGATACGCATATCAAAAATGTGGTGCCGAATGATTTTGGTGCTCTCTTTTCTTTCTATCCGCAAATCAAAACGCTGTTGTTTAACGGGCAGATGGCTTATAAACTCTTTGCGCGCGCTTATCCTGAATTGTTGGGGCAAAAAATATATCAAATTCTTCCTTCTACCAGTCCTGCCAATGCATCCGTTCCGCTTGACGAACGACGCGCTTTGTGGTTTCGGGCGTTGACTCTTTAGCCGTAAAAATTTTTGAAAAGTTAAATAAAATACTTGAAAAATTTGGACGAGCGACTATCATCAATCCCAGATTTTTGTGTCGTTTTTTGGTGAAAGGATTTTAATTATGCCTAAAATCGCGGTTGCCGGTGTCAAAGGTAGTACCGGACGGGAATTCTTGAGTCTTTTGGCGGAAAGCTCTATTCCGGTTGATGATGTGTTTGCTTTGGAGGCTAAATCTCCTCTCGGAACGCTCGCTTCTTACGGCGAAGATGATGAATTGGATGTCTTCTCTTTGGATAATTTTGATTTCAAAAAAGCCGATGTTGTTGTGTTTGCTACCACCAAAGAACAAGGAAAACGTTATATCAAAAAAGCTGTTGCCGCAGGTTGTCGGATAATTGACCTTTCCGGAGCTACTTTCGCCGATAGCTCCGTTCCTCTCGTCTTGCCTGAAATTAATGGCGATGATGTGTTAAAAAATGATAAATCCCAAATTGTTGCCGTGCCCTCTTCGGCGGTTTATCAAATCTTGTTGCCGCTTGCCGGGGTGATTAAAAATAATCCAATCAAACGCTTGGTTATCACAACTTTTAACTCTACGTCTTATCACGGGCATGAGGCTATGGATGAACTCTTTACGCAATCTCGCAAAATCTTTTTGAACGAAACGTTGGTTGATGATGAACAAATCTTTAAAAAACAAATCGCTTTTAACGTATTACCGCAAGTCGGCGAATTTATCGGCGAGGAAACGTCTTTGGAGTGGGCTATCAACGCCGAAATCAAAAAATTGTTGGGCGGAGATATTAAAGTTCATGCGAACTGCGCGTTTGTGCCTACTTTTATCGGTGATGCCGCTTTTGTAAACGTCGAATTTCAAAATGATGTCGATGCCAATGATATTCGCGACTCGATGACGAAACAGAAAAATGTTGTCGTATTCGATAAAACCGTCGACGCCGGTTATGTTAGTGTTGATGATGTGCAGGGAGAAGACAGTGTTTATGTTTCTCGCGTGCGACAAGATGTTTCGGTTGAAAACGGCGTCAGCTTCTGGACCGTTGCCGATAACCTTCGCGCCGGCGGGGCAAAACTTGCTTTCTCCGTTATGACGGCGCTGCTCGCTAAGGCTTAGTATTGTGAGTTGCGGCGGCGTCGCTTATATGATGAAAATGTATTTGACTGGTTGGGGATGGTGTTATGCTGAGTAAGTTTAGATGTTTGGCTGTGGGGCTTTTTATTGTTGCTCTCTCGGGCGTATGTGTCGATATCGCTTATGCGGCTACGGCTTCCGTACAGGCGAATTCTTCCGCAGCTCAAACCGAATCGCAAAAAACAGTCGCAGACGATATCTATTCCGATTCACCGACTTTCGACTATAAAACCGTTTCCGCTCAATTGGTGCAAATTGAAGAGCAAATTAAGAAAAAACAATTTACTCGTCAGAGTTTGGATGATGATTCATCGTTCTTAACGCAGCAGGAAATCGTTATTGAGCTTGCAGCAAAGGGAATTGAAAAAAATTCTAAATATGTTCAAGACGCACTTGATGCTCTCGGACCGGAACCTGCTGAAGGCGAAAGCGAAGATCCGGCTATTGCCGAAATGAGAGCGAAATATACCGCCGCTATGAGCAGCTATAAAAGTCGTATTATTGAAGCTAATTTGCTTAAAGCCGAAATCGCTCGCTTGGGGGCTATTATTTCGGAGGCGAGAAGCCGTATTCTTATCGGTAATTTGGTCGCGGAACAAAATGTTTTGGTTTCTCCGCAGAATTTCTTTACCGCTATTGCCGATGCAGCCGTCTTTTTTTGGGAAATCGCAACTTCGCCCGTGACTTGGTATCAGGGACTTTCTCAAGAGGAAAAAATTAATGTTGTTCACGGTGGGTGGTATGTCTTGCTGATTTTGGGATTGGCGCTGTTTTTCGGATTATTCTTGAGACAGTATATTATCAAAAAATGGGGCTACGGACATACGGAAGATTATCCGCGTTATGGGCAGAAAATCGTTGTGGCGGTTATTACCGCTATCGCTTACGGCGTTATTCCTTCGCTCTTAATCGGTGGGTGTTTGTTATGGCAATTAACAAACGATAGTTTGACACATAGTAAATTCGGTGTTGTTTTGGCTAATGTGCTTTATTACGCTCTCTATATTATCCTTATCCGCGCGTTGGCTCGTGTAACGTTGGCTCCGTGGAACGGGCGTTGGCGCTTGTTCAATATTTCTGACGAAAGGGCTGAACGCGTCTTTTCCGCAACGACGCTCTCCATTATTCTTTTGGGCGCAATTGCTTGTATTTTGCAAATCGCTCATTATTTTGAAGCCAGTGAAGCCTTGACATTACTCTTGGAAGTGACGAGCGATGCTATTAAAGCCTTTGTTATTGTGCTGTTGACTTCGCGTATTTTTGGCGAAATTAAACGTAAAGAACCCGAAAATCTTACAGCGGAAAGTATCGAAAAAACTGAGAACGAACCAGATGCGACGGATGCGGAGAGTAAACAAGTTAAACCGATTGATAATGCCGCAATCATCAAAACTGACGGTAAAACCGAAACCATTATTATTAATTCGCAGTCTTTTGAAAATGCGAAATCTACGGTTGATAAAATCCAAACTTCGGCACCGACGGCCGGAAGCGCGGCGGCTTTGTTGGCGGATGATGAACTCGATAATATGAGTATGTCTTCAAAGATTATTGTCTTTACATCTTTGTTTGCGGCGTTGACGTTTGGTATTTCTTTGTTTGGTTATCCGGGGTTGGCTACTTTTATCTTTAATCGATTTATTGTTTCCGTTTTGCTTATCGGGGCGTTTGTAATTGTGCGCCGCTTTATTTCCGACCTCTTGCGCAGAAGTATAGTCTTTTGGATTAAAACCTTCAGAATGCGTAAAAAATTACTCTCTAAGGCCGATTTCTTGATGACACTTTTGGTGACGCCGTTGTTGCTGATGTTTTTGGCTTATTCCTTATTGCGTTTGTGGGGAATGTCCGGTTCGTTTATGTTGCAAGGAGTTAAAAAACTGGTTTTCGGTTTTCAGGTCGGCGGTATCAATATTTCGCTTATTTCGATTATTACAGGGCTGTTCGTCTTCTTAATCTCGTTGACTGTGGTCAGAATTTTTAAAAATCGTCTTTCTAACAATCTGCTTAATCGGATTAACATGGATGAGGGTATTAAACATTCGCTTATCTCCGGTCTTAGCTTTACGGGATTTATTATTTCCGCTATCTTGGCGATTGTGGCGATGGGGGTTGATCTTTCTAACCTTGCGGTTATCGCCGGTGCGCTTTCCGTTGGTATCGGTTTTGGTTTACAAGATGTGATTAAAAACTTGGTCAGCGGTATTATCCTTTTGTTTGAACGGCCATTTAAGGTTGGTGACTGGGTGATTATCGGTGGTGAAGAGGGAAAAATTAAACAAATTAATATTCGCTCGACCGAGGTTGAAACTTTTAATAAATCCAGTGTTATTATCCCGAACGCAACTCTTATTTCTTCTTCGCTGACGAATCTTACACATGGTAATAACTGGCAGAGACAGAAAATTACCGTGGGGGTTTCTTACGATTCTGATGCCGAAATGGTTACGAAACTTTTGCTGGAATGTGCAAGAAGTTGTAAGAAAGTTATGAAAGTGCCGGCGCCTTATGTTTTGTTTAAGGATTTTGGTGCATCTTCGCTTGATTTTGAATTAAGGTTGTATGTTTCCGATATTTGGAGCGGTTGGCAGGCAAGCAGTGATGTGCGTTATGAAATCTTGAGACGTTTTCGCGAAGAGGGTATCAATATCGCTTATCCGCAAATCGTTGTTCACCAGGGTAGCGAAGATACAAGCGTTAAAGGTTGGCAGACGAACGTTTAAACTTTTTTGTAATATGTTCTGCTGGTTGGACGATGATGCTGTTTTTTTTCAGGGTAGCTTAAAAACATGCGGATTTTTTGTATTTGCTCAACTTACTTTTTATCCATTCGCTTCTTTATGACACGGTTGGGGAAAACTTTGCTTTTATCTTGCCTTCTTGTTTTGCAGATTTAAAATTTATACAGTTGAATTTTTGGGGAGGTTATGATGAAAAAATTTTATGTTGTCTTGGCTTTGGCGCTGTTTGCTTTTAATGCACAGGCTTTTGATTTGACCGAAGCTGCTAATAAAATGGCTGACGGTATTAATAATACCGCTGAGGCTATTGAAGAGAAAAAAGCTGAACGTGAGGCTCAAGAAGAAGCCGCAGCTCTGGCAAAAGCCGAACGTGAGGCGGAAGCTGTTCAGGCTAAGGAAAATTTAAAGGCGAGTATTGAGGCTAAAAAAGCTGAGGCGCAGGCTAAAATAGATGCGAAAAAAGCTGAAATTCAAGCCAAAATAGATGCGAAAAAAGAGGCCTCCGAAAAAGCTAAGGCTGAGCGCGAGGCTCAACAAGCAGAACAGAAAAAAGCTATTGAAAATGCTAAAGATAGTTTGAAAAATCTCAAAAATGCTTTTTAGTCCTTTGAGGATGGCGTTTATTTTTTAGGCAGCTCCGTGTTTTAGGGGCTGTCTTTTTTATTTCTCGGCAGGTGTGTTTGCACACGTCTACTTTGGACAGCGGCGGGGCATAGGGGCGTGGGGCAGAGTTTGGTCAAAATCGCAAATTACTCTTTTGTGGGCGATTTATTGTCATTGACTTGGCAAGGGGAGGGGAGTGGCGGTGCAATATGATTGAAAATCGCAAATTACTCTTTTGTGGGTGATTTATTGTCATTGTCTTAGCAAGGGGAAGTGGCGGTGCAATATGATTGAAAATCGCAAATTACTCTTTTGTGGGCGATTTATTGTCATTGACTTGGCAAGGGGAAGTGGTAGTGTGGTGGATTACATGCCGCAGATTTCTCTGTTGTTGCTAAGTTTTTTTCTATTTTTCGACAAGGGGGATTTTTTGTTGACAAAAATAGTTGTCATGCGTATCTTAGGCATAGTTTTTTTGTGGCTTATTGCTGCTGTTTTTCTTTGAGGCTTGTTTTGATGATACATGAACTTTTGGCTCCTGCCGGTAATATTGAAGCCGGTTATGCGGCACTTCATTATGGCGCTGATGCGGTTTATCTGGGCTTGACGCAATTTTCTGCGCGCGCCGGTGCAGAAAACTTTACGTTTGATGAATTGGATGCGTTTACCGCTTATGCGCATTCTTTGCAACGCAAAGTTTTTGTCGCTCTTAATACGATTTTGAGCGAAGATGAAGTTAATCAATTGCCGCAAATTTTTTATGCCTTGGATAAAGCAAAAGTTGATGCCTTGATTATTCAAGATTTAGGGGTGTTTTATCTGGCGAAAAAGTTGCTTCCTAATGTCGAACTCCATGCCAGTACGCAAATGGCCGTGCATAATGCCGAAGGGGCTAGATTCTTACATTCTCTCGGGTTTAAACGGGTGGTATTGGCGAGAGAATTGTCTTTGGAGGAAATTCAAAAAATCGCTAATGCCGTGCCGGAGGTCGATTTGGAAGTGTTTGTGCATGGCGCGCTTTGTTACTCTTATAGCGGTCAATGCTTGTTCTCAGCGCTTCAATATGGTAAAAGTGCTAATCGTGGGCGATGTGTCTATCCTTGTCGTGCCGAATTTGAAGTGGGCGAAATAGGTAAGGAACATTCTTCTTTGCGTACACACCTCTTTTCTATGAAAGATTTGGCTCTTGAAGAAAAAGTGCGCCAAATTCCGGCTTTGTCTCTTAAAATTGAAGGGCGTAAAAAATCTCCGCTTTATGTGGCGGCGGTTACGAATTATTATCGCCATATTTTGGATGGCAAAAAGAAAAATCCTTCTGAGCCGGAAGATATTAAGCAGATTTTCTCCCGCCCGTGGTGCCATTTTCATTTTGACGGAAAGGATAAGGCGATTGTTGACCGCAATTTTGTCGGGCATCGTGGCTTGCTTATCGGTAAAGTCGAAAAAGTCGCTAAAAATCGTCTGACTTTCAAAACCTCTCATCAGCTTGCTCGTTATGACGGTTTGCAAATTGATGTGTGCGGTGATGAAAAACCATTCGGTTTTGGGGTGAAAGCTCTCTTTGTGCAAGGTAAAACTCAGTTTCAGGCAGAGCCGGGGGTGGTTGTTGAGGTCGAATTGCCTCTTGATCGACCGAGATTGCAAATCGGTGCTCCGATTTATCTCGCATCTTCTTCCGTGGTCAAAGGACGCTACTCTTATGATAAACCTAAAGCCGGAGCTTATCGTAATTTGATGACTTTAGCGGTTACCGTTGAAGTGTCTGAAACGCAAATATGGGCGATGTGTGATGATTTTGCCGATGTTGCTGTTTCTCTTGACGGACAGTTTGAGGAGGCAAAAGACGCCGCTAAAGCCTTATCGGCCATTAAAACTGCTTTTGAGAAAACCGGTGGTACGCCGTTTCTTGTTAATTTGACTATTCGCAATCCTCAAAAACGTTTTGTGCCGATGTCTATGCTCAATATTCTCAGACGACAAATTTTGCAAAAGGCTCAACTGAACCTCAAACAATTATCGGCGCAGATTTCGGAGTATGATTTGCCAAAAATTAAATCTTGGGCTGAAAATATAGGCGGAAAAATCGAAACGCCTCACTTGTCCTTTTTATCTTTAAGTGCAAAGTCCGATGATTTTTCGGATAGTCAAATTGCTCATTCGTGGTTTGTCTTACCGCAGATTTGTCGCAAAACTTCTCTTTTAGCCGAAATCGTGCGCAACTTGTATGCTCGCGGCGCACGACGTTTTGTCGCGGAAAATTACTATGCTTTTGAACTCCTTAAACCTTATAAAGATGTGCAAATTGCTGCGGGGAGTTTTATTTATGTTATGAACCGATATGCATCAAAGCTCTTAGATGACTTGGGTGTGGCTTGGGCGGTGCCCGCTTTGGAAAGTTCGCCGGAAAATATGAAGCAATTGGCTTTATCCGCTGCGTTGCCTTTGGTGCAGGTGGTTAAAGCATTTCCACCGCTCTTTACTTCCGCTGTTTGTATTCGCTCTCATGATTGTGCTTCTTGTCAGGGTGGTGTTAAACGCTATGAACTTAAAAAAGACGGGAAAACATTTGAGGCGGTATCACATGATTGTCAAGTGCAGGTCTTTGATTCTAAGCCTTATTGCCGTGAGCCTATTGCGCAGATGGCGGCTTTTATCTCTTTGGAACGGCGGTTTGTGACGATTTAGTACTTTTTTTGTAAATTTAGCTTTACTTTTTTTGCAGAGCTTATATAATGTCCGACATAAATCAATTTTTATGTCTAACTATTTAAATATATTTCGTTATGAAAAAAGCATTTATTCCTGACCAGATTTTACAAGAACTGGGGGATGTTTTGACCAGCATTACCGGTGCTGAAGTTTTTTATAAATCTCGCGCTATTATGTGCATTAAAGGCGGTAATCATAAATTGCCGTTTGATGTGTTGCTGAATGCAAAAGATAAATTCGGTGATATCCTTAAAGATTATAATATCTTGTGGATTGATGACAAAACTTCAGAAAATGATGGGAATGATGAGAAAAAGTGTGTTATTGTTTTTAACGGGGATCATATTTTGACTATCTGGTTGACCAGACGTTTTGGCGGTGCTACCGGAGGTAGTAATCTGTGGCTCGTTTATAATCATCCTTATTCTCGTTCTCATTATGGTTATAAAGGTGAGCGTCTGCCCAGAGCCAGTGAAATCATCAGTTTTGTCGAACAAAAGTTTGATAACTTTTAATTATGGCTTCTATGAAAGAGAAAATTGCGCAAAGAGTAAAGGCTTGGAAAAAGGTTTTTACCGAAAATCTTGATGATTTTGATCAAAATTCTTCTTGGATGGATATTCTGCTGCACTTAAATCTTTCTGCTACGGAGATTTCTAACCTGGTGGAAAAGGCTTTATCGCGATGTGGCGGTTTTACTTCCGAAGAGAGAACGAACTTGTATGATTTGCCTCACTATGCCGATACTTTGGCTATTGCCAGAAAACATTTGTGGGATGGTTACGGTAATATCGCCAGTGTTTCTTTTACCGAGGGTGATATGGCTTATTTCTTAATCTATCCGAAAGAAAATGAAACTATGGCGAAAAAGAACGTGGCGACTGTTATTGAAGCGGTAATTGTGATGAAACAACCGCCGCAGTTTGATTGTGATGTCTATACGTTTTTGCCGACTGTCTTGGGGGCGAGGAGTATTGTTGTTCGTTATGATACCCAAATTCCTCAAGAATGGCTTGAAGAGAAACAAAAGTATGATGCTCTTGAAAAACAATGCTCGCAAAAGAAAACATTTGATGATGATGTTGCTTTTTAAGGGGAGTGAATTTGAAAAAAAACGGTGGCTTTTCTTACCACCGTTTTTTACTCTTTGTAACTGCTTTTTGTAATTGTATTTCACGCTTAAATATTGGGTTATGGATAAAAAAACTGTTTCTGAACAAGTCTTGAATGACTTGGCGAATTTCTTTACAGAGCACTATGCTGCTTATGGTGTTAAAGTTGCTTATCAATCTCCTCAGGTAACGCATGTGTGTGTGGAAAGTGATAAGGTTGATGAAGCTGTTATGGGTTGGCTTTCTATCGCTCGTGATGAATTTGGTAAAAAGTTGCGTGGACATCAGGTCATTTTAGAACATCAGCAGGGTGCTCATAAAATGGTGTTTGTAGGGTATGTCGATTATTGGATTGGCGTGATGGTGGCCAGAAAATTCGGCGGACGGATTTCTAATACCGTGTATTGGGTGCTCTACAATGAACCGCAAAGTTATTCTCATTACGGCTATATGGGGGATAACTTGCCGACAGCACAAGAGATTATTCAATATATTGAAGAATTGAAAAAGTAGTCTGTGTGCTTGAAAAACTTTTAATTAAAAACGGTGGTTTTTATAACCACCGTTTTTTTATATTCTGAATACCATGTGTTTTATGTGTGGGTATCTTTTGGCTCTTATTTATTTTTTGTTTTTACTCTCAATTACATATTGCGACCAGCCTCCCGCATAGCTGTATATTTCCTTAAAGCCGTGTTGGGCCAATATACGGCAGACGACATAACTGGTGTAGCCTTTGAAACAATGTATCATTAACGGCTTATCTTTCGGGATGTCGTTTAATCTTTCTCTGATTTTTCCTGCAGGTATGTTTATCGCATTTTCTATATGGGCGGCGTTGTAGACTTCCGGCGGACGAACGTCAATTATCGTCATGCCGGTAAAATCGGTGCCGAAATATGGCTTTACCAAACCTTGTCGGATATTTTCTATTGCCATGCCTATCATATTTATCGGATCTTTCGCACCGGAATAGGGGGGCGCATAGCAAAGTTCCGCATCGCGCATATCCGCCGTTGTACCGCCTAAACGCATGATTGTTGCAATCACATCAATGCGTTTATCCACGCCTTCTTTTCCTACCGCTTGCGCACCTAATATCTTACCGCTTTCTTTATCATACAGCACTTTTAAGGTCAAAGTTTCGGCATTTGGATAATAGCCGGCGTGTGATGAACCGGTTATCAGCATTTTTTCATAATTGATGCCTTTGGCTTGCAGTTGTTTTTCATTATTACCGGTGAACGCGCCGGTTAAGCCAAACACTTTCACAATTCCCGTACCTTGGGTGGATTTATATGGATATGGCGTGCCGCAGATATGGTCGGCGATACATCTTCCCTGACGATTTGCAGGACCTGCCAAGGCTATCATCCCTTTATCTTGGCTGATGAAATCCGTTACTGCCACATTATCGCCGCATGCGTATATGTTTTCTACATTGGTCTGCATATATTCGTTGGTGACAATCGAGCCTTTCGGGGTTAATTTAATCCCCGCTTTTAAGGCGATTGCTGCAACGGGGCGAACACCCAATGCCAAAATCAGCATTTCGGTTTTTATCAATTTGCCTGAATTCAGCACAATGCCGCCTTCTATAATTTCACTCAAACCATCGCCCAATTCCAGTTTGATACCGGCTTTTTGCATTTCTTGTTCTAAATAGCAGACGGTGTCTTCATCCATTGGGGGCAAAATTTGCGGCATCATCTCAACCAAGGTGGTTTCTATACCTAAATGGTGTAAATTCTCGGCAACTTCCACACCGATAAAACCTCCGCCGACGACGGTTGCTTGTTTGATGTTATGCTCTTTGATATAAGTTTTGATATTATCGGCATCCGCCAAATGCTTAACCGTAAAGTGAGGGATTAAATCCAAACCGTTGATTTTCGGTGTAAAAGGAACAGCTCCAGTGGCGATAACTAACTTGTCATAGGTGAAGGTTTCGCCGTTCTTGGTGGTTACGCTTTTAGTCTGCGGGTTGATTGCTGTTACTTCGCTATTTAGTTTTATATCAATGTTAAACAGCGACTTAAACATTTCCGGTTTGGCAACTTGCATATTCGCGCGATTTTCAATTACACCTCCGATATAATAGGGCAAACCGCAACTGGCTATTGAAGTTTCTTCCGTCTTTTCCAATATTAGAATTTCCATATTTTCATCTAAACGACGCAAGCGTGCCGCACAACTGGCACCTCCCGCTCCACCGCCGATAATTATCGTTCGCATACCTTTTCTCCCATTGTTAACAATGCTTTTAGTATAAAAATGCTTTAGCTATTTATGCAAGGGCTATTTATGGTTATCCATGGCATCTAGCGCTTTTAAGTTATTCGTGTGCAGATAATTTTTCAACAGGGCTATCAACGGTATATAGTGCGTTTTTGCAAATTCTTGGCCTATTTTGAAAAAAGCGGTGTGATTATCTATGATAATCGCCCGTTGATATTGCTCCATCGGACCGGCATAATGCCAGATGATATCTTTTGTTTGTTGGCGTTTTTGCGCAAAACTTTCTAAACTTCCGAAATAATAGCGGGTTATAGGCTTCTTTTGCGCGAGCAGATTCTGCAAGGTCTTAAAATATCGTTCATCGGGGCGGACGGCGTTATTATCCGTTTCCCCCTCAACGACGATTAAGTTTTCTTGCGTTTTTGATACGGCGTCTATGACCGTGTCCAACACTTTAGCGGTGTCTAAAACTTCATATAACTCAGACATCCTTTCCTCCTATCTTTCTTTGCGGCACATAAAGCGATAGGCAGCCAAACGTGGCGCGTCTTTGCCATAGAATATCGCATTATCGCTATTTACCGGCACACTTGATAATTTTATCTTGCCTGCCGGATTATTCATCTTTTCGTAAGCCTTATAGATTTGTCCGAAACTATGCAGCGAATATTTAAATACCGGTACGGGCATCTTGTAACCGCTGATGTTGGCATACAAAATATCTTCGTTCATGTCGTAGTGCTTCATGATATATTGCAGGCGGTTATATATATTCTCGGCATTTTTGGCGTTGATGTCTTTGGGCTTTATCAGTTGCAAGAAATGTTCCATATGTTCGTGCGGAATTTCCATCGTCTTTAAGGTTGTGGCTTCATCTTTGAAGTAATAGACGAGGGGATCGGCGTAGCAGGTCAATTCTTGTTTGACGATGTGTTCGGCGAATTTGCCATAATCTTTGTTATCGGCGTTAACGTTCAACAACAAAATTTCTTGCGACTTATTTAAACTCTCATAATCGCTTAAGCGTTTGACGCTCACTTGTTTGCCTATGCTGTGCAACATGTCTTTTAGGGCTTTTATTTCTAATAACTCCAATGTATCGGCTTTATAATCCAGAACATCATCTCGGGTTATCAGCACGATTTCATCTTTGGTGAGAAAATCTGCGCAGGTTTGTTTTAAACGGTCTTTCAAATCTAAATTCGCATTAACGACATTTTGTAACGCACCATTGCTCGGGCGGTTTAACATGGTCATAAACATTCCCACATCCGGCATATTGATTTTTTCTACCTCTACATTGCCTCGGTTATCTACAAAGCAATCGGGTTGAAAATACAGCAAGCCATTATCTTGATAATCTTTTCCTCCTTTTTCGGCATATTTTTGGCGGGCGAGAGTGGTGGCCTCAAGGAAGTTTTTGCCGGACCTCAGATATTCTCTTGTATATTCCGCCAAAGATAGACTCTTATTTAAGGCTTCATCTATTTTGGCCTTCAAGTGCGGGATTTTTTCTATTGGAAAATGCGTAGGGCGGTCGGTTGCGGTTGGGCGGATGAAGAAAAAGCCGCTCTTGCTGCCGACGTGTTCGCCGTTATGCATATCCAATCCTAAGCTCTTGGCCAAAGTCGTGAATTTGTTGACCAATATCGCGGTTTTGTTATAATCGTTCTTTTCAAAGGATTTTTGTATGGCTTCTTTTAGGCTTAATAATTCGGGATAGGCTTCCGTTTGCAGTTGGTTGCTAATCAATTCTTCAGGCATTGCAAAGCCTTTTTCTTTTTGCAGATTATAACGGAGCATATTTTCTTCGCCCAAGTCAAAACGGGTAAAGTTTCCTCCGGGGCCTTGATCCATACGCAAATGGCGGTATGCGCCGGCACCTCTTAAACGATAGCTGATATTGGCGCTGTCATCAGGGAAAAACGCCAGCAATAAATCAAACGGCGGTTGTTTGCGGATATTTTTGAAATTGTTATGTGTTTGTATTATCGCTTCGGCACTTGGTTCTTCTACAGCTCTGATGGCATCGGCCAAATCGTAATAAGTCTTAAAACTGCCACCGGCCATCTTTACACGGCCGCAATTATCTATAGTATATTCGTAGGACATTGTTTCATCTCCATTGATGTTTTTTATTTTCTATTTACAAATTTTTTAGGATTATTTTTTGTGATTAAAGCCCACAAAAGCGGATACGGAAATATATGGCACTAGCAGTGCCACCAGAATTTATTTGCTTTCAAAATATTGCAAAAGTTCTTTTTCAACGTATCTTATCCTCTGAATGAAGATGAATCTAAAAACGTTGGTTAGCTTAGCTAAAATCTTGGTGATGTCAACTATTTTTTCAAAAAAAAATAAATCCCGTCGGTGAGGGCGGGATTTACTCTTGTTTGCGCATACCTTAAAACAGATTTTTTAATAACCCTTTAGCCTCGGTTTTTAAGTTATCTGCGACGCCTTTGAGGGCTTTTTCGCCTTCAGCGGCAATTTGCTTTAAGGCTTCACCGCCTTGTTTGATAATGGTATCTGACGCGGTGGTGAAAATCTTGTTCAAAATAGCAACGGCGGTTTCGGTTATGCTTTGTCCTTGCTTGCCATTTTCGCGGCCGAGGTCTTTTAATTCAATCGCCGGTAACGGAATGGTTGCCGTAGCGCCTTGTTTGCCTAAAGACGCACCAAGATTTATCTTGCCTTCAGTGATGCTTAATCTGTCTATCACAACTTTTTTAGAAGATTGAGCACTCTTATCTTTAGAATCGGCTTTGGTTTCTGTTTGAGCCGGTTTTTCTTCTGCTTTGGCTGTTGAAGTAGTGTTCTTTTCTATGTTTTTCAATAAATCTTGCACGTTGTTTTGGGTGCCGTTTTTCAATTCATACGAAATTTCCGGTGCCACAATGTTAATGCTTTCCACTTCAATAATCGGTGTTCTCAAAGAGCCGATGTTTAATTTTACCGATGCTTCGCCGATGCTCATGATATTCGGTTGTTGGTAGCCT
Source organism: uncultured Alphaproteobacteria bacterium (assembly GCA_949297665.1). Taxonomy (GTDB): domain Bacteria; phylum Pseudomonadota; class Alphaproteobacteria; order RF32; family CAG-239; genus CAG-267. Next base: position 9,577 of record CASFTO010000017.1, on the reverse strand, counting down.
TGCGGGTTGCCGACCTTTAAGCCTTGTAAGCTCATGCTTCCTTGCATTAAAGATAGTTTGAAGCCGTCTAAACTGACGTTGGTGCCAGTGATTTGGCTGCCGTATTGATTAACGAGCTTTTTGACAATCGGTTCTAAATTTTGATTGAGATAATAAACGCCACCGGCGATGGCTGCAACGAATACGCCTAATACTATATATCTTTTTTTCATACTTTCCCCCCTTGATGAAGTTCTTTGCTGTTTTATATCCGAAAATCTCGCTTATGGCAAGCGTTATCTTCTGTTGGGGATAGATTGTGTGGTTAAGTTATTCGTGCTCTTTGGATTTACTGAAACTTAGGCAAGGCGCATTGGCAATTTGGGTTAATCGCTTATCGTCTATCGGTTCGTTCTTTAAGCAGCACTCCATGATGTATCTCAGTACCGCGAAATTTTGCGAGTAGGCGTTCTTTGCCGTGATGTTTTGCAGTCTGTGTCCGTTACGGTTGTTAATCTGACGCGAGATGTTTTGCCCGTTGTGGTCAAATATCGGGGCATCTTTGTTTAACTCCAAGGCAATGTATTTGGTGTGTTTCGCATTGTTGATTTTGATATGCCCACGGTCTTCTTCATTTAAGGTTAGGTGGTTATAAAGCTCTGGGAAATTGGTCTTTATGACAGTTTCCGGATTGGTGGCATCTTTGTCATTGCAGATTATTGCTATGTGATGATACTGGGTCTTTTCCGCTTCCAACGGAAAGGCAAAGCTCACAACATCTATATTTTGCCACATTCGGGCGACGGTCTTTTTGTCATAAAGCTGATTGGCGATACTTTGCAGGGCGTTTAGACAACGATGAGCCGTACCGGCGCCGGCACAATAACTGAATACTTTTAAGTGGCGTAAGTTTTCTTGTAATTCTTCCATTGAATAACGAGAACCTTCAACAACTTTGCCGTCTTCATCAAAGGCTAAATCTTTACCAATGTAATGACTCCAATTTTCTTCCACGAAATAAAGCTCGGGGCCGTTAAACTTGGTCGGTTCGGTGATGGTTTTCATTATGGTTGATGCGCCGATTTCTTCTGGAAAACATTTTGGAATGCAGACAGAATATATGTCGGTGTCTTTGAATTGTTTTTGCTGAAATAAATCTTTACTTGCATGATTGAAAAAGTAATTGACTTCTTCCATGTTTTGGCGATTGCTCCGATTGACGCCGAAGAAAAAGATATTTTTAGCTTGTTCATTGGGGATATCTTCACAAAGGTCTAATTGCCGGCTGGTGTGATTGTATGAGAATACATCGTAATCAAAATCTTCGTATAGTTTGCTGGAACTGTTTAAACATAGTTCTTTAACGTTTTCAAAAAATTCAATAATTTCCGGTGAGCGCGTGTCTTTCTCGCTGATGTTCGTTAAGTTTTTGGTGGAGGCTATCATCTGCGCACGCAATCCTAAAACAAAATATGAGAATTCTTTCGGTTCAATTTTATAGCCATCGGCGTTAATACGCCAATCTTTATCCGGTGCGGTTTGGGCTAAAAACGTATTAAAATCTTTGATGAAACGTGCCATCTTCGGGGGTGTTTGCCAGCCGGATTTTTTGTGCTTTTCGTTAATGAAACGACGGTTAAACTCTTTATAGAATACTTCAGCATACGGATTAGACATGCGGTTTCTCCTTTTGGCTTTTTCCTTATTAGACCCATCATAGCATATTTTTTAAAATTGGTTAAGCGAAAAATGTCTGCCAAGCGAATTTTTTTGATATAAAAAACGAAGACCGTCTTGGTAGGCGGCCTTTTTTTATCGGTGTTGATTTTTTATTTAGGTATGATAAATTTTTTTTGTATGGAGCTTTGGATATGTTTGAACCTAAAATATTTATTCGTAAAACTTTGCCTCAAGATGCGGCTGATATTCAACAAATTCACGTGGCTGTTTATAAAACCTCGTATCGTGGGTTTTTATCTGATGATGTTTTAGATGCACTCAAAATTGAAGATGAAAAAATTGAATGCACCAAAATTTATGTTACCCAAATTGAATCTTATGTTGCCGTTTATCTGCAACGGGTTATCGGTTTTGCGCATCTGGCGTTGCCTCAAGATAAAGTGTTGGAAATTCAAGCACTTTATGTGCATCCGCAATTTCAGTGTCTGGGAGCAGGGCGGGCTTTGGTGGAATTTGTTTGTGCATCTCATAAGGCTCGTGGTTTTTCTAAATGCGAAATATGGACGCTTAAAAACGGGCCGTCGCTGCCGTTTTATCATAAGCTCGGTTTTGTGCAAGAACTCAATGTGCAAGAAAAATCTTGGAAGTATGGTTTACCGATTATTAAGCTCAGCAAAAAACTTTAATCTGGTTGTGTTGAGGTTTTTGCTATCTTTCGGTGTGTTTTAGTGCTTGCGGGGAGTGTGACCGATATGCGTGCTTTATATATTCTTTTCCTTCTTGTTGCAACGTTAATCCTTGATATACTTCTTGAACTGGCATTTCTATCAGAGCCGATACGGCAGTTTCTTTTTGCTTTTCTCCTTGCAACTTATCTATGTGGCTAAATTTTTTCAATATCCATTGGGTTGCGCTAAATTTATCCAGATTGTGTTGCTGCTCCACACGCTTGATATAGCCTAACATCCATAAATAGGCGGACATATACGATTTATGTTGTTGCGTTGAGGTGCCGTCTATCTCATCTTTGGCGAACATACCATTTTTGTTCATAAAATCTATAGTTTGCAGTTCTTGTTCGGGCATCTGCATTATAGCTTGGCGGTGTTTGAGATTTTTTTGCTCCATATCCATTAGATAGTGCGGCATTAGTTCGACAAATCCCTCGCTTATTTGCCCCAAATTATGAAAATAATGTCCATGCACAACGTGGCTCAATTCGTGGATTAAACCGACTTTTAGCGGAAAACTTAAACTCCTCCCGAAACCTTGTTGAAACCAATTTCTATCTACGCACAAACTTAAAGGATAGGCTGTATCTATATCGGTTTTTACTTCGCAAATTCCTTCTTCTATCGGCAAATTTACAGCTCGAGAATATTCTTCTCCATTTTTGACAACGATAAAAGTAAAGCGAAGAGGTGGTTCGTGTTGTAAAGGTAATGAATCAATTTGTTGGGCTAATTGATTGATATGCTTTATAAAATTCACTCCTTTGTCCTCTTCTTCATAAGCCTTGGCAACCTCTTTATTAAGGGCGAGGCGGATAAACGGCGTGGCGTCTATCAATTCATATTCCGAGGTGCTTATCATTTTATTTTTCTTTCGGGAGGATGTCTATTATCGTAAACTCCGATTTGCAGCCGGTTTTGAATTTTAGCTCCCAGTTTGAAATTCCTGAGGTTACGATAAAATCTGTTTGGCTACGCTTTTCGTGGCCGTATATCTTGTCATTTAAACCCCACCAGAGACTGACGCTATTTATCGGGAATAACTGTCCGCCATGTGTATGCCCCGATAATACTAAATCAACTCCTGATTTTTCTTGACTGGCGTAATCGTTGGGTTGATGGTCGAGCACGATTTGGTATTTGTTCTTATCTAAGTTTTTAAGCAGAGTTTCCATATTCTGTCGTCTTCCTCCACGACGGAAATCATACGCGTCTTTTCTGCCGATGAGGTAAAATCTATTGTCAATCAGCTTAACTTCATCTTGTAACACCTCAACGCCGTGTTTTTTGACTTCGTTTAACATGGCTTCATTATCAAATTCAGCTAGGCTTTCTTTATTTGAGCGGGTGTCGTGATTGCCCAAGACCAGATAAACGCCATATTTGGTATTCAATTTTTGCAGATTTTGCAGGAAATCTTGTAAATCTTTCAAACTCGTGCTGTTATCTATCAAATCACCGGTAATTACGACTATATCCGGCTTGTATTGTTGCATGTTCTCTATATGTTTAGCAAATTCTTTTCCCGTGAAAGTCGTGCCGATGTGGGTGTCTGCAAATTGAATGATACGCAAAGGTTGGCTTAATTTGGTACTCTCCAGTTTATATTTGGTATGCCATACATGATGTGCTTGGTACCAGCCGTTTAATAAATACATGATGCACAAACTTACGGCGGCTATATCCGCATAACGATGATTGCAGGGTGTGTTTCTGATTTTATCCGTACACCATACTAAAAAATCCGCAATGGAGCAGAAAGCTATTAAATGAAACATAATTATCGCCGTATTCATAAAGCCAATATACCACAAGCAGGGTACGAAGATAAGCAAGGCTGTCAATATGCCATATATCAACACCTTGATTTTGGGGCGTTCGGCTGATGTATTGGTCGTCATGCCAGCAATTTTTGCGCCGAGGTAGATTATTCCGCATAGGCTGATGATGACTAAACTGATTTTTAACACACTCCACATAGACATTTCTTTTCTCGCTTTACAAATCCTGATTTTGATATTTTTACTAAAACTCTCGGGTTTGTAAAGATTTTTTTTAGCTATCATTAAAGCTGTGAAGCACAACAAAAAAGTCTCCCGTTTTTTTAACAAGGAGACTTGGAGTTTAGAAATTTAGGAGTTGACGCCAAATATGTTGATAAATTTTTTCTTTATATCAAGCATAGTATTAGTCCGGCGCCCACACACCATAAGAACATCAACGTCGGTGTCATACAACTGTATTCAGCAGTGTAATTGACATACCGAGGGCCGTTTTTCTTGTCTGCCAGCGCATCCATGATTAAACCGATGATGATGACGGTAACAAAGCCTACGGCGAAAATTATCGCTTTTGTTTCTAATGATAAATGTTCCATACGTGATAGAATTATTTGGTTTGACATAAAAATTGCTTTCTTACCTTAGTTGTAATCTTTGTGACAAATTTTGTCAAGACTTGTTTTCGGGGTATTTTCTTATTTCCTCGGTAAAAGAGGGAGTGTTGGCGCGGTTTTGGAGGGAAAGTAGCAATTTGATGTTTCGTTGCGGAGCTTCTTTATTTTGACTCGGCAAGGGGGAGTTGGTGCGATTTTTGGGGAAAAGCCGCAAGTTGATATTTCGTTGCCGAGTTTTTGGCAATTTATTGCCATTGACTTAGCAGGGGAGGTGATAATTGGGTAAACTTTGTTCTTTTAGTATTAAAAAAGGACTTCCTTTTTGAGAAAGTCCTTCGCTTTTTTATCCTATGCGGCTAAAGATTTATTTCTTCAATGCTTCTTCAATCGCAACGGCAACGGCTACGGTTGCACCTACCATCGGGTTGTTACCCATGCCGATTAAGCCCATCATCTCTACATGCGCAGGAACAGATGATGATCCGGCAAATTGCGCATCACTGTGCATTCTGCCCATTGTATCTGTCATACCATAAGATGCAGGTCCGGCGGCTACGTTATCCGGGTGTAATGTACGACCTGTACCACCACCGGAGGCAACGGAGAAGTATTTCTTGCCGTGTTCAACAGCCCATTTCTTATATGTGCCGGCTACCGGATGTTGGAAACGTGTCGGATTGGTGGAGTTTCCGGTAATGGATACGTCAACGCCTTCTTTAATCATGATGGCAACGCCTTCTGATACGTCATCGGCACCATAGCATTTTACTTTGGCTTTGTCGCCGTTGGAGAATGCTTTTTCTTCAACAATTTTCAAATTGCCGGTTTTGTAATCATATTCGGTTTCAACAAATGTAAAGCCGTTGATACGAGAAATGATGTATGCTGCGTCTTTACCCAAACCGTTTAAGATTACTCTTAATGGTTCTTTTCTAACTTTGTTGGCAGAACGAGCAATACCAATTGCGCCTTCTGCTGCGGCAAATGATTCGTGACCAGCCAAGAAGCAGAAACATTTGGTTTCTTCTCTTAACAACATAGCGGCTAAGTTACCGTGGCCCAAACCTACAGCTCTTTGGTCTGCAACAGAACCTGGTACGCAAAATGCTTGCAAGCCAATACCGATTTTTTCAGCGGCTTCTGATGCGTTCTTTACATTTTCTTTCAATGCAATGGCACAACCTAAGGTGTATGCCCATACTGCGTTTTCAAATGCAATCGGTTGAATGCCTTTTACTAATTTTTCTACATCAATTCCTTTGCTTAAGCACAAATCTCTGGCATCTTCAATCTTAGAAAAGCCATATTGGCTCAAAACCGGAGTAATTTTTTCTATTCTTCTATCAAAACCTTCAAATAACATGGCTTACTCCTTTCTCGGGTCAATGATTTTTACAGCTTCATCAAAACGTCCATAGGTCTTGATGTTGTTTTCAAAAGCAGTTTTCGGATCTGTTCCGTTTTTGATTGCTTCCATCATCTTTCCTAAGTGTACAAACTTGTAGCCGATGATTTCATTATTTGCATCAACGCCGACATTCAATACATAACCTTCAGCCATTTCCAAATATCTTGGACCTTTTACTTTGGTTGAGTACATTGTACCAACTTGTGAACGTAAGCCTTTACCCAAGTCTTCCAAACCAGCGCCAATCGGTAAACCATTTTCAGAAAATGCAGTTTGAGTACGGCCATAAACGATTTGTAAGAACAATTCACGCATTGCTACGTTGATTGCATCGCATACCAAGTCTGTGTTTAAGGCTTCCAAAATTGTTTTACCAGGCAAAATTTCTGCAGCCATTGCAGCTGAGTGTGTCATGCCGGAACATCCGATAGTTTCTACCAAAGCTTCTTCAATAACGCCTTCTTTAACGTTTAAGGTCAATTTACAGGTGCCTTGTTGAGGTGCGCAGCAACCACAACCGTGGGTTAAACCTGAAATATCAGTGATTTGTTTTGCTTTGACCCATTTTCCTTCTTCAGGAATTGGTGCAGGTTCGTGTCTGGCACCTTTGTACAACGGGCACATCTGTTCAACTTCATGTGAGCATTGATGATTACATGTCATAAAAAAACTCCTTTTTATCGTAAAAGTTCTCTCTTATTTACGGTTAGGAAAGAAGTCACAGGCGTATCGCCTTTGGTTTTTGAACCCGAGAGAACATCTTTTCCTGACGCGAAATATAGACTATTTATTCTTAAACGCAAGCATTTTTTATAAAAAACGATATTAGAAGTTATGTTTTTTTTGCTTTTATAACGGAAAACCCGCGAGAGTATGTGAACTCCGCGGGCTTTCTTTTTTGTCTGATTACGTTAGTCGGCTACTTTTTCAATCTTGCCATTTTTATAGATGAATGTTTCATCTACAAAGCGGCCGGCTTCATCTACCATCTTGAAAGTTTCACCTTCTTCAATCGGTGTAATGGAGAAATTTACTCCTTCTTCACTGTCTTCTTCTACCAAATGCATTTTGACCATATTAAAATCTCGGTCGGCAAAAACTTTGGCATAGATAATTCCGTCAAGGACTTTGTCGCTGAAAGGCAAGATGCCTCTGTATGAGCAAGCGAAACATGGGCAACCGACTTTGTTTTGGTCACCGGCTTTACGAGCTAGCCATATCAGTTTTACAAAGTACCGGGAATTTTCATCTTGGGGATTTTCCAATTCCAAATCATGCGCATCCATCAGGTTTGCAAACAAAAAGGCTTGCATGCGTTTCAAAGCTTCTTCTCCTGAAACGACTTTAATTTCTCTTTTTTTCTTTTCCATAACCAGAAATTTTTAGATTAATAATTTAATATATATAAAAAATGCAAAAGGCATCTTAGCTCTTTTAATTTTGTCAAATGAAATTTGCAAATAAAATTTGGTGGAGTGATACTACTATTTAAAAATGTTATATCCATATAATTTTAACTTGTTTATTTATTAAAACAATATTTGTTTGTATAGATGTTAAAAGTTCGTATATAAAACAAAGCCTATTAAACACAATTAAAAAATAATTTTAAAACGCCTTACTCAAATATAAAATTGGTAGACATTGAGCAAAAAGCGGTGTATACACTCATTCAAAAGTTGTTTATTTAGAGTAATTAGAAAAACTTTCCGACACATCATTCTAAATATAAATAAGGAGAAAATATGAAAAAAAAGTTATTAGTGGTGATAAAACATATCTTAAAGGCGATAATCTTTTTTTGTATGATGGCAGTGTTGGTTATTAGTTGGGCTATAACTTTGGGAATAACACCTTTGTGGTTCTATTTGTATGGAACGGTGGTTATCATAGCTCTTGGTGCATTTGGGCTGTCTTATTGTCAGAAATATCGCAAAATTGCATATATTGTTTTTGGTATGGCGCTTGTTGTTTTTATTCTAATGGGGAAATATGTTCCGGAAATTAAAGAACAACATGATATTGATGCTTGTATGGACAGTGGAAAAGTGTATGATCCTGTTCAAAAAATCTGTCGTGATGATTGTCTTACTTGGTCAAAAGAAACCGGGTGTGTGCCCATACAAAAAAAGTAATCAAATAAGATTATAAGCCTCCTAAAAATGGAGGCTCTTTATTTGCGTAGAGGGTGAGAACTTTTGCGGTGGGTGATTGTGTGCTAATGGATGAATTTTCATGCGACATTTTGCTGACAAATTAAAAATAATTAAAAAAGCATTACTCAACTATTGATTTTAATATATTATAATTCATATATAAATATTGGACTAGAACTATTGGTTTAATTTTTATTTATGGAGTAAAATATGAGTGGTACTAAAATTAATAAACTCAAACAAGTAGCGGCAGCTGTAAGAGATATGAACAGAAATTATTGGGATATGAAACGAGATAATACTATAAATGCAGATGATTATTTTCATTGCAAAGCAAACTATGAAGCAACATCTAGAGGACGAATAGGTGAAAAGGTTGCGGAAAAATTGGGCAATGCTAAAGAAGAATTTGATTATTATTATAATCAAGTTTGGAAGGGTTTCTCACCGCTAGAAGCATCAAAAGATAGGTTGCATGATAGAAAAGTCAATGAAATTGGTAGACAACGAGCAAAAAGTGGTGTATACACTAATTCAAAAGATGGTTGTCGTTCATTTAGAGTAAAGGGAATCAATGATAAATATTAATGTCAAGCAACTGATGTGGCGGATATTTCTTATATTTTGGAATATTTTTGCTGTTATAGGATGTTGCATAGTACTATATCTTTCGTATATTTTATTTTTTGATGATGCGGGATGGTGCATAAGCTCAGGACATGGCGTTTGGGATGCAGAGCAAAAAATCTGTCGTGATGATTGTCTTACTTGGTCAAAAGAAACCGGGTGTGTGCCCATACAAAAGAAGTAATCAAATAAGATTATAAGCCTCCTTAAAATGGAGGCTCTTTATTGGGGAGAGGGGAGCGCTTTTGCGGTGGGTTCTTTGGACTGACCTTCGGCTTTTAAGCCTTGGACACACAGGCGCATATAAGCCTTTGGCTTACCGGCATACTCTGTCTGCCTTATGCTGGTAGTCGAACCTACTTCTCCGGTTCGAGCCCTAAATAAATCCTTATTTAAAACAAAAAAGCAGGGATAAACCCCGCTTTTTTATTTTAACTGGTGGGTCCTGTAGGACTGACCTTCGGCTTTTTAAGCCTCGGCCGCACAGGCGCATATAAGCCTTCGGTTTACCGGCATACTTCCGTCTGCCTTATGCTGGTAGTCGAACCTACTTCTCCGGTTCGAGCCCTAAATAAATCCTTATTTAAAACAAAAAAGCAGG
>CASFTO010000016.1 GCA_949297665.1 uncultured Alphaproteobacteria bacterium | reverse complement strand
TATGCGAGATATCATTCTCATGGCAGTGTGAGGGAAATTTTTGATTGGGAAGAAATGTGCAATGTTGAACTGCCTGTTCCGCCGATCGGAGAGCAAGAAAAAATTGTGGACGCCTATCAAAAAATCGAAACCCGCATCGCCTTAAAAAAGAAAATCAATGAGAATTTGGAAAAACAAGCCATAGCTATGTTTCATGCCTTATTTGATGATCAAAATACTTGGAAGGATGGGGTATTTGCTGATTTAGGGGAAATAGTTGGTGGCGCGACACCTTCAAAGGAAAACACTGAGCATTTTTGTGACAATGGAATCGTTTGGCTTACTCCTAAAGATCTAACTTCTACGGGATTGAAGTTTATTTATAAAGGAGAAACAGATATTACTAAAACGGCATATCAAAGTTGCAGTGCAAAAATAATGCCTCAGGGGACGGTTCTTTTGACATCGCGAGCGCCTGTTGGAAGCGTTGCAATTGCGATGGTAGATTTATGTACGAATCAAGGTTTTAAATCAATTGTTCCTAAAAAAAAGATTTGTACGGCCTATGTTTATTATTTTTTGAAAGAGAATAAACAATTACTAGATAGCTATTCATCAGGGACAACATTTATGGAAATTTCTGGGAATGTATTAAAAAGTATTCCGACGAAAATTCCTCCCTGTAATTTGATCGAAAGATTTAATTATCTATGTAAACCTATCTTTAGTTATCAAGCAAAACTTGAGCTTGAAATTATGAAGCTTAATCAGTTGCTTACAGTGATTAATTCTTCTCTTGTGTCTTGTTGAAAACACAGAGGCAATAACATTTTTATTTAGATTGATTTTGGTGAAAAAATATTTTACTAAGGAGAAAATATGAATTCAGTAAATTTGATAACGAATGCACTTCTTGCGGTGACTTGGGAGCATTCGAAAAAAGATTATTTAGATATCATAGCCCCGTTTGTTATTTATGCTGCTTATCATGAGGTGAAGGATGAAACGGGATACATTGATGTGCCTGAATTAACTAAATATGTCAATAATGAATTTAGATTGCATTTGGTTGATACAGTCACAATTTGCATCTTAAATCGTAATAAGAATTTTTTTGAGAAAAAGGGAAAGCCTGTCAGTTATTTCATTATTGCTGGGAAATATAATATTCAAGAGTTTGAGGATAAACGGATAAATAGTAGGCTCAACTACGAGTATTTTATAAATCAGATGCAAAAGTTTCTTCTTGAAAAAACAGGTAGAAAATTTGAAGATAAGAAGTTGGAAGAAAAATTAACTAAGTTTATTTCTACCAATTATTTTGACTTGCTGAATTTTATGAATAAAATTATTAGTTATCGCGATAACGAATTAGCTTTATTTATTAGTTATATTTTGGATAACGATGAAATATTAAAAAATATTTTAATAGATATAGTAAAAGGGCAAATGATTTATGAAGCCTTATATGCGCAGCAAATTGATAAAGCGGATATAAAGCAAAAATTTAATAATTTATATGTTTATCTTGATACAACATTTATTTTTTATATGTTAGGATACGGAGGGAAAAGATATAAAGAATACATTTTACAAATTATAGATTTGTTGACGGGGTTGGGGGCAAACTTAAGGTGCTTTAAACATACTGTAGATGAAGTAAGAGGTATTTTAGAAAAATGCGAAAGCGCAATGAGACATGGCAATGAAAAAAGTCTTGTCAACTTAGATTGGTTTCTTGAAAATGGAATGCAAGCAAGCGATGTTATGATTTTAATATCAAGCTTAGAGGTGAATATTTCAAAGTATTTGAAAATTGTTGATACACCAGATTATTCTGAACCTATGAAAAATATCAATTGGGTACAATTTTCACAATACTTAGAAGAAAAGATAAATTATCGAAGAGAAAAAGCGTTGCAAAACGATGTGGAATCAATTGCGGCTATTTTTAGATTGCGTACAAATAGAAATGCAAGAACATTAGAAAACTGTGGTGCTATTTTTGTAACGACCAATCAAAAATTAGTACGGACAGTAAAAGATTATCAAAAGTTACACGACGATATGAAAGGGTTTTATCCTTGCATTTCAGAGTATGAAATTAGTAATATAGCGTGGCTGAAAACACCAAGCAAACAAGATAAATTTGTAAACAACAGCTTGAAATTTTCTGCATCAATTTTAAAAGAGCCATCACCAGTATTTTGGAAAAGGTTTGCTGAAACGGTTGACAAATTTCAATCTGAAGGAGCAATAACACTTGAAAATGCAACGGAACTAAAATATGAACTTTATAGCAAAAGAAATACAGCTGAAATATTACAAGAAGATGATTGTGATATAACGCTTGAGAGTCTCCAAAAAATTTTAGAAAGGAATCAAAGAACGCAACATAGAGAATTGGTAAATAAACTTGAAAAGAGAAACGAAAAGATTAGTCAGTTGAAAAGCGGTGATATTGCAAATGCAGATATTAAAATAAAGAACTACGGGAAGTTGTGGAAAGGGGTATATATTTTTGCTTATATTTTCTCGCTTTTGTCTGCTTTAACATTGGCTTTTTGTTCAATTTTGGATTTAGCAATTGATTTAACGAATAGTCCATTTAAATTTGTTTTTATTATTGAAATATTAGGTGTGGCAGTTACCTTTTTTATACCCAAAGTTAAAGATTTATGGCATATAAAAGCTACGATTTCTGCATCAGTAGATAAAAAGGTAGAGAAGAAAAAAAGCGAACTATATGATGCGATAGAAAAGAAATACGCAGAGTTAGATTAAACGGAAGTGGGTACAATGAACGAATCTCAACTTGAAATGTCCGTTATGGAATTGTTCGGGCAAGAGGGATACGAATACATACACGGCGAAAGTTTGCTTCGCGAATCATCGGATGTGCTTTTACGGGGGGATTTGAAGGCATATCTTTTGTCGCGCTATTCTGCCGAAGGGATGACGGAAACGGAGGCGGAAAGTATTATTCTGTCTTTGGTGCGCTCTTCGCACGATCCGCTGTATGACGCCAACCGCGAAATGCTCCATAAAATTACCGAGGGGGTCATTTTTCGTCGTGAGGATAAGACGAAAAAAGATTTGTTCATTCGCCTGATCGATTTTGAAACGCCTAAAAATAATCTTTTCAAAGTTGTCAATCAGTTTGAAGTGCAGGGCATGGAGTGCCTGCGCATTCCCGATGCGGTGGTATTTATCAACGGCTTGCCGCTCGTCGTTGTCGAATTCAAGAGCGCGACGCGCGAGAATGCGACCATTTTCAATGCGTATGAGCAGTTGACGGTGCGCTATACCCGCGATATTCCCGATTTATTCAAATACAATGCG
>CASFTO010000015.1 GCA_949297665.1 uncultured Alphaproteobacteria bacterium | reverse complement strand
GCTTGGTAGCCGGTGCTAGTTTAGCTAACGATACTTCTAATAATAACGTTACTAACGGAACACCTTTAAATCCGAATTATACTTTCGAAAATTTTGTCGTTGGTAAAACTAATGAATTCGCTTATGCCGCGGCTCGCAAAGTTGCAGAATCAAAAAATGTATCTTTTAATCCTTTGTTCTTGTATTCCAGCGTCGGTCTTGGCAAAACTCACTTGATGCATTCCATTATTTGGCACATCAAAAAAAATGACCCGACTCGCAATGTTATCTATTTAACCGCAGAACAATTTGTTTATAAATTTGTTAAAGCTCTGCGTTACAAAGATACAGCAGCTTTCAAAGAACAATTCCGTTCTGTTGACGTCTTAATGGTTGATGACTTCCAATTTATGGGAAACAAAGGAACGACACAAGAGGAATTTTTCCATACTTTCAGCTCATTGGTTGAAGAGGGAAAGCAGGTTATTATTTCAGCCGATAAATCTCCGACAGATTTGGATGGTATTGAAGAACGTTTGAAATCTCGCTTGGTTGGCGGTTTAGTTGTAGACATTATGCCAACAAACTTTGAGCTGAGAATGGGTATCCTTCAAAAGAAAGCAGAACTTATGGGAATCGATCTCCCTCAGAAAGTTGCAGAATTTTTAGCTCAAAAAATTACATCTAACGTTCGTGAGTTGGAAGGTTCATTGAAGAGAGTTGCCGCTCACTCGCAGCTTTTGTCCGGCAAAGAAATTACTCTGGATATGACACAAGATGTCCTTAAAGATATGTTACGCTCTATCGATAGAAAAACTACTATTGATGAAATCCAGAAGAAAGTTGCCGAACATTTTAATATTTCCGTTAAAGAACTTCAATCTTCTCGTAGAGCAAGAACGGTTGCAAGACCAAGACAGATTGCTATGTATCTTGCTAAGCAATTGACTTCGCGTTCGCTGCCTGAAATCGGACGCAAGTTTGACAGAGACCATACTACTGTTATGCATGCAGTCAGAAAAGTTGAAGAACTTATTATAGAGGATCAATCTTTGGCCGAGAATATTGAAATTTTAAGAAGAACTCTTGAAAACTAAAGTTCGATTAAAAAAATTGTTGAAGACTTATTTTTTAACTTCTGCTTTTACTGATTTGTGTTACAGTGTGGAAAGATAAAAATAAGTCTTTTTTTAGGATAAAGATAATGAAATTTACAATTGAACGCGCACATCTATTAAAGACCCTCAGCCATGTTCAGAGCATTGTTGAGAAAAGAAATACTATTCCGGTTTTATCTAATGTCAGAATCGAGGCAAAGGATTCTTGCATTAACTTTAAAGCCACGGATATGGATATTGAAATAACCGAAATTGTTGAAGCGAAAATTATAGAACCGGGGGCAACAACCGCTCCGGCTCATATGCTTTACGATATTGTAAGAAAACTTTCTGACGGTTCTGATGTTGAAATCGCATATCCTGATGAGAAAAATGCTTTAAGTATTTCTTCGGGGCGTTCTAAGTTTTCTTTATCTACTATCGGGGTGGAAGATTTTCCGATTATTTCTGGAGATGGTTTACCGGTTAATTTTGAAATTAGTCGTGATGAACTTAAAACGCTTATTGATCGTACTCAATTTTCGGCATCTGTTGAGGAAGCTCGTTATTATTTGAACGGACTTTATGTTCATGCTAAAAATGAAGGTGATACAAAGGTTTTAAGAGTTGTGGCCACTGACGGACATAGATTAGCATGCGCCGAATCCCCTCTTCCCGAAGGAGCCGAAAAACTTGAAGGCGTTATTATTCCGAGAAAGTCCGTACTTGAAATCAGAAAATTGTTGGATGATGCCTCAACAGAAACTGTTTCAATGGCTTTATCCGAAAATAAAGTTCGTATCTCTTTTGAAGATATTACTTTAACTTCTAAACTAATTGACGGCACTTTTCCCGATTATGAAAGAGTTATCCCGACTGATAATGATAAAATTTTAGAAGTTAATGTTAAAGAACTCGCTGCAGCAGTTGATCGCGTTTCCGTTGTTACGGAAAGAAGCCGCGGGATTCGTATGATTACAGATGCTAATCGTGTCACTATCGCTGCTTCTAATGCAGAATTGGGTAATGCCACCGAAGAATTGGAGGCTAAATATGACAAAGATCCGATTGATACTGGTTATAATTTCCGTTATTTGTTGGACATTTTAGCTCAGATTAAAGGTGATGATGTTCGTTTTAGTTTGTCCGGAAGTGCAGCGGCAACGGTTATTAACGATACCTCTGACAATAGTGCTATTTATGTTTTGATGCCTATGAGAATCTAAGTGAGTGCCGTAGTTTTCTGCAATCCTATGTTTAATGATGCTAAGGTTAGGTCTGCCGTTCGGCGCCTGACCTTAGTTAATTTTCGTAACTATAAATATTTACGTCTAAATCTTAATATGCCTTTCATTATTTTAGGCGGCGAGAACGGTAGCGGTAAAACAAATGTTTTGGAAGCCGTTTCTTTTTTATCTCAGGGACGAGGCTTGCGTAATGCCAAACTTTCCGAAGTCAAAACATTTGATTTTTTAGCTAACAAACAATCTTCTCCGGTTTTTATTAATAATAGCGGTTGGGCCGTTTCTGCGCAAATCGAAAAATTTGGTGAAGAATTTAATATCGGAACTGCTGTTGAAAGTGTAGTTAAAGAATTTGAATATAATGAAACCAAAGAAGTTGAACGTAGAATCGTTCAAGTTAATAATCAGAAACTATCTTCGCAAAATGAATTAGGAAATTATCTTTCTGTTATTTGGGTAACTCCGCAAATGGATAGATTATTTCAAGGCGGCTCCCAACTTCGGAGGAGCTTTCTTGATAGAATCGTTTATGCTTTTGATGTTGAGCATGCCAGAAGAATTTCCGCTTATGACAATCTCTATAAACAATGGCTTCAAATTCTTAAAAGTGGCAATATTAATACATCTTGGCTTAATGCTCTGGAAGAGCAGATGTCAGGAATCGGTGTGGCGATTGCTGCCGCAAGAAGAGAACAGGTACAAAAACTCAACACTTTTATTGAGCAAAATCCTGATGACGTTTTTCCTGACGCTACTCTTACTCTTGACGGCACTATTGAGCAAATGCTCAATGATAAACCGGCTATCTACGTTGAAGATTTTTACAGAGAATCTCTTTTTAATCAACGGAGAAATATTCTTTTTAACGATTCTGCAAATACTCTCAATAAAACCGATTTATGCGTACTTTATAAGCAGAAAAATGTTCCAGCGGCTCTTTGCTCTACCGGTGAACAAAAATCTTTGCTTTTAAGTATTATTTTGGCACATGCTAAATCTTTGTTATATTCCAGAGGCGTTTCTCCTATTTTATTATTAGATGAAGTTGCCGCCCATTTAGACGATACAAAAAAAGATGCTTTTTTAACTAAAATACAAAATATGCAGCTACAAGCATGGCTTACAACTACCGATTTATCTGAATTCGCCCATCTTAGAAAATTCGCTCAATTTTTTGAGGTTAAAGATAATACCGTTCGAGAGGTTTCTTTATCTTTTTAACCCACACCTCCTTATGTGGTTTTACACAATATTCCATTCTTAAAAACGTTCAAATTCGTGTTTTAAATCTCGATCAAACATTGTTCGAATCGTTTGCTTTATATCCGCACTTTCATATATGACATGGTATAAAGCCTGACATATCGGCATATTAATATTTTCTTTATCCGCTATGGTTTTCACGGCTTTTAGAGTATAATATCCCTCTGCTAATTTACCAAACTCTTCTCCTTTTACAAATTTTTCTCCAAATGTGCGGTTGTGACTGTGTTTGGAAAATAGCGTCGCTTCATAATCTCCTAAATGTGCCAAGCCATATGCCGTCATCGGATTTCCGCCGTAATGCTTGATGAATCGTCCTACTTCTACCGGAGAGCGAGCCATTAACGCTCCTTTTAATCCATACCACTCCAACCCATCTAAAATGCCGGCTGCTATACCTATCACATTTTTTAATGCGGCACCTATTTGATTTCCTATAAAATCCTCACCATAGTAAAAACGAATTAAATCACTTTGAAGCATTTTAATCGCTTTATCCTTTACATCATCTTCGTTACTATCTATTACGGCACAAGACGGTACGCCCTTTACATAATCTTGTACATGTCCCGGACCGCCTAAAGTTGCAATGTGTATAGGCTGTTTTATTTCCTCTTCCATCACAGTACTTAACAAAGTCGCTTTAGGTTCTTCCAACCCCTTCATTGCCAATAAAAATGTTTTTCCAGAAATATGGTAGCCATTAAGCTCTTTCGCCAACTCTCTCAAATTCTGACTACCTACGGAAACAATAATAAAATCATTATCTAAAATATCTGATATTTTTTCATGTAAGTATATATTATCGCTTAACGTCACATAAGCATTTTTGCGCGTTGCTTGCATTTTTTTATATTCTGGAGAATTGGGATGGCTATAAATTCTAACTTTTTCTATTTTGCAATAATTTGCCGCATACCACGCTAAAAATGTTCCCCAGCGTCCTCCGCCGATAACTGAAATTTCAGACATATTTTTTCTCCTCACTCTTTATCTATTTATCCAATTTATGCCAAAACGCTTGTTTTAGCAACCTTGTTGCCGAGAAATTAACAGTCTCATACTAATCTTGCAATTTATGATTTTTTCTTAATTCTTTGCCGACCGATTATCGCATTTATATAATCAAACTTAGCAAACGATTTATATGCGTAATCAAGACTTTTGTTGTCATAGCCGTAAAAAACCTTATTGGCTAGCCCCTTTATAGCATCATCAATTTTTTTGAATGCTTCGTTATAATCTTTACTGAAATTATTTTTCGTCTTTTTCTGAACTAAATCATGATAGGCGGCTATAACTTTTGCTGTTTCGTCCGCTGAGTTAGCATAACCTTTCTTCTCAAATTCATGCATAATTTGAGCCGTTGTTTGGTAAAAACACTTGTTTGTCAAAATACTTTTCTGTGTTTCATTTTTGCTATCTATTATCATGGCGAAAACGTAAACCTCCGTAGTATATTAATTTTATACCATATTGATTTTATTTTTCAAGTAATTTTGCACTTGTACATCTTCTTTAGTTATATTATGGCATATTTGTTTAAAAAATAGTTGACTTCTTCTTCTTTTGTCTTTATAAACCCTCGTGTATACCCGAGAGGTAATTCATTTTTACCTTTAAATAATTAATAATTAACCGGAGATTTTAATATGAAACGTACATATCAACCAAGTAAATTGGTAAGAGCTCGTCGACATGGTTTTCGTACCCGTATGGCTACTGCCGGCGGTCGGAAAGTTTTGGCAGCTCGTCGTGCTAGAGGTCGTAAAAAACTTTCAGCTTAGTCTTTTTGCTAATGACTAAAGTAATTGTTTTCAAAAAGAGAAAAGATTTTCTAAGAGTCGCCCAGGTTGCTTTTGTTGCCACTCACAACATGGTACTCCAGGCGGCTCCTAGTTTATCTCAAACAGATGATTTTTTTGTTGGTTATACCGCCACAAAAAAAATTGGTAATGCGGTTTGCCGAAATCGTAGCAAACGGCGCTTGAGAGCTGTTGTTAGAGAAGTTTTGACAACTTACGCCTTACCTCATATCGATTATGTCTTTATTGCTCGTAATTCTACCGCGTCGTGTTTATATTCAGAATTAAAAAAAGATACCATTTATGCTATTAAACGCATAAATAGAAATTTCACACCGCTTTCTGATACCTCTGATTGATTGAGGGATTTGATATGTTCCATCTATTGCTTTTTTTAAATTTTCTTCTAAAAAAAATCGCACTTATTATTCTTAAATTTTACAAAATTGCTATTTCACCTTTTTTACCGCACGCATGCCGTTTTACACCAACTTGCTCCGAATATATGATGCAAGCTATTCAAATTCATGGGCTGTTGAAAGGGGGATATATGGGAATCAAACGCCTTTTGAAATGTAATCCTTGGGGAGGACAAGGTTATGACCCCGTGCCACCTAAATCTTCCCTAAATAAAGATAAGGATTAACTCTGTACTTAGACTTTACAAACTTGCTTTTTTATATTAGAAAGACTTAAATTATTTAATTGAAATCAGGAGAGATGTTACAAATGAAAGAAGATTTAAGATCTCTGTCGTTGGCAATTTTATTGTCGTTTATCGCCATTTATACCGTTAATTATTTTTTTGGTATTAATAAAAAAAGTACTGTTCAAACTCAAGTGGCTGAAATTGAGCAAGTTGCTGAAAAATTAAATCACGTTGCGGCTGAAAAGCCTGCGCAGAAAGTAACTAAAACCGCACAAGAAATTCTTACCGAAGATGCGCGTATTAATTTTAGTAACAACGCTCTTAAAGGTAGTATTCGTCTAAAAGGAGCTCGCTTTGATGATTTGTATCTGACGAAATATAATGTTTCTCTTGAAAATGATAGTGCTAAGGTGGAATTATTAAAACCTGCTAAAACCGATAATCAATATTTTGCGGATTTGGGATGGCTGTCCTTAGATAAATCAATTAAATTACCAACAGCTGATACCATCTGGGAAACATCTGATACGGAATTAACTCCCGATAAGACAATTACCCTGACATGGAATAATGATAACGGGCTCGAGTTTGTTCGTAAAATCTCTATTGATAATAACTATCTTTTTACAGTTAATGACACTATTTTTAATAATTCTAATCAGGAAATCGATTTATTCCCTTACGCTCTTATCAGTCGTAATATAAAAAATTTTGCACAAACACGTTCCGTTGTACATGAAGGTATGAACGGGGTTATTAATAATACTTTGCAAGAATTTAAATATGCTGAATTAGATGCTAATGATAGTGAAAAATTTGATACTAAAGGTGGTTGGGTCGGTTTTTCAGATCGCTACTGGTTTTCAGCCCTTATTCTTGATAATCAGGATAATGTTTCTGTTACCTTTAAAAATAATGGCGATTATAACTATCAAGTTGATTATTTGGGCGCCAGATTGATTGTTCCTTCTCATAAATCAATCTCTTATTCTTATCGCCTTTTTTCAGGAGCTAAAGAGGTTAAATTGCTTGATACTTATACGAAGGATAACAATATCCCGAAATTCGATTTGGCTGTCGATTTTGGATGGTACTATTTCTTAACTAAACCTTTTTTCTATATTCTTGATTTTCTTTATGGTTTTCTCGGGAATATGGGATGGGCTATTTTGTTGTTTGCTGCTCTGTTGCGCTTATGTATGTTCCCTATTGCAAATAAGTCTTATACAAGTATGGCTAAAATGAAAGCATTACAGCCGAAAATTAATGATATTCGTGCTAAATACGGTGATAACCAAATGCTTGTTCAACAAGCAACAATGGAACTTTATAAACGCGAAAAAATTAATCCGGCGGCCGGTTGCTTGCCGTTGTTTATACAAATTCCAGTCTTCTTTTCTCTTTATAAAGTTTTGAATATCTCAATCGAAATCAGACACGCTCCTTTTATCGGATGGATTAAGGACTTGTCTGCCCCAGACCCATTAACTCTATCGCAAATTTTGCATATATATGTTCCAGGTTTTGTTGATATTGGTTTGTGGCCGATTTTCATGGGCTTTACTATGTGGATGCAACAGAAACTTAACCCCACTCCGGTAAATAAAGATCAAGCAAGAATGTTTGCTTTAATGCCTATCTTCTTTACATTTATGCTTGGACATTTTGCTTCCGGTTTGATTATTTACTGGACGCTTAGTAATATTCTTTCTATTATTCAGCAGAAAGTTATTATGCATAAAAACGGAGTTGATTAATGAGTGAGGAAAATACACTTCAAACAGATACCGCTAACTCTTGTGGATGTGATTTTTTTAATAGGAAATGTACTTTTTTATTAAGTGTAGCTAATTTAAAACAATTACCTAACGGTGATCGTCCGGAAGTAGCTTTTGCAGGTCGATCTAATGTCGGAAAGTCAAGTTTGATTAATGCGCTGTTTGGGCAAAGGAAATTGGCTAAAACTTCCTCAACGCCGGGCAGAACTCAACAACTGAATTATTTTAATCTTGATGATAAATTATATCTTGTTGATTTACCTGGTTACGGTTTTGCAAAAGCACCTAAAGATATTGTTCGTAATTGGCAACAACTTATTAATGCATACCTTGTCGGAAGACCTAACCTTAGGCGCGTTTTTTTACTTATTGATTCAAGGCATGGTATTAAAAAAATTGATTCTGATATTATGAGTATGCTTGACAAGGCTGCTGTCACCTATCAAATCGTACTTACTAAAATTGATAAAATCAGTTCAGCCGCCCTTGAAAAAATTGTTAAAGAAACGCACCTGCAACTTAAAGAACATACAGCCGCTCATGTTTCTGTTTTGAAAACAAGTTCAGAAAAGAATCTTTTTCTAGATGAATTGAAAAATGAAATTGCAGAATTTGTAAATTTCTAGACTTTACGTTATCTCAGTTATCCCGCGAATGTTGCCATCCCTTACAATTTGTACAACGTGAAGTTTACGACGCATTTCTTCTATTGTCTTTTCTACATCGATATTCGGTTGGGTTCTCATTATACGCTTTACAAAGGCCTCATACGCCGCTGTCGAACTTTCAGCGTGTATTGTCGCCAGACAGTTATCATGCCCTGACCCCATTAGCTCCCATATCGCTCCAGCGTTACTTGTTGAAATTTCACCGCCGATAATTGCATCAGGGGTGAAACGTACTATCAAGTCGATTACTTTTGAATAATCCATCGTATTCGTTTGTTCGGTACGGGACAATACTATGTGAACTCGGTTTGGCTGCGGAACATTTAATTCTCGAGTATCTTCCACGGTTATAACTCGCTTATGTATATCCAACAATTTTAGTAAGTTGTTCAGTAGCGTTGTTTTACCGGTACCGGTACCTCCGCTTACCAATATATGATCACCTCTTCGTAAAGCCAGTAATAACCGTTCGTAAGCATCATCCGGGTCTTTTATGTTTTTTAGCGGGTTTATCTCTTTTAGCTTTTTTCCTTGCTCTAAGCCGTAATCGCCAAAGCCAAAGGCAACGTCATCCGTATGCAAACGAATCGTTATAGCAATTCCACCGGTTGCGGCATCATCTAAATCATATTCAATATTTTTTCCGGCAACGCCCGTAAAACGATGCCCTCCGGGAATTCTGGCATAAACCACTGGCGAGCCATTTATCGGATCAAATTCCTGATCATTCAAATTGGCAATAATATGTAACAGATTTGTTAAATATTCTCTGGTTAATTTGGGATCCTTGTAATTTACCCAAGGGAAAGCTCTTTTTCCACGCAAACGTAACCATATGTCTCCCGGATGATTTATCGCTACTTCTTCTATATTTTCTTGTTCATACCAGTATGATAATGGTCTTAGCACTGAGCATAGAACTTCATCCTCTAGTTTCCCCATTTATACTCTCCCTTTTCAGTAGCGTTTATTTTAGCAAATATTCTATATTTCGTCAATATCTTTACTTCTGCTAAAATGACAAATCCATATTGTCAAAATCTTCATCTTCATCGCTTTCCGGAACTTCTACAACTGAGCCATCTGCCGCCGGTGGTGGTATTGCCCCTACATTCTTACGCGGTTGTTGCTGCTGCTGATTGTTTGCACCGCCGTCCAGTAATGGGGTACCTCCATTATTACTTGTGTTATTTGTATTATTTGTTTGCGCTTGATTTCCCAGAATAACTTTCTGACTGCCTTTTGAATTCTTTCCTTCCACTGTGGACGTATATGTTCCGCCACCTTGCCCATCATAGAATTTCTCATTAATAAGTTCTCCTTCTCCGCCGCCGGGGATGGCTGTTGTTATTCCTTTTTGAATGTCTTTTGTGCTTCTTAGCCATAAATCTTGCATCGGGTAAATGATTACTCTTGTTCCCGCAGGAACATATGTTACAGGTTCAATCTGTGATTTACTGTCGATGATTTCTTGTAAAATTTGGTCCATTTTATCCATAAACTCTTGTCTTGCATCTGATGCTGCTTGCTGCTTTGAGTTCTCTATTTCTCCCGTACTATCTTCATCAGCTGCCATCATATATGTTATTGCCGACGTTACCATCGTTCCTACAATCGGTAATGTATATTTTTTAACCAGCTGCTCATCCACATATCCAAGTGCGCCTCCACCACGTCCTTGAGCGTCTCCTGTTTGTGTTCTTCCCGGTGATAATAAAAAGGCTATTCCATCCGGACGTATAATTCTTTCCCACGATATTTCTAATTTGACACCACCGCTGGTATTGTCAAACCTTGCCTCTGTTTCTGTGGTTTGCAGTCCACCTATTATACGACTTCCGGCCGGAATTATTACATTACGTCCGGTATCTCCATATATATTTCTCTCAACAATTGCGGTTACCGGTGCTGAACCCAGTGATATTAATGAGCGGGCTAATACTGCCGGTATCGGTTTATCTCCGGTTATCATATTGTCCATATTGACTCTTAACGTTGATATTGATCTTTTTAGTCCCCAATCATCTTGCCAACCCGTATATGATGCTGCATCATATCCTGGCTCTATTTTGGCTGCAACTAACGTTCTTCGTCTTTCATCTTGAAGCTGTGATAATATGGCGGCTCTTCTCGGATTATATCTCCCTCCCGGGCCAATACCACCGCCCGGTCCTACATTTGTTATTTCATTGCCGCTACTATATGGATTTATTGTTGCGCCTTTGGCTATTTGTTCATACCACTTTGTACTTACGGGTCTTTCACTGCTTATTTTCCGCTTTTCAAAGGAGCCGACTTTATTTCCTTCATTATCTAATATATCTCCATTTTCATTAGTGCTTCCAATCTCCATTCCTGTTTCATCAATTACTTTATTATTGCTATATACATCCCCTATGTAACGTCCTCCCGGAGTTACGGCTATACCTATAACTTGATAATTCTCTTTTGTTTCCAGTGCGGCTTGTTCTTCCGGCGTTAATTCTTCTTCAACATTCTCCTCAGGTTCAATTGTATTATTTTCAGCAGAATTTTCCAAAAGTTTCTTTTCTTGACTTTCTTCTTTTTCTTGGCTTTCTATGTCTTCTACTGCAGATGTTCTCTTTATTGTTTCTTCCGTTTTTTCTTCCTCTTGCGGTTCTGATGGACGATGATAATATTGTAATTTTCCGGCCTGACCGATGACCTCTCCAGATGGCGAAATTACTTTTCCTTCTCCATCTATCTTACCGATTTCTATATTTTTAATATTTACAACACTACCATCTAAATTTAAATGCCCTATTATTTGATTGTTCTTGTCCCTTATTTCGTAATCTCTTAGACCTCGACCAATTAAATTCTGTTTTTTATCAAGGACAAAACCTTGATATACAGAGCCTTTTAATTCTCCCATTATACTATATACACGGCCATTTTTGGCGATATAACCAATTGTTTCGTCTTCATTGTCATATATGTACAAATCATACAATGCATATCCACTACCACCGTTTTTGGTCTTTACTTCTCCGGTATGTGATACCGTACCTAGATTTTCACCTGTGTCCGATACTACATTTCCATCAGAATTTACGCGACCTAAATATATATTATTTGAATCAAAGGCTACCGTATATTGAAAAGGAACTCCGATATTTTTTCCTTCTTTGGATAAAATACTACCATCGAGTTCTATTGTTGCAATTTGTATTCCGGAATTGTCTATTACATTTCCGTGAAAATTTGTATAACCTATAATCTTGTCATCAAATCCCATAATTGACATATATGGAATTATCTGACCGATTATTTCTTGTTGAGAATTTCTAACTTTGCCGTTTTTATCAACGCACCCTAAATTCTGATTATTGTAGTTTAATACACTTCCAGTTGTATTGCTTACACCTATTATCTCTCCATTTTTCCCATTTATTGAATGTGGTTCCGTGACATAGCCTATAACTTCTTCTGTCTCATTTACCACTTGCTTGTTTGCCAATATCATACCCAAATATGCGTCTTTTGGGGTTCTTGCTTCGCCATTACTTGATACAATACCTATTGCTTTACATTCCGGTGTGATGATGCTTCCCATTTTTATTGTTTTTCCGTATAGAGCCCCCATATTATCCACAACATATCCATTTGAACTTATCTTACCTATTATTTCTGAACCGTTTAATACTTGCCCCGTTATACTATTTGAACCTAAATAGTCTCCATTTATACTTATGCTTATGGCGGCATCTCCTGATCTTCCATGATTTTGCGAAATACGTTCTGATATGCCTACAACATTGTTATCCGGTAAAATTTTGGCAAAAATTTTATTTTGGGAATTTACGACTAAGTTTCCAGAATTTACTATGCCTTCCATTTCTCCTGCAAAATTCGTAATAAATTTACTTTCTATCATTTTTCCCAATAATTTATTATTTTTATCAAGAAAAATTCCATTCCCTGTAAATTTGGATATCTCATTCAATGATGTATTTTCTGTTTTGCCATCATTTGCTGTAAAGGATAATGTTGTTCCGTCTTCGGTGTATATTCCTCCTTGCTTTATATTTATCCCGTTTATTTCTCCATTCTCGTCAAAAATATAACCGTATGGTGAAATTTTGTACGTTTGACCATTTGCATTTAAAGTTGTATTTATTCCGCTTATTCCTAAAAACTCATTATTGTTGTTAAAACATAAATTATTTTCTAGCACTCTTCCTAGAATTTTACCATTATTATCAACCGCGTTTCCTTGACGAACCGTCCCTAAACCGACTCCTTCTAATGATACTATTTTTCCTCCTATGGAAGCATTGCCGCGCAAATTTCCTAAATAATCAAAAATAGGGCCCTCGAAATTTATAATTCCAATGACTTTCCCTTCTTCATCTATCACTTTTCCTGAGGCGCCTATTGCGCCTACAATGTTTCTTTTACCTAAAACCTTTCCTTCTGTTGTAATTCTCCCCAAATATTTCCCATCTAATGTATTTGCCGTTGCCGACATGCTCACTGTAAAACCTATTGTCTTCCCTTCTTTATTTATTACTCTATTTCCATTAACCGCATGTGCAACTATCGTACCTTTGTTTACAACATCTCCATTATAGCTGACCACTCCTATATATTGACCGTTATTATTAAAAGCATACCCATTGTCTACCACATGACCAATCGCTTGTCCTTCTTTATTATAAACGAAACCATTTGCGTGAATATTCCCGATAATGTTCTTTTTTATATCCATAACCTTTCCATCGGGTGCTATACTTCCAAGATATTTTCCCTTTGTCGATATTACTATTTTTGATGTAATCAATTTGCCTATTAAATTTATTTTATTATCATTTCCTGAATTTGAATAAACATATCCACTTGCCGTAACAAATCCCGCATTTTCACCCGATAAATTGTAAAATTTACCATCTCCGGATACTCTTCCTACTACTTCACCCAAATCATTATATACTAAATTCGGAGATATTGATGCTCCTAAAATATCATAATTATCATTTACTACCAATCCATTGGGGAGCACCTTGCCGATTAAATTATCATTTATAGATGTTACCGATCCATCATTATTAATCTTTCCTAATATGCTGTTATTATATGATATGGCTATACCTTGAGGTACAACTCCTCCTATTAAATTATTTTCATTATCATAGGCAAAGCCATCTGCCGTTATGTATCCGACCACCTCGTTATTGCTATTTATTATTGCTCCATCTGGAATTACTTTTCCAATTAAATCTCCATTAAAATTAAGTGCACTAATATCTGCTGCCATTGCCTTCAGACCAATGACTACACATAAAAACGTCAGCTTTAATATTTTGCTTAATTTTATTATGTTTCTATGCAACTCAGTTCCTCCGGTTTTGCGCAACTTCATCTAATACATATCCGGAAACCTTATTTCGGATATTTACATATGAACCATTACTCTTTAAATATCCGATCTTTCCATTGGTCAAACTATATATCGTTCCGTTTGGTGATAATCTGCCCAAAAATTTTCCGTCATTGCTTAGTATATTAGCACCTATTTTATAACTATGTCCCAATATTTTTCCATTGTTATCTACAACTAAATTTGATGAAATAATTCTCCCTATTGTGTTTTTATCTTTATCTAATACTTTGCCTTCTGCATTCACAAAACCTACTACTTGATCATTTTCATTAATCACGATATCATCCTCTACGACTTCTCCTATTAATATTCCTTTGTCATTAACGGCTTGCCCAGAATTTAATATATGGCCAATTTTTATATTATCGTTGGATATTACACTCCCGTCCGCTACAACTTGACCTATTATTTTTCCGGAATAATTTAATATTACACCTCTTTTTACTATGTTGTAATTCTTATTTGATGTTCCGCCCGGTAATATGGTTGTTACTATATTATCTTCATTATCAATAATATCTCCTAGCGCATTTAAATATCCTCTTACTTTTCCCTGAATATCAATAATAAAATCCTCCTGAATCACTTCCCCTATTATTTGTTTATTTTTATCTAATATATGACCTTCGGAACCAACGTTGCCGCTTATATTGCCATCTATATCTATAACTTTTCCACTCTTGCTGACATAGCCTAAATATGAACCATCGTATCCTATTCCTACACCGGTTTTGACTATTCCTCCTTTATATTCTCCTTGCTTATCTATCATTCTGCCTTTTCCGTCTATGTACCCCAATTCGGTTCCCAAAGCATCTATTACTTTTCCGCTATCCTCAACAAATCCTATGTAATTGCCATTAAAATCAACCACATTGCCTTTGTCCATTATTTTTCCTGCTCTATTAGAGTAAAATGAATTTCCTTCATATGTAATCTTGTCTACTGCTATTCCCTTTTGGTTATATACATAGCCATCAGCAAATAAGTGACCTATTATCTCTCCATTTGAGTCTACTACAATATTCTTTTCCGGAAGCAAAACTCCTTTTATTTCTAATTTAGGATTTACCAGATATTTATTAAATAATATCTTTGTATTTGGTATTACTTGTGTGTTGTCATACTTAAATGCTGACAAATTATTTATGAAATTCCCTCCTATACCAAATGCCTGCGTCTTATCCATAATTTGCCCGATGATAAAACCATCTTTGTTTAATACTTCTCCATCAAAGTTTGTGCACCCTATTGCTTGAGTTCCTACCATAATCTTTCCATCTTGTCTCATCCCTCCCATCATTTCCCCACTATAATATAAAGCATATCCGGGTTCAAAAACTTTTCCTATTAATTGTCCATCTTGATTCAAAACACCACCGTCCGGATTTACACAGCCGACGTATCCTCCTTCTTTATTGCGGACAAATCCATCATATCCGGCATTTCCTATAATATTGCATTTTTCATCTCTGACAACGCCTACTTTGGCGATATCTCCAGCGTATTTACCGTCTTTATCTACAATCGTTCTATCAAACAACATTTGATAATCTGTTTCTTTTCCATCTTTTCTTACTTTTCCATCTTTTTCTACCATCCCAAGATGTTGACAGCCCCATCCTATGGCCATCCCGCCCATAACCGTTTTTCCTATTATCTTATCTCCTTCTTTTGATTTTATCAGTAAATTAGGTAGTACTTTGCCTATAACCTCTGCTTTGTTATTGATTACTTCGCCCTTGTTATTAATTATACCTAAACTATACCCAGCCGGAGAAATAGCTATCATATCCTTTTTTACGACTGTTCCTATCCTTACTCCGCGTGTGCTTATAACATTGCCATTTTCATCTACATATCCGATAACTATACCATTGGCATTGTATACTTTCCCATCACTTCCGATGTACCCTATTACATTGCCATCTTCATCTATTGCAAGATTTGAATAATCTCCAACTTGCCCTATAATCTTACCACTTTCATCCACAGTAAATTCTACATTTTCGCCAACATGACCGATAATGTTTCCTTTGCTGTCTTTTATACTACCATCTTCTTGTACGGTACCTAATATATTCCCATTTAAATCTCTTGCAATTCCGTTTTCATCAATGTAGCCGATTATGTTTCCTTCTTTGTCCAATACGGCTTTTCGGGATATTACTTTTAAATTCCCTTCTCCCTTTTCTGCCAATCTTCCTATAACCTCTCCGCTACTTTCATAAACAGTCCCATCTTCAGCAACGAATCCGATGACTTTTCCATCGTTCCCTATTACTCTGCCTTTATCATCTACATATCCTATTACATTGCCATCTTTATCTAGTACGACTTTCGCATAGTCTCCGGCTTTTCCGATAATATTGCCGTTTATGTCATTAATGCTTCCATCTTCTCCTAAATAGCCTATCAAATTACCATTGAAATCTCGTACCGTACCATCTTCGTCTATGTAACCTATCACATTGCCATCATTGTCATATGCTAGTCGTCGATTTGTATCTGCTTTACCGATAACTTCTCCGGTTACACCTATGATATTTCCATCTTCATCCATAAACCCGATCAGCTCTCCATTTTCTCCGTAGACCTTCCCATCTTCTCCTACATAACCAATAACTTTTCCATCCTTATCTATCGCGAGATTTTTTATCTCACCGACCTTTCCTATTTCTCGACCGTATTGATCTATTATTTTGCCGTCTTTTGTTGCTTTTCCTATTAAATTCCCTTTGAAGTCATAGACATTTCCATCTTTGTCAACATAGCCAACAACTTTTCCCTCTTTATCGTATGCCAAATTACCTTTTTTACCAACGTTGCCTATGACTTCATTAGTGTTTTTCAATATATTGCCATTTTCATCTACATATCCAATTACATTGCCTTTAAAATCTTTGACAGATCCGTCCTTGTCAACATATCCTATCACTTTTCCGTCTTTGTCATAAGCTAAGTTTCTAGCTTCACCTACTTTCCCTATTATATTACCATCTTTATCTATAACATTACCATGTTCATCTACCCTACCGATAATGTTGCCGTTTTCATCTATCACATTGCCATTTTCATCAACGTAACCTATGATATTGCCATCCTTGTCATACGCCAGTTTTACACTCTTGCAAGCCGTACATATTACCTCTCCGACGGCTTTTACCTCTTTATCTTCTGTTACATAACCTATTAATTTATTCTCTTTATCGAAAACAAAGTTATTCTCTCTTACATAACCTATTTCATTATTCCCTTTATCCTTAACCGTTTTTTTATCTGCATCAAGAATTCCGACTATATTTTCTTTTGCACCAAGGACATTTCCCTTTATATCAACTATACCTATAACTTTATTCTCATCTCCTCGAACGTAGTTTCTGGCATCTAAATAACCAACAATATCGCCATTGGCCTTTTGTGCTACATTCATTATTTCACCGACCGTTCCTATCAATAATTCTTTGTTATCAAGGATATCTCCATTTTTATTCGTTCCGATAACCTTATTACTGAAATTTTTTACAATATTGTTTTTATCTAAATAACCGATGATGTTTCCTGTCTTGTTTTTTGCGATCTTTTTTCTAATACATGTTTTGCCGATTACGGTTGTACCTGCTTTAATCACATTCCCCTCTTTATCTATGAAACCTACAAGTTTTCCGTTTTCATCTACCACGCGCCCATTTTCATCTACATAACCTATTATATTGCCGTCTTTGTCGGTGGCCACTTGCCTATAGTCTCCGGCTTTTCCGATAACTCTTCCTTTTTTATCCAGAATTGTTCCGTCTTCAGTCATTCGACCAATTAAATTACCTTTAAAATCTTTTACCGTACCATCGGGAGTTACATATCCGATTACTTTCCCGTTTTTGTCATAGGCCAATCTCTTATAATTACCGGCTGTTCCAAGTTTTTCTCCACTTGATGCGATGATGTTTCCTTTTTTATCAACAACTCCTATTATCTTTCCGTCGCAGTCTATTACCCGCTTTTTCTCATCAATGTATCCAATAAAAATACCTTGTGAATTAAAGGCTAACTCTTTTACACCTTTAACCTTTCCTATTACTTTTCCTTCTTTGTCTATTACATTTCCTGAAGCATCTTTCTTGCCGATAACTACTCCGCCACATCCTTTTACGCTCCCATCCGTATCGACGTAACCTATGAATTTTCCATTTTTATCATAAGCCACTTCCCTTGTTGTTCCGGCTCGCCCTATTATTTTTCCCGTCGTACCTATAATTTGTCCTTTTTCATCTACATAGCCCAGGAGTTTTCCATCCTTCCCGATGACTCGCCCTTTATCGTCTACAAAACCTATAATCTTTCCATTCTTATCATAGGCTACCGTACCATATCCTCCGGCAGTACCGATTTTTTTCCCATTTTTACCGATTATTTCTCCTTTTTCATTTACTTTGCCGATAATATTCCCCTCAAAGTCTATTACATTACCGTCATCGTCAATATACCCTATCGGCTTACCATCCAAACCTAGAGCTATTCTTTTTTTATCTCCATTGGTCTCGGCTTTTTTTATTCCGATGATATTACCATTTTTATCTACATTTCCGATATGTTTTCCATTATGGTCAAACACTCTTCCTTGTTCGTCCACATACCCTATTACTTTACCGTCTTTATCTAGCGCTAATTTCGCATAAGCTCCGGCTTTACCTATAATATTGCCATTCTTATCTACAATATTACCGTCCTTATCTATCTTCCCAATTATATTCCCCTTAAAATCTTTTACAGTTCCATCTTTATCTACATAACCGATGACATTACCGTCTTTATCGTATGCCAATCTGCGACTTACACCTACTTTTCCTATTATTTCAGGTTTATCTTTATCTTGTGAAAATTTAACAACTTTGCCATTTGCATCTATGTAGCCTATTGCTTTACCATTCTTATCATATACAATTTTTCTGCTATCTCCATTTGTTCCTATCTTTTCTTTTGCTAATTTGTAAACATTACCATTCTCATCTACATAGCCTACTATATTCCCATCTTGGTCCACAACACTGTTATCCGGCATTACAACACCTAGAACATTACCATTCTCGTCCACAACAATATTGCCGGCAGATGTTACCTTCCCTATTACATTGCCATTTTCATCAACGACTTCTCCGTTTTCATTCAGACGTCCTATAATTTTCTTTGGATCATTAATATCGACAACGGTTCCATCGGGTAAAACACGACCTATTATTTTTCCATTCTTATCATATACAAAACCGGCTTCAACCGCTTTCCCTATTATCTCGCCTTTACTGTTGACTATTGTTCCATCTGGAAGAGCTTTACCTATTACCTCCCCTTGTAAATCAACCACAGTACCATCCGTCTTGACATAACCTATAATATTGCCATCTTTATCATAGGCTAATTTCATATTCTGCGCAACACCTATTATGTTCCCATCCGAATCGATTATCAATCCATCTTCATTTACACGACCTATTATATTGCCATCTTTGTCGTGAACATTTCCGGCTTCATCTATGTAACCTATAATTTCTCCGTTTGGACCTATTGCTAAACGGTGTGCTCCTATGCCGCCATCTTCACTTATTGAGCATCCGCTTCCCGGAGCACAATTTTGCTGATTATCTTCAGGATATACTGCACTACCTTTAATGCTTACTTCTTCTGATTTGGCACTTGATTTATCTAAGCGCGTTTCATACCATATTATCTTAAAATTATTTTGAACATTACCCGGTAAATGTGGTGCCCAACTTATTAAAACATTGCACGTTTCATCTCCTCGTAAATCTCGGTTTCTGCATTTATCTCTAAAATCAAAACCATCTTCTGTTTCCTCTACAAGCTCAACCCTTTCTATATGTATACTTTCACTGCCATCCGTTCCTATCGTTAAAACGCTTTGATTCTGAACATCAACTCCCAGAATAAATTTATTCATGTTAATTTGGGCGGGGGTAACCTTTATCGGCTTATTTTTTGTATCGTCCGTTGTGGCTTCCGTGTCAATAAATATCGGCCCTGTATCTGCAGTTATTTCCGGTAATATATTTTGGTTTTCTACAAAGTCCGGCGTTGCTTCTTCCGGATTATATACTTCGGTGTCTGATGATAATATCAATAATCCAAATAAGAAAAAACAGAATGCGATAATTCCTATGGTGAAAATTATCTTTCGTGTCTTTCTTTCATATTCTTCAAACCGCGTATTCTCGTTCATTGTATTCTGACCACGCTGCAAAATATTCCGTTACGACCTAATTGGCTGCATATATTGTCCCCTTCATCTAATGATTTTACAGGACCTACACGAAGATGAAATACTTCTTTTCCTTGTCCATCTGCCGGTGTATCTACTGAATAAAACGGCTGATATTTACCTAATGTTGCTGAGTAATTTTTAGAAATATCATTCCATAATTTTTCTAAATTATTTACATCTTTATCTGTTCCTAATTCTATGGAAATGTTGCTTTCATCTCTATTTGAAAAAGCCCTTCCATCTCTAAATTCTTTGAGCAAAGCCTCTGTTTCCGCGCTTACCAATGAATTCTGTTTTGCTAGATTTTCATCTTTAGGAGTAATCAAGATAGGTCTTGAATTATTGCTTGAGGTTCCAAATTGAGTTGATGTATTTTGCTTAATACTTTCCGGAATTGTTGTATTTTGCTCAACTTCTTTCTGGTAGGTTACTGATACATCAGGCTTATTTTCATATTGTGGTGTCACTAATTCGGCTCCATCCGCTTTTGTATCATACTGTCCTGTTAATTCTATTCCCCTTTCTTGAGGAGTTGGAGCTGCTACATATGTTTTAGCCTTAGGTATTGAATTCAACAGAGTTGTTTCTTCAGTTTTGCTTTCTAGATTTGTTTGCGGCTTAATCTTATCTTGCGGGGTTATTTCTTCCATATTTGTTGCTTTCTCGGATTGTTGACCGGACGTATTCTTTTTATCGCTTATCATATCTTCATAACTTAAGCCATTGGTATCTGTTGATGAACTATCCGTATTTTGTGAACCTCCAAAGAACGAACTGATACCAAAGAATGATTTCTTTTGATTATTTTCTTTTTGGACATCACCCTCATACACATTCTCATATGATCCTGTATTATTTTCTTTTCCTTCGGTTGTTTTTTGATAATTCTTAGCCTGCAAATCCCATTCATTTGTCTTCGCATATACTGTATTTTCCAAACCATCCGAATCCGCTCTTCTTAATTTTAGGCATACTATTCTCTTTCCACTGCGAAGAACCATATCTCCCATGCCTTCTACTATTATCAGACGATTATTCGGTCCCGCTGTTCTAAAACCAATAGGGGTTTCTGAGCGTTCCACAATTAATGTTACTATCGGTCTTTGATTTGCAGTTAATGCTTTGTCTCCCAAGTCTATATAAGTGAAAATATTGTCACGCCATACACGCTCCGGTGCTATTACAATATCATCGGGATTGGGGACATATACTTCTATATCAAAACGGAACTTTGTTGGATCTACCGGAATTTTTTCAATCCAGTCTTCTTTTTGTAAATCCCTTGTAAAAGTCGCATCCGCACTGCTGCCATTGTGCCCATATGTATTTGCATTTATATGTCCACCTCCATTGTTGCTCCCTATCACGGCAGAGCCTGTTGCGTTTTGACGCCTTTTGACTACTTCTATATCTATTATCGCATTGGTTATTCTATCGGTATTAACTGTTTCACTTTGTACATAAAAAACATATTTGTTTCCAGATCGACCAAAAACAATCATATTGGTATCTACACCGACAAATTGCGAAGAATCAGGATACACCATTAAACTTGACGGACCTTGTATTTCCGCATTAAACGATTGTCCATCTCCAATATATACATTCTCTATAACTTCCCAATTCGGAAAGTTTATTAAAGTGTACATACCTTCTCTTACTCTTACCGGTAGAACTAATTCCGGTGTCCAGTAGTATTTTGTGTATCCGGGACGTGTTTGTCCTTCTCCCATGTGTTGCAAAGGATCTTTCCATGCACTTTGCATCATGCCTAATGAACCGCCTCCGCCCAAATAGTTTAAATTAGTTGCAGCGTAATTCCCTTGGCTTTGATCTGCATTTTGATCTAGATTATCTTTTGTTACCTGCGCGGATACTGTAGGAATTATCATCCCCATTGATATCATTACTATGGATAAAATATTTACTACTTTCATCTTCTAATTCCTACATTTATTTAATTCGTTTTTCTTTCGACTTGTTTATAGTCAAGCACCGTAAATCCTAAAGGATTTTTCAGTCTCTCCCCAAATGTTACTCTTTTGGCTCTATATTGTATTTTTATTGAGGCTAACCACACACTTAATCTCGGGGTTTCGTATTCCGGCATCATATCTTCTACTCTGAATTCTACCTGCCACCACATTTCACCATTCTTACCACCAACTTCCGTTACCGATGATATTTTTATATTTCTGGTTATGTTATGATTTCGTATCAAATCAATTGCTTTATCTGCAAAATTCTCGCGAAATTGACTATATACCCCTGGTGAAGACATTTCTTGCAACGTTCCACCAGCCCCCCATCGCTGTTCCATTTCTTCCACGTTGTTTACAAATGTATTTCGAAGTAAAACATACTCACGTACAAAAATTTCTGTCAAATATTTATATTCATAAATGTTTTTAACTGGATGTATCGTATATATTTGATCTTTTTTTTCTGCAAAGCTGAATAAATATGGTTCAATGCGATATAATGGCATGATTGCTATGATTACATACGTTAAAATTAAATTGCAGCATAAACTGACTGCAAAAATTATAGCAAAAGCACGAGCAGTCCACAGATACCTTTTTTCAGTTGCATTTTCTACTATAATATCTGCATTTCCTCTTTTTTGAGGTCGTGCTACCCTTGGCTGAGGCTTTTCAATTCCTCGCCCTTCCAATAAAAGTTTCTTAGTGTTCTCTGAGGATATCTGCTCTACCATTACATTTTGCCCTAACTTATTTAGCTTATTGCCTTAAACCAATCCGGTAAAGTCTTGGGCAATTCAACTTCTATGCATGCACATGGTGATAATTTTAATTCGTAAACATCTTTACCTATGCCTACTGGTTCCGGTTCATAATAACTTCCTATTAAATTACAAGCAGCTAATATTAATACAGCAAACCCGATAACTAATGCTTTATACATGATTACCCCTCTAAATAATTTCCTGTCTATTTATATCTAAAACTTTTATTTTTAAAAGTCTAACGAGAAAATAAATTGTCTCGACTTATCAACAGGCTAAATCGTTTGTGGATATTATAGCTTCTTAATACTTAAAATTTTTTTAAATCTCTATTTCACTTTGAAAATAACTGTATACAACAAAGCCTAATGGATTTAATAGACGACGATATGCGGTTCTCCTGTTTGGATCAACATAGCCGCGAATATTTGCTGTCCAATATCTTTCTTCTATTGTTGGCGTAATACTGGCTCGACGGTTTAGCCGATTTTGCTTGAAAGTAAAATCATAGGTCTTAAATTCTATCTTCCATGTATTACTGTTTTCCCCTCCCGTTCTCTCTACCGAAAGAATTTCTACCGAGCGACTGCCCTCCTTTTCTACCATCTCCTCTTTAAATTTGGGGAATACTTTTTCGAACTCCTTATAAACAGGATATGTCGATAAATATGAAACTAGACCTCCCCATAGCCAGCGATTATTCATTTCTTTCTCATCTTTTATGTATGTATTTCGAAGCTCTACATATTGTTTCATAAAATTTATCATTATCTTTTCACGAGACTCCATCCAGCGATCAACTCTTTCTCGTTTTACCATTGATTGTGAATCTGATAATTCTACAAATAGTTGCGGATCTATTATTATTTCAGGGGCTAACTTCAAAATCGACAACGTCGTGCATACACCATATAGCAAAGATATAGTAGCCAACATAGCCATTAACCTACTTATCCATTTGTAATAAATCAATTTTGCTCGTTTTACTTCTACAACATCTTCTGTTATAAAAGCAGGTGCTTCTTTGGCTCGAACTCTGTCGGTTAGACGCAGTATTTTTTGATTTATTAAATTGACCATTCTTTGCTATTGTTCCTCTTAATATACAGGTGCGTATGGTACGGCTTGGCTTTGGTTATCCATTGATGTCAGACCTTCTTCTGTTGCGTCCAGAGATGCTTCTCTGTTTGCTTTAGCCTCTTCTACGGCTTCCGCAACTTCTTCCGGCGTCGCATCCGGTTGTACATACGACAATTCATCGGCATCCGTTTCTTTAAAGATTTCAAGATAGTTCTCTATCAACTTTTTACGTTCTTCTATCTTTTCGTTTCCTTCCATGCCTTTTACTTCGTTGTAACCTTCATACTCATTTTCTCCTTCACTGTATCCTTCTTCTGCTTTCTTCACTGCTTCATCTTTTAAATCATTCAGTTTGCAGAATATCGTTTCATAGTAAGAGTTTGAACCGGACTGGCTACAATCTACATCGTACTTGTCGTCGAACGAATCTTTTGCAAGACCTCCGTTTTCCATTATGAATTCAGCGCAGGTTTCCGCAATCTCTTCCATGCATTCGCTATCTTCTTTGTCTTCGCAACTCTCGCCATTGACACTCGTGCCAAAATTATGAAGTTGCATACACAAGTTTTTCAGAGAATCTTTTGCTTCTTGTTCATTCTTTTCCAGCGCTTTCTGTGCCGTATGTTCTGCATTTACCGACTCTAAGAATGAGCCTATAACATTACGTTTGAACACTGCTGTATCCGCGCGTTGACGCTCTATGTTGTTTTCTTGATTATCTTCACTTAGTAAATAATCGTAGATGTTCTTTAATATTGGACGATATTGCAAATCTCCATTCAGGAATTGACCTAATTCACTATACTTCAAGTACATCGGCTCTGTTGTTCCTCCTAGACTTCCTTGAAGCGCTTTTGACTTGCTGTCATCTTTGGCATCATGATCGGCCAACAATTGACGAACTCCTCCTTTATAGGATTCAACTTCCTGGCACTCTTCCGCTTTCAATATATCGGCTGGTAAGCTGCTTCTTTGCTTAAATTGGATATCTCCAACACCATCGCCTCCACCGACATCTATGACGCGACCGCCTAAGTTACACGGATATACTCCGCCTCTTCCGATAATAGCGCGGTAATGCCATTCTTCGGCTCCGTCTATATTTTCATTGTTTAGATATTTCTTCAATTTATCCAAACCATAGCCGCGCTCAACAAATGTATGTTGATATTTTTCCGGTCCTTTTCTTAGATTTGGTGTCGCCAGTAAATATCTCCATGCTTCCGGTAGATATTCTACTTCTTTTGCACTTGCAATGTCTACATTTTTGTATTTTACATCAATCAATGCCGATAGTGATGGTTTTCCGTCTTTTTGCGGTACGTCATCATAATCAAGAGCACTAAAGTAAAATACTTCTCTTATCGGCGCAAGGTTCATTAATGGTTTTCTCGGCGCACGATAATCTCGACCATCATTCTCGTCAAAGACAAATTTTTCATTGTCGCGACCAAATTGTACATAGGTATCTTTGCCTGCAAAATAACCTCTTGCCGGTAAAGCTGCAAAGTAGTCATCATCCGTCGCAACAGAATCCGGCATACCAAATACCTCTTTTAACTCAATGCTTGCGGCATCCAGTATACTTTGATTTTCGGCTTTATTTAAATCTTCCAACAACTCATAGTGTGTTTTCGTTACAGATTGCGTTCCTTCTGTCGCTCCATCATCAGCATAATTGCTATGCTCAAAAATGGCAGGATTTGCTTCTGTGCCTTCTTCTCCGGTTACGCCCCATAGTTCCATCACATCCGTAATCTCTTCTACCGCAGCGTCAATTTCATCTTTAATGATCTTGTCTGCTTTGTTGATGTAGGCTTCACTTCCGATGGATAAATCAGCCACCGCTTCCTCTACGGATTTCTCTTTTAGGGCTTTTGCCAGCGTTGTTGGTGTATATAGCCCATCTGCTACACCATATGGTGCCAAGCAGCCTCCTTCTACAACAAATTTTCTGACTACTTTTCCTTCGTTACTTAGTTTATTTGCCGCGTAGCTTAGCCATGAACCATCTGCAAACCATCTGTCTTCAATACCTTTTTTGACTAATTCCGGTAATTCTCCGGCAACGGCACTTTCGCTATTCGCCGAGCCATTGCCATACATTACTCGGGCTATTGTCCAACTCAGATTGTCATATTTATATTCATGGCTGTATCCATCTCGACATATAACTCCCAAAGGACCATATCCTTTGCACCATTCCCTGCTATTGCTGACCATTCTATCCGGTTCAGAAACTCCATCTTCTTTAATTTCCAATTTATTCTCAAATATTCGGTTGGCAGCTTCAAGGGCTCTTTGGCCTTCTTCTGATGTTTTTACATAATTATCCGCAAATTCGAGAGCCTTTTGTTCTATTTGCTCATTTAACGAATCTATCCTATCTTGAAGAACTTGCATCATTGAGGATATACTGTCAATTTCCGTGTTTTTAGCAGTAATTTTTGTATGTAAATCGGCTACGTTTTCGAATTTATCTTCTTCTCGCGTATTTTCGTCATACGGTTCTTCTTTATTAGCTGTACCACTATATTCTTTGCATACCTTATAATCATCGTCGTTTGTCGGTGCTTTGTAACAGATAAAGGCTAATTCTTCTTTTAAGGCTGGAATCTGTCCTATCCTTTGCGCCAAAGTCGGATTTTCAAATTTATCCATATCTTCACCGGCACCAATCGTTAGTGATTCAATCTCCTTTTGTAAACTCTTGGGAGTTGGCTTTCTTTCATCCAGATGTGCTTGCAATTCTTCGACGCGTGTATTTAATTCCTCTATTTGCGCTATAATTGCCGTTGCTCGTTTTAATGAACGTTGGCGCTGTTGCACAAGCTCATTCTTTTCATCCGTCTTGTCACTTAGTTTTTGACCATACTCACTTCTGCTTGCAATTGTTGCGCGTAGCGTTGCTTTTAGACTTTGCATGCTCTTCTCATATTCATCAACCATCGCTTTTAATTTTTTCTCAAGCTCTTTACGCATTTCTATAAGCTCTTGGAAATGATCTGAGGCAACAACTCTTCCGGCTGCGTTGGTGTTTGTATATAAATGTGCATTTTCTTTATCCAATGTTTCTGTTCCTAAATCCATCTGACATTGGGATTCATAACTGCCACCATTTATCCAACTTGCCGTTACACCAGGAATGTATCTGCGTACCAGGAATTTAGTGGTTAAATCCCATTTGCTTGGACATGTTTCACTTGTATCCTCGACGGCGTGATAATCACTTCCGGCTTTTGTGAAATCGCATCCTCCAGATAAACTCTTAATCGTTTGGCTGTAACTTATGCCAACAGTACTCTTACTGCATCCGACTTCTTTGGAGCCGTTAATCTTTCCGGTGTTGTTATCACCATTTACCGTACAGGTTAATGTTACTGAATAGTAATATAAATTACCTTCCGAATCATATGCCGGACATTGTATTACTTTAGTACCAGAGCACGATGCGGTGTCTCCTCCTTGTGAGCACGAACCACTATAGTCTGAGCAGTCTTGATTAAATGCATCTTCCGTTGCGTCTGTCGTTAATTTGCAGACAGATACCGCTGGTAATACTTCTTCTATCGGGCCGACATTTTTGCTCTCATTAGCTAATACTTTGGCTACTCGTTGCGATAATAGACCTTGATCCGCTGTTTTGACTATCATTCTCATATTGCGATATTTGTTGCGCAAATATTCTGTTTGCAGGTTTTTCTGGTCATTCCACGGCTCAAACTTCAATGTGCCATCTTCCGTTAATTTCATAATTTTATCATAGCCGATACGCCAATTCTTCTCGGCTTTGACACGATTGTCTACTTCTACGACTTCCGCTTCGTTACCTTCTTCAAAGTAGTCCGTATCATTATAATCGCGTTGATTATTTTCTCCTGCTATACTGTAATTTTCTTCTAATTTTGGTTCAAAAGAAACTTTCGGATCTCCCTCCGGATCGGTATCTGATGTTACGGTTTTTAATACACAAGCAAACATTGTTGCGCTCGTTACACTGTTTCCATTATTATCTGTATATACGCATGGATTGCCACTATCTAATTCATATCCATCCGGACATGATTCATAAAATCCGTCACATTCACCAGTATCCGTACCTATTAACTTGTCTGTCGTGTCTTCTTGATACTCTAAAATTACTTCTTTCGATAAACCTCCGCGATTTTCGTGCTCGTTTACTTTTGCCGGCTTATTTCCGTTATACCAAATTGTTTCACCCTTGCCGCCACTGTATCTATCTAAGAAACTAACTACACTTTCCTCACTCTTCTTTAGTACCTTCATCATTCTTTCATGTATTTCTTTTGATTTAAGGTATTTTCTGTATTGAGTCTTATATTCGTCTAATTTGGACTTTAAATTGTGCAAATTCATTGCATTTCTTAATTGCTCGTCAATCGGTAGTAATTTACCTAATATTGCCGTGTCATCCGTATTTTTAATCTCGGCTATATCCTCGTTCTCATCAGGACAGTTTTTCCCACCATTTGCACATTCTTGACTGCGAATATAATCTCCGCCAAGCATTTGCCCTGTCGCTAAAGCATATGTTTTGCTCTCGCTATATGCAAACCTATATCCGTTTTCAATATATTCCTCTGCGGAACTCTGTTCTTCAGGCTCTATCGGATCTACACTATCAATTTGTATAGCTGATATGAATTGGGCTTCCGTACCGGTTAAATCTTCTACAATACGCATTAGCCTATCGTAAACGGTTGTTACAATATAAGCATTTAAGACTTCTCCATATTGTCCGGGATTTGTACTCTCTTCCGGACTTCCTTCATTATCCAGATTTTCTTTATTCGGTTCAACATAGGCCATTTGTAAACCGAAAAATACACAATGCTCTGCCATCTCGGCTTCGGTATATAAGCCTTTTTGGCAGTGATCCAAACGCTCAATTGTTTTTTCTACTAAGGCTAGGTAATTTTCCGTTACTCGACCGGTTAAGTATGTTTCCATAATCACATCTTGCTTGTACTCATCGGCTTTACGCATATAGGCCACTTTGGCCGCAGGATAGTTGTCCGGATATGAACTCTTGGGGGGATATACCAAAAATAATGTATGAAATGCGTTAAAGTTTTCTTCTTCATTCAATCCGTGTTCCGTTATTTTCAGCAGACTACTATTGCTGAGCTCCCCTCTCCCAGGGGCTTTGTTTTTTCCGCCTTCTTCGTATTTTTTAAATTTTGTATTTAAAAAGGCTTGCCCTTTTTTCAGAATTTCCAATTTCTGACTGTTTAATTCAGACTTTATGGTTTGTGCCTGACGATATAGGGTTTTTACATTGGACACTATCTTATTGGCATTAGCCGGTACATCCACTTCTATATCCCATGGCATCGGTGGCAATAAGAAAAATGCTTTGGCCTCTTGAATTCCTGAGCCTAAGATAAGTACACCTAAGATCAGATTTTGTAGCATTCTTAATACTTTAACCATTGGTAGTCTCCCACATTTACATTAAATGTATCATCTATATTTTTACTGGTTTTATTCGCTTCTTCTATCGCATTATCAACATCTTCTTTTGTCAGGATGTATTTTTCTAAATCAAATTTCAAATATTCTCCGTTCGGAACTTTTGAAACATTGGTTTTTAGTAATTGCTTTGCCGCCATGTATTGTAATCTTGCACTCTGTAATTTTGCGTACATTAATAGAGCTTTCATACTTTCTATTCTTGTTGCCGAATATGATGAAATTGCTTCTAATTCTCCCGGTGCTTTAGGCGTATTTTGGAACATCTCATCAATTATTTCGCTGCGAATAGGAATTTCTCGTCTTAACGATGCGGAAACTTGTAATAAATGCGCTGCACTGTTTACTAATAAGAAACGACGTTCCCTTGTTGCTGCATCTATTTTAGTTTGATTTTCAACTCGAGCATCGCTTCCGGTTGCTGATAAATCTTCAGGATTGTAAAAATATCTTTTTATAAAATCCGTATAGTCCTTCTCCGTTGGCGAAAAACTGTCCACGATGTCTTCATCATCCCATTCCGCATCATTGCCGCCTGATTTATTTACAATATCTTCAGATCCGCCTTCTCCATCGGCTTCTTCAACCTCTTGTTCCATCTCTTCTAACCGTTTTTCGTATAAAACATATTCGGGATCATCCATTGTACCTACTTTGGCTTTCTCCGCTTCTAATTTGCTCTTTTGGGATTCAAGCGTAAGTATTAGCTCATCCAATTCGTTATACGCTGTTTCTAATTCCTGATATTCCATCTCCGCTTTGATATATTTATCGTATGCTTCCGCTTCTACTGATAATATACCTTTTACACTTTCATAGTAATCTTTTTTCTGATTTACCTCTGCTTTCTTTAACATCATTTCATTGTGTTTTTGAGCCTTCATCGTTTCGGTCTCTTTTATACTTTCATCCATGATGGCTATCTTTTCGTCATAATATAAATTTTTGGATGTTACATAAGCTTCTTTATCTGTTTCCAACTTGTCTTTATTTTTCTTTTTAGTTCCTTCTACAACCTTTTTCATTTTAGTTTGAAGTAAATTTTTACCATATTCCGTTGCGTATTCTTCGGCTAAGTTGAATAATTCTTCTTTGTTAAATCCTTGTGAGCTCATTTGCTTTACTTGCGATACTTGTTGGGAAATCTTTGTCGTTGCATCAGCTAGCCTACCAACCCACTCACTAATCTTTGCCGCCAGTGCCGGCGCATCTATAATTAATGCTTGAGCTGCGCGTATGTTGCTTCCATATATGCCAAGTGCTATGCAGACGATTAATATAAATTTCTTCATTGTGCTTCTCCTATTCATCCGCTTCTCTGGTTTGTTGCGTTAATTCGGCTGTCGAGCCGGCACTCGTCATGTAGGCACGCATTTCTAATATCCTATTTAATCTTTGTTCCGTGGCTATTGCAACTATGTTTTGAGCATTTAGTATCTCATCCATATTCTCATTCTTAAATTCTGACTGATAAAGCGAGCCATCTTCTACTAAAATACTTTGACGGGCTGATACACCTTTAGCAAATAGTAAGGCTGTGTCATCTGCGACTATCGCATTTAAATATTGACGATTTTCTGCCGTCTTTTCGATATCTTGTCCTTGTCCTCTTTGGTATATATATGTGTTCTCTACCGTCTGCGCTAAGCTACTGTCGCTCTTTTTCTTTAAATCGCCTTCTTTTAATTCTTCTGCTCCCGGCATTACCTTAACCTCTTTTAAACTTTTAACGTAACTTTCAGAATCTTTAGCGAAGGCTTCTATCGCTTTGGCATCACATTTGGTCGGATTTTTATAACAATTGCTTGCTAAATCAAATCCTTGTCTTGCTCTTTTTTCTACATCTCTTAGTTTCTTCTGATATTCTTGAACCTTATTTTCTATATCTTTGTAGTATTCTAACACTGATTGAACTTTTGCCATAATATCAAATATTGCATATGCTTCGCGTGTATATACAAATAATGAGAAAAAGAGAATTAAAAATATTTTCTTTTTCATTGTGCTTCTCCTTCCTCTTGTTGACCAAAGTAGTTATAGTTAAAAGTTTCTAAATCTTTTAAAATTTCTGTTTGCTGGTTTTGTGCATCAGCATCAACAACACTTAATATTTGCTGTGTGGTATAATAATTAATTTGTGCTCCAATCGAGTAATCATCTTTGGTTGTTGTACTTTCTTTCAATCCGTCTTGTAAACTTACTATGTTTTTGTCTTTGCTCGGATCAGGTAACTTCTCTGGATCAACGTAATCTAAACTTGATTTGTAATTATTTATTGTCGCTAATGTTAAATTGTTAAATGCAGAGTCATTATAGGCTTTTCTTTGATTTTCCCTTCCGACCTTCTTTTCTATCTCTGAACCTCTACTGGCTTCTAATGCATATTTATATAAACAATCCGCTATGTTTTTTTCTTTTTCCGCAATGGCTGACATATCTGCTTTTTTCTTTTCGGATACC
The DNA here is from genome assembly GCA_949297665.1 of uncultured Alphaproteobacteria bacterium. Taxonomy (GTDB): domain Bacteria; phylum Pseudomonadota; class Alphaproteobacteria; order RF32; family CAG-239; genus CAG-267. Next base: position 47,232 of record CASFTO010000015.1, on the reverse strand, counting down.
GAAATATCTTTTGCTCTTAAACCACACTTATACATTATCACATTTGAAAAAATAGCTTTGTCTATTACCGCTTCACTCTCATCGTTGTCTCTGTCGTCTGATTGCATTGTTCCCCAATTTTTATTTGTTGCTTCTACAAAATCTTCATCTCTTCCATCTAGATATAAAGTCATTCCCGTTTCGAAATCTTGAATCACTCCTTTTGCTCGTTTCAGAGCATCTACTCTTCGTATTTCACTCCATAGTTTAGGTGATTCTATATCTGTCATCCCCATTAATTGATATCCGGCGCGCGTATTGTCTACATCCTTTAATGTCTTTCTTAAAACATATAATGTCCCTTTGTTGGTATCATTGTCCGGCTCTAATGATCCCCACGTCGCTGAGAATTGTTTTGCTTTGCTGACACTTACTATATTTGCTATACTGTAATCTTCGCGCAAATGCTTGTATATACCATCTTTTTTATAATCCTTATAGAGCGCTTCTTCATATATATCCGGATATAATTCTACTTCTGCTTTTGCTTTTACTACGCATTCCCTAAAATCACTCGGATCTTCTTCTATTTTTGAAACATCTAAATTATCGCATGCTAATTCTTTCGACAGCAAAAAACTTTTATCGGCATCCTCCGCATATATTCCTTTTAATAATTGATGTTCATAATCAGAAACATAGTTAAAAGCGTATCTCCTTTTTATTATTCTTTCGCAATTTGCCTCTTCACTGCCATCTGAATATCCTTTTGAATTGCTTATGCTATTCATCAAATCTTCTTCAAATGCATCTATCTTATTTGCTATGTCCTGCGCGTTGTTTACTATGTTATCTATTACATTGGCATCTATGCCTGCTTCTAACCCTGACATATCATTTTTAAATGTTTCTCCTGCTGCTGTCAACCCCTCTCTAGTTATTTTGCCGGCATAGTAGTCGCTTATCGCTTGGCTATATGTATCAAATGCAACTGATATTTCTTCGCTATAAAGTGTATCGAATTCTTCTTTTACACTACTTATAGCATTTGATGCGGTTTCTTTTAAGTCTTCTATATCATCTTTAATATCATTTGCTTCTTCATTTAACCTTGTTTTATCTGCTTCATTTAAATCGCCGTTTTTATTTATTGTCTCCATTAACATATCTAAAGCAGTTTGTGCTTTTTCCATTGAATCGTTTATTGTTTCTTCTGCTTTGTCTAGCACTTTATCTGTTTCTGCTTTGTTTGCATCAGATTCCTCTTTTGCTTCATCTAACGTTTCTTGTACTTCTTCTTCGGTGGCTCCTGAATCTACCTGATCTTCTATCGTTTCTGTTGTGTTCTCTGCATTCTCTTCTTCTTTATTTAAGGTATCCTCTAATGTTTTATTAACGTCAGAGGCTATATCATCCAGATTATTTGTCGTATCTTTCACATTTGTTGTTATTCTTTCAACATTGTCTTTGATGTTCTTTATTGTTCCTTTTAAATCTGCAGCATATTTTCTTACAGAGGAAACTTGATCTCCTATCGTTTTTATGACATTTGTTATATTATCTAATTGACTCTTTGCATTTGTTACTTGGTTCAAACCGGTCGTAATACTGTTTACAAACGAAACTATTTCTGTTAAGTCTATTACTGGCCAGACAAAGGCTTTTGCCGAGCGCACACTCAATGTCAGACAAAGACTTATTATCATTGCCCCTTTTACAACTTCGGATATTATCCTTTTTATCATATCGCGCCCTCCCTAATAATCTATATCATTATTTACTAATTATCTTAAACTTATTGATAATGTGTTAATAAACTACCTTTTCTTTGCTGCAATTTCTGCCGCTATTGCTTTTATTTCTTTTTTTATATCTTCTGTTTCTTGACGTTGTGTATCTAACGTTTCTTTATCTATAGTTGTGTCAATTTGCTTAACCGCTAACTTCAATTCCTCTCCTTTTTTTACTACAATATCCTTACTTATGTCTCCTCTGAGATAACGCTCTATCGTATTTCTGTAATTTGCTAATCCATCTATGAGTTTGTTCTCGTATTCTTGATTATAGGATTCTTTTGCATTTTCAACAATGGCTATTGTTTTATCTGACACGTTTTGATGTTGCATTTTTAATTTTTCTATTCTTTGAAGTAATATTTCTTTATCGCTTTCATTCAGTTGTTCTGTTTCTTTTATAGACTTTCCTAAATTATCCAGTATTTTTTTTGTGTTTTGAGCTGACTTATTCAGCGTATTAATACCCGTGTCTAAAACATCATTCATTTGTGCTATTATTTGTTTGCTCTCACTTTCAAATTCATCAATGCTTACCATTATTTCTTCTTTAATGATGTCTCTCGACTCTTCCGCAATTTCCTCCTCTTCTTCTTCCTCCTCTATTGCTTCATCCGTTTGGCTTTGTTTTTTTTCTTCTCTCTTGGCGTTTTCTTCTTCATTCTTTTCTTCTAACTTTTTCATCCCTTCATTGACCTGATTTGCTCCTTTTTGTGCATTATCTATTCCCGAGGCTCCTTCTTCTAATATATCTTCTCCGGGTTTTAGCGTCTCTTGGGTCTTGTCGATTATATCTTCCAGTCCATCTCCCAGAGCATCATTTGTTATTGTTAATCCGTTATTTATACTTTCGGGAACCTTTATATCTGCTCCGGAATTTTCGTTTATTCCATCCACCGTATTATTGACTACGTCTTGTATATCTTCTGTAAGACCTCTTAAATCTTGACCAAACTGTGCTATATTATCTATACTCTTTCCCATAGCATCTAATGCACCATTCATCTTCATTAATTGTTCTTTATTTTCTGATAATGCTTCAAATGCTGTCGTTACTTTAGACACAATTACCGGTACTTCTCCAAAGTCAAATACAGGCCAAAATGCCTTTGCGGGACTACTTATCACTATGGCACAACTTAATGCAACAATACCCAAAACTTTAGTTCTATCCATAATTCCCCCCGCTTAAATAATTTTTAACTTTAGAAGTATAGCATATTTTTATATTTTTGTCAATAAAATTATCCGCCTAATCCATTAAGATATTTTGTTACGAATCCGTCTTCGCCAAACTCTTTTACTAAACTTTCTACCAATAACACATTCTTGATGCCTGAATTATATAACTTTAGATACGGGCCTAATCCACTTAAGTTTACATCCAAAATCACTGACTCCCCTTCACCATTTTCTCCCGCATCCGGACGCTTTAACAATATTGCATACGGACAATCTCTGTATGATTTACCACTTATGAAATCATATTCACTATCCGTTAAATTCCATTTTGCATAAGATTCTGGCGTTGCTTGCGTATTTCTGAAGAATATCATCGTCTTGCATTGCCCTCTTACTGCATCGCCGACCCCTAGTGAATCTACTATATTCGGTTGTTGAAAAGCACATAAATAGGCTTGACGCTTTTTACGCCCTTCTTGTAATCCTTTGATAAAATTATCTCTAAACATTTCGTGCTTCAACATCGGTGCTGTTTCATCTATCATTATTAAGGCAGGCGTTCCGGTTTCGGTGCTTTCTGATTGTATTCTATGCATGATATAACTAATTGATGCTGCTGCCAGTACGTCATCATCAAAAATTTCCGTAAAATCAAATGCCACAAATCTGTTTGCACTTAAATCTAAGCTATCATGTTCCGCATTAAATATATTGCCATATTGGTCCGGATTTACCCATCTATATAATTCTCGCCGCATCGTACCTGTTGGTGAAAAACAGCTTTTATATAGATTTTTCAACACCCGCTCTTCCGGACGCAAATAATCAAATGCGGTTGTAACAGCTCGAGCCGCTTCTCTTTCTGATAGCGCATCATTTGCCATGGTTATTGCTTTTAGCCAGTTTCTTAAAAATGCTCTGTTACTCATCGTATCGCGCGAATCAAACGGATTTAATGATACATTCTTCCTGTCTCCACTAAATCCAACGTATGCGCCTTTTACCATATGCGTAAATATTTCTGCACCTCGATGTCTGTCAAAAAAGTATACTTTTAAATCACCGTGACGCATCGCTTGACCGGCTAAAAATGTTAATAATGTTGTTTTACCTTGTCCGGTCGGTCCTACAATGCAACAGTGTGCTACTGCTGATTCTGCTGCAGATATATGAAATTGGAATCTGTATGGTGAGCCACTCATGGTCCTAAATACAGTAATCGCGCCTTCACCCCAGTCACTTCTCGGCAAACCTGTCGATAGTTGCTCAAAAGATACGGCCAATGAAACTATTCTTGATAGATAAAAATAAGTTCTGCCACATGTATCGTATCCCGGAAATTGATTGAAAAATGTCGCTTGCGCTATCCAATTTTCTCGTACCGGTGTTACACTAAATAAACGACATATTCTTTGAACTTCACTTTCTCCGAATTCTATCTCTTTTATCGTATCACCCTTTAATATAAAACTCATTGAATATTCTACTAATGATTGGTGATCAGCATCACTATCCTCTATGGCCGCCAACGCCTCACTGTATTGCTCCACTACATCCGAGGAGAAACTTGTTACTTCCGCCATTTTCTGTTGCTGGATTAATATCATTCTGGCTTTGGGCTTAAATAACGGATGTATGTGATGTAGAACTGTCAACTCACAATCTATTGCCAACAGCGATGATATCATCCCTTCATCCATATAGTCTCCGGAATTACGTATCCCCATGGTTAATGCAAATTTTTCTTTCCCGCCCGAAAAGAACTTGATTATCCCTTCCTCTCCTGTAAAATGGATACCATCTGAGCTAAGCATTTCTTTTAGTTGAAAACCCCGTGCATCTCTTACTTTCGGCATCGGTTTACTTATCGGATTTAAAATTCTTACAAACGGATATACCGGGCTCATTTCTGCCGTGCTTTCATCATCCTCATATAAAACTTTTATCCCATAATCATTTAAATTCGCCATTACGGATTGTGATGCGTAGTTTAAATCTTTAACCGCTTCTTTTCTGTCTTCTATTGATAAAATAATGTAATGATCATTCTTATATACGCGGCTTAAATTCTCTCGCCATGTGTCATCTACTATCTTTAACCACTTATTTCCAAAATCAGCCTTGTTCTTTTCCATTGGAACGCGATCTCGTATCGTTATAACACGGCATGTTACTTGTAAATCTGCCATGTTATCAAGCCATGACTTTCGAGCTTCAAACATGGATAAAACCGTTTCATCACGAGCAGATGTTAAATCTACCCCCTCAACCTTAAATACTCTTACATATGTACCATTACTGCATCTTAATGTTGAACCATCTGATAACAAACTATCAAAAGGTAAAAAATCCGCAACTCTTGACTCACTTGGTTGCGGTAAAACCCATGTGCCTATTTTTGATACCAACGAAATTGCTATTGCGGCAGCAGATATAATTCCTAAAGTCGCAACAATCGCATCCGCACTTTGCAGACCTGCTATAAATAAAGTATAAAAGTCAAAATTAAGGTTCAAATTTGTGCCCTTTCACTTTGTATAAATTTTGCGGCACTATATTAGTCTGCCCGAAGGCTTGTATCATTCCTGACAGATGCGGATCTTTTGCTCCTAATGCAACAACTATTAAATGCCCTGTAACTATACTTATAATAAAAATCAGAGGGTTTACATCTGCCATTCCTATCGCCATGAACATAAAAGGTATTTGCAACCCAGCATTTAACGCTGTCGGCAATACCGGCCCCCAAAATAATTTGGGAGGATTGGCTACTGCTTTTAATATTATATCCTTCATGGCTTAACCCCTCTTTTTTATCTTCTCATATTAAGCCCGAAAATCTTAAAAATTATTAAATTTGTAATTATTTTTTCTAACTTCCCAGGCTGCTATGTTGTACCGTTTTCATGTATGTATCGTTTAGATTATACTCAGCAGCTAAATTTGCGTGACTACCAGTAAAGTAATCTATTATAGCTCCTGTAGCAGAAAGCATAAATAAACTGATAAAAATATATCCCAAATGCTTAAAATTAATCTTTCCGCTAATCGCCAAAAAGGTAAACATTACTATACCAAAGCATGATATCGCATAAGCCAAATTTCGTAATTGAGATGCAAACGATATTGTTCTTGTCCTTAATTCAGCAAAAACACCCGCTGCCATCGCATCGCTGCTTATCATTAAAACTGCTATGATACATGCAATACAGAGAAACATACTTCTTTTTGTCATTTCCTATCTCCTATGTTCCTAAAGCTATATTATCTGCTATTGCGCTGGCTCCTTCCGGTGCAAATATTTTTACAAAACCAGCACACAAGCTGATTACTATTAGACCCAGAATAATCGCCGTTAACCATTTCCAGTTAATATTTCCAAAAAAACCACCAATACAAACAGCAATTATACCAACTGCTGAAGCCGGGTAAATAATTTCTCTTAACCCCGTGAAAATTTCTTTTCCTGACGATATTAAAGAGTCAAATGCTCCAGCGTATGCCACTGAAGGCGCCAATAAAGTCAGTATAATCAATGCGTAGAAAATTCTGTTATCTCTTTGCATTTTCAATCTCCCCTATAATTGTTCTTAGTATATCACAAATTCAAATAAATAGCCAGAAAAAAATACATACCTCCCTCCTGCCTATCCTATTGATTCCACGCATTTTATTACTCTGTAACAAAAACTTCACACATCATACTTTTTTTGAGGAGATATCCTTCGTGGATTATATCATTACCTTTTGATGTTTTTGTTTTTAACTTTTATTTATCACTTTCCCCACAAAACAAATACAAAAAAAGAAACCCATAGGTTGAGCCAGTGGCTCTTCTTTAACGGGTATCCCACTAATAGTGCCGGCAAATGCCTTAAGAGCGTATAACGGTCTGACCGGAGGGAAGATTACTTGTTACCTGTTAATATGTCAAAATCTTTCGTTAATTAACCCGCTCAACATCTTCTTTAAGTTGATTTCGGATATACTCAGTAATTTTTTGAGTATTCTTCCTTGTTGTATCCACATAATATCCACAACACCCAAATTCTCTGTTTCTATATCGAAATTTTGCATTTTCTCATCGTTCATATATTGCTAAACCACTTTTACCTTTGAGTTAGCCCTTAGCCGAACTCACCGAAAATTTCGGAAATATCTTTATTAGCCACAGTCGAGACAGATCTCTGTTTCTATCATATTTATCCCTTTCCAACGGCACAATTTTCTTACCCCCTATTTTCAGGCGATACCAACAGAAAAAGACTTTCCTACGATATCTGAGAGCAAAGACTACGTAATATTTGCTTTTCCATGTTGTATGTGTATTTTATGTGTAAGACTGTAAGCTCTTTGGAACCACCGGTCTAACCGGTAGTTTTCTTGTTATAAAAAAGGAGCGATAAAATCGCTCCTTTTCATTATTTGTTTGTTGGTTAATTATATACCTGTACCCGACTGAGAGAATGTATCACCTGTCTGAGTAGAGTCAATATTACCACCCGTAGCATAGTTAACAATCGCACCGGCTGCAGCCAAAATCGCCAAACCAACTGCCAAACCTGCAAACCATGTCCATTTTACTTTTCCGAAAATAGCTTGGAATGCAATACCGATTAAACCGAATGCACCTACTACGAAAATAATCGTTCTAATATGTTTGAATAATTGCAATGCTTTATTCATACCTGTTTGCATAACGCTATCTTCTGCGAATGATGCATCTGCAAGCAATACTGTGAACACTAATGCTAATGAGCAGAGTGTAAACATCTTTTTTAAGTTTCTCATATCAGTTCTCCTAAATTCATTATACACTATTTACTTTACAGCAAATTTTAAAAAAATTCAAGTCTTTTGACGCCTTCTTACCCCTTTCTATCGTATTGATTTTTCTATCTTTTTGCCCTTGTAACAAAAACTTCACACTAATCACTCCTTTGTTTTTATATTTTTTCCTTAAAATGGTAAGTGATTTTGTTGTTATTAGTTTGTAAATATACTTGCTAATGTTTTTATTTAATGTTTAAAATATGGTTAATACTTTTGATTTTACTGTTTATGTCCGGAAAGTGTTTTATGTGGGAATTTAAAAATTTTATTTTAGGCTTTAGCTTGTCTCTGGTTGGTACTTCATTAACCAGCCACTTATTAGCTTCCTCCGCACATATATCACATATTTATCCTAATCATTCCACCATCCAAATAGAACTTTTCAAACAAAACGATACAGCATTGAGAAATATTTCTTTCGCAGAAATTCGGAAAAATTCTTTACTTGATACTCAGTTATCACAGGGAAATATATTGTCTTCTCCACAGCCCTCCGAGATAATATTAGCGGATACATCTTCTGTAAAAAACGATATAAACCCTGCAAATTTAGATATTGTATATTCTCCGCAAGAGCTTAACGGTTTAGAAGATGACGAAATCCTTAGCATTAATGTTGACAATAACTCTATTCCAATAGATTTCGAGAATCAGCAAGATTATTCTTACGATGCGGAAATTTCTTATGGTAACGATACCGATAATCAAATAGCTCTTTTGCCTACCGATGTTTCTGCGAGTAATATCGACAGTTCTTTTGATTCACCTTGGGTCATTGCTCAAGGTGGCAAACACATAAAAAATAAAAAATTATTGGAGCAGTATGCATCTGATAACGCTACACCCCTATTTAGTGATACCCCCGAGCAATTAGCCAATAAAGATGATGATTTGTCTTACAAAGTAGCAGAACGAATCAAGCAAAGCATCATTTTTCCCATTCCTGACGAGATATTAAATGATGAAAATTTAACCCCCACATTTATCACCACAAAACCTCGAACAACCACAACAGAGTACCGTAAACATCAAGAAAAGAAACCAACAACATCTCCTAAAACACAAACACCTCCTCAAGAAGATGTTTCGTCTTTAAAGATTATCCCGAAGAAAGAACCCGACACCAAGCTATCTTCGCAATCCACGGAAGAAAGTAAAGGTATTCTTAGCAATATATCTTCGTGGTTTTCTCCATCCTTTGATAAAAAGGATACTTCAGCATCCTCTCCATCAAAAAACAAAAATAAAGATAAAGCCAAGCCATTATATAGCAGCCAAGGTGATCAGCCCCATAATGCTGATTTATCTTCAAATGATGCTCTGGTTAGTTTTTATGAAACAATTCAAGAAACACAGAAGGAGCAAGCTCTGAACAAAATAATTCCATCAGAGCTAAAACTCTCGTTTCAGCCAGACAGAGCCGAGATATCCGGACAAACACTCCGTTGGCTTAGAGCTTTTTCGGAAAAAGCAAAAGAAAAGCGTTATTATCTTCAAGTTCGCTTAGATGCAACCGCTTCTATCGAATTACAAAGAAAACGTTTAAATCTTCTTTACACTATTTTTATGAATAACGGCGTTGATTTCAAAAAAGTCGATACGGTATTTTCTTTAACAGAACCAAATACTTTTATTATTAGAACAATAAAAATTCAGGAGTAGTTGAAAATTTAATCAACAAAACGTTTTATAAATAAAGTGTTATGCTTGATTAATTATTTTTTAATATTTATTGTAGAGTTAGGTTGGATTTTAAAATGGGTCAAAATATGAAAAAGAGTTTTTTATTACCGTTTTGTGTATTATGTATGTGTAGTGTTTCTGCTTGTAGCGGTTTCTCAGATAAAAATCAAACCAGCGTCTTTATCCCTGAAGAAGATGCTCCGGTTATTGATGCTACGATTAATCCGAATAATCGTTGTGGCGTTAATGGAATTAGCTGCAATGATACTGCCTTGGTTAATTATACCAAAACAGAAGCTGATTATAGAGCTTATGGCGAAAGAACCAAAAGAGATCACTTATACACACAGTCTGCTGCCGGCAATAATCTTACTGCGACAATTCAACCTGATATAGAAGATGATATTGTTACTCAGACCGTGACCGTTAGTGATACTGTCAGAAAAAATAGAAATCCCAAATATATTGTTGACGATGGCGTGTTTAGTGAAACAGCTAAATTGGAATTAGAAACTCCACAAGATGCTTATAAAGCCCCCAGTAATTATAGTTTGGACGAACAGAAACCTTTAACATCTCCTGTAGAATCCCCTAAACAACAGAATGTAATTAAACACGCTGATAATGTTAAATTACCTGAAATTAAAGAAATAAGACAAATTAAAAAGAGTGTTACAGAAGATGGTTCTTCTTATGAAATTGTATGCGAGGAAAATTGCGAAGAAATAATGGATAACGACGATGTTATTACTTCTGAATTTACGGAGGAGGCTTTTGATATTGCCGATTATATAGATGACGAGAATATTGAGTTTACTGAAGTCGGAAACGGTAAACAACTTGTTACAGATATCGATATTAATGAAATACAAGTCGGCGATGATACGGTATTGACTTGGGAAGCTGAAGAAGGTGAAAATTTACGTGAGTTACTGACTAAGTGGAGCGCAATGTCCGGTTGGAAACTCTTGTGGAATACTAATAGAAATTATATCTTGAACGCAGGCGTCATGTTTAAGGGTAAATTTGCAGATGTAAGTTCTGCTTTGATTAGAGCTTTTGCAAGAGCAAGACCAGCGCCTATTGCTACTTATTATAAAGGGAATCGTGTTATAGTTGTTGAAACAATGGAGAATGAGAATGCATACTAATAAAAAATATTTACTCGGATTTGCAGCTTTTTTACTTTTAGGTGTTGCTTCTTGTTCGTTGCCAACAGATTATGATGCAGCTTTGGAAAGAGATGTTGATGCTACAATTAAACATAAAGAGGATGCTAAAGCGCCTCAAACTGTCGCAGATACAGATGTTATTAGAATCAAAGATGATATCTGGCTAGGTGATACAAGTGAGATAGAATATGAAGGGGATAAACCTTTACCGCATTACCTTGAAACTTCTGACGGAGTTACTTTAGTCAGTAATAGACCGATTACTCTTTATGAAATAGGTAATATGGTAGGGCAGATTACATCTATTAAAGTGCGTTTTGCACCACAGTTAGAAGCTGCGGCTAAGGCTGCTGCCGATAAAAACGCGCCAACGATTTCTAAAGTCGGTTCAAAATGGTCAGATACTTCGCGTATGCTCGTTTCATATAAAGGTTCTTTAAGCGGTTTGTTAGATGAGGTATGTTCCCATTTTGGCGTATGGTGGAAATATGAAAACGGAGAAATTTATATCTATAAATATACAACGAAAACATTTACTTTGTATACCTTGCCGACTAAGCCGTCTATGACATCCAGCGTTAGTAGTTCTTCCGGTGGTGGTAGTATTACCAGTGGCGTGTCTAGTATAGATTTATGGGCAAATATTGTTACAGCGGTTAAGTCTATGTTGGGCACTGGGTCTAGCTTGGTTACAGATCCGATGAACGGAACATTGACAATTACAGCTACTCCAACGGAAATTAAAAAAGTTTCAAAATTTGTTAATGAACAAAACATCAGATTATCAAGACAAGTTGCTATTAGCGTAAAGGTACTGCAAGTCGAAGTAGATGAATCTCGTGGTTTCGGTTTCGACTTAAACGCAGCCTTCAAAGATAGAACAGCTTCCGGTGGTAATATCACTTTGGGAGATAATAACTTTGGCCCAACAGGGCTGGTTGATGGTAACAGCGGTATGTCTATGAAGATTTTAAGCGGAGATGTTACCGTTAATGCGGCTATTCAGGCTCTTTCCACACAAGGGGTTACGACTTTGGTTACCAGTGGTACGGTCACGACAATGAATAATAAACCGGCTCCTATTCAAGTAGTTAAAACGCAAAATTATATCTCTGAATATACTAAAACGAACAATGGTACAGTCGGTGGTGAGGCTAGCTACGATGTAACTGTTGAAACGGAAGAAATAGAAACAGGTTTTACACTGGATGTTTTGCCAAGAATTATGGATCATGGTCGTTTGATGATGTTGTTTAGTCTTAGCTTGTCTGATTTGTTGGATTTGGAAAATGTTAACTTAGACAGTTCGGAAGAATCCGGATATATTCAAAATCCAATTATTGAGGAGAGAGGCTTTTCTCAAGAAGTTGCATTAAAATCTGGTGAAACTTTGGTTCTGTCAGGTTATGAGCGTGTCGAAACAACCAGTGATAAAACGGGTTTGGGAGCTGTTAATAATAATATTTTAGGTGGTCATCAGAAAGTTGATAAGACTCGTAGTATTGTTGTTATTTTATTAACTCCTGTTGTGTTAGAATCGCCTTTGATGCCGGAATCTCGTATGAAATTTTAGGAGTAGACAGTGTCTGAAGAAGAAGACAAAGATTTAGATGTTTCAGAGGAAACTTCTCGCGAGAACAGTAAAGAATGGGCTTCTAGCTTTACTGTTGACGGGATACAGTATGCTGCAAGTATATTCTGGGAAAGTTTGCAGAATGTTGATGCTCCGTTTTTAGATGCGAAAGAAGCGGCTGAAAATGTTTTGGTCGGAGCTGATTTATTTTGTGTAAAACATGGTAAATCTCCGCAACTTGGTCTTGCTGTTTCTTCTCAGGGTTTCAAAAAAGGTATGAATGTTGCAGCTGTTACAGCTGTTACGGCAATGAGTGATGCATCATCCTTATTGGCGGTGTTTAAAGTTGATGCCGGTTATTGGTATCTGTGTGTCAGAAATGATGTTATCTTATCTGATGGCGATGTTCTCTTTGTTAAAGAAGAAGATGCTAGAGAACAGTTTATGTCTATGCTATCCGTTCCTGACTGGTCTAGAAAAATAGCTCCGCAAGAATGGGGAATTGAAGATACTGAGCAAAAAGATATTTCTGAAGTCTTTGCCCAGGGACTTGATGTTCAATTAGAGAAAATTAATGCATTGCGCGGTGCAGAGTTAGCTATTGTTGTGGTTCTCTCTATCGCTGCCGGCGCTTGGATGGTTATGTTCATAGCCAATACTTTCTTTGCAACTAAAACCCAGGAAAACAAAGTCGTTACTCGAAGAGCTAAAAAGAAAGTTGTTAAAGAGGTCGAAAAAATCGTCCCGGCTCCTTGGGAATCTATGGTCGAAACAAACTGGTTACTTGATAATTGCAGAACGACAATGCAATCGCTAGCTGCTATCACTACTCCGGGATGGAAAAATGGCGGTATAACTTGTTCTGCTTCGGGAATTGTTACTTCTTGGAGAAGAGAGTTTGGACGTTTGTCGTGGATTGAAATGGCTTTGACTTATTCGGGGATGTCTTTTACTAATAAAACTGTTGATGATAGAGGTACATCTGTTACTGTTTCTATACCATTTCAGTCTGTTAAAAAAGTTAATTCTATTCCAACTAAGACAATGTCTGAATTACGAAATATGGTTAATGATTTATTTCAGACACTTAATATGTCTATCTCTTTGTCTAATGGTAAAGTTAAAGCAGGAAATAAAATTTATGAGGCGTTGAATTTTAAAATCAATTCAAGATACGATCCTGAAATTTGGAAACCGATGTTAACAAAATTTTCAGGACTTAAGATTAATAATATACGTTATAATGGTGGCGTATGGAATTATGAGGGGACAATTTATGTTCAGTAGAAATAAATTTTATGGATTAATTATATCAGCGTTTGTTGTTAATGTTGCTAATGCCTATGCAGTTAGTGTTGCTGATGCTTCGGCTAATGCCGCTAACCTATCTTTAAATGTTGCATCCCAATCTGCTGATGCCGCAAATGTTACTCAAAATGCCAATGCTTTAGTTTCTCCATCTCAGGCAAAGGTTGTTGCGCCAACGGCCGCTCCTGTGGTGCCAGCACAAAATTCAGCTAATGTAAATAATGTAGCGGCAGCACAGCCAACAGCTTCTCTCCCGAATGTTGCTCAGGGTAGTAATTCTGCCGGCCTTCCTCCTTCTGTTTCTCAGCAGGCTCAGAATCCTGCACCTAATGCACCACTTCCGCAATCTTCGGCTGGTGATGATTTTAATTTTGATTTGAAAATGAAAAATCTTAATGCGCCGGCACCTCAACAACCTAGTGGACAAGCACAGTCTTCTGCTACTGCTAATTCAGCTATCAATGATGCAGATTTACCTAAAGACATTCAGTATAAAGCGAATCCAGTGGAAGCTCTCGGAAATAGTATCTTGTCGCAGATGGATAGCGATTTGTTTTCCCAAATGTCTGAAATTGAAAAAAGTACAACTTTGCTGACTTTGGAATTACGGAGAGAGAAAATTCGTAATGAAATTGAAGCGCAAAAGGCTATTCGGCAGAAAAATATTGATGATCAAGCTAGATTGAAAGAAGAACAGAAATTGCAAGATCTTGAGCGTAAGAAGAAAATTGAAGCTCAAGTTTTAAAGGAAAAACAAGAACTTCTTGATAAAGAGAAACTTTTCGAGGTCTTAAAACAAAGAAAACTTCTTAATGCATATATGAACCAAATGCTTGTTAATCAACAAGAATGGTTGAAAGAAAAAGAAAACCTTTATGCTCAAATCTCTGCTCTCGAAATTGAGAAAAAAGAACTTATAGAGTTATTTAAAGAGCGCATTAATAGAGTTTTAGACGCTTCTGCTAAAAATATACAAGTTGCGGAGGCCGCTCGTGCAAACTTTGAAAGAATTGTTAAAAACTTAAAGGCTAGAAATGAACAACTCCGTAAAAGAGTTGAAGCTGATGCTCAAATTATCAAAAATGCTAAGAATAATATGTATTTAGCCTCCAAATCTATTGAAGAATTGAAAGATAAAAATGCTTCAGCTGCCGCAGCTGCTGCAGTTAGTGATGTTGCTTCTGCAAACATTGATAGCACTGAAGAAATAGAAGAAGAGGTTGTTCCTGAAAAATTAAGTGCTCAATATGCAATCTTGGGTATTACGGGGAGAGCAGGAAATATATCTGTCGATGTTATAGATATTAACGGACAACCTTTGTCATTGAAAGTCGGTTCGCCTTTGCCTAGCGGACATATTCTCAGCGAAATAGGTTCCGATTATGCTAAATTTAGCAGAGATGGTAGTGATGATTATCTCTATGTCGGTAAATCTATTGATGGGTATGTTCCTACTCTCGGACTTCTAGACGAGAAAAAGAAAAAATAATTGATTAATATTTTAATTGCTGTTTGCGGGTGTAAAGTATGGCGGAAGAGTTAAAGAAAGATAACATAGTTAACGGACAAGCTAATCCGACTTCTAATTTTGAAGATGAAGATGCGGGTGGTGAGCAGCCTAAAAAAGTTAATCTGTTTGATCAGCTTTTTGCCAACGGTAATAAGCTACTGACTGTTAATGGTTCCGATTTTGCTATCTCTAATGAAACAAGACGTTTGTTGGCATTGTTTTCAGATGGAACGTATCTTGTTTCTAAGGATAACAGATTTGACGGTGCTGTTTATAACTTTGAGGCAAATGTTAAAAGAAGAAAAATTCCAATAAAAGCACCTCGTTATGTTACTCTTAATGAAATATCTGCTATTTACGCTTATGCTGAACGTGGTGCCGGTACCGTTGATGTGTCTGCAGAAGAAGCTGAAGATATGCAGATGCAAATCGACTTTATTAATATTATTCAAAGAGCTTCTCAAAAAAAAGTGTCCGACGTTCATATTATCGTCGGCTCGTCTTCTACCGTATTATTTCGTGAAAACGGTATTATGGTTAAACAAAATGAATATGGCGGAGAATGGGGGGAAGCCTTTGTTCGTTCGGTTTTTGCTTCTGCCGATATTTCAGACTCGAACTATTCTCAAAATGAATTTCAGGGTGCTCAAAAATTAGGTTCCACACCTTTGCGCGGCTCTAAAGGTAAGTTGATGCTCCCTCATAATGTTTTGGCTATCCGTCTTCAATTTAACCCTATCGCGTTTGGTTCCCAATATCTGGTTATGCGTCTTTTGTATGCTGATGATAACCCTGAGGGAAGCTCAGATTTACGCTCTTTGGGGCTTGGGAAATATGAAGAAGATCTTTTTTATAAAATGAGAAGTATGGCTGTAGGCTTGAACGTTGTTGCTGGCCCTACTGGTTCGGGTAAATCTACAACTTTGCAACGTAATATGATTAAATTATTACAAGAAAAAAATTATCAGATTAACTTGTTGACCGTGGAAGATCCTCCAGAGTATCCTATTCCTGGTGCTCGCCAGATGCCTGTTACTAACGCAAATACTGAAGAAGAAAAAAATGAGCAATTTACTAAAGCATTGTCTGCAGCGCTTCGTTCCGACCCTGACGTTATTCTTGTGGGGGAAACTCGTTCGTTGTCTACTGCTGAATTAACCTTTAAAGGTGCTCTATCTGGTCACGGAGTTTGGACTACTTTGCACGCAAACTCGGCTCCGGCTATTGTTACTCGTTTGCGTGATATGGGTATTCAACCCTATCTACTTAATGACCCTGAATTGGTTAAAGGACTTGTTTCTCAACGTCTGTTTAGAAAATTATGTCCTAATTGCAGACAATCAATTAAGACGAAAGAAGGATCTCCTGAATTTGATCGTTTGCGTAATGCATTGGGTGATTATGGTATTGAAAATGTTTATGTCAGTGGTCCTGGGTGTAAAGCGTGTGGTTATAAAGGTTTTAAAGGTAGAATGGCTGTTGATGAAATTATTTTGCCTGACTCTCGCTTCTTGAGACTTATGATTGATAACGAAACAGCTAAAGCTATTGACTATTGGGTTAGTGAATTAAATGGACGTCCTTTAAAAGATGCTGCTATTGAACGTATGATTAAAGGACAAATTGATATGGATGAAGTCGAACGTTGGTGCGGCTTGATTGACCAACGTCCTGTCTACTAGGAGATTACTATGGCTAAAAAAGAAGAAACAAATACAGGTGCCTTTAATAAAGCAATGAAGTCTTTAGGCTCGTTGGAAGTTTCTTTTGCTCAGTTTCGTATTGGTATGGCGGGTAAGGCTCGGTTAAAAGTTTATAAAAAATTGGCATCTTTGCTTAGAAACAGATTTTCTTTGATGAATGCTTTAGATATTATGTATGATAGTATTACCGATAATGGTAAACATTCAAGTGAGCCTATGGCTATTGCTATTGCGTCCTGGGGTAAAGCTCTTCAAAATGGTTATGCTTTCTCCGATGCCCTTAAGGGGTGGGCGCCAAGTCGTGAAAGATTGATGCTTTCGGTTGGTGATATGTCTGACTTGGAAAGTGCTTTGATGAACTTGATCCGTGTGGCTGAAGGTACTGAGAAAATGTTGAAGCCTATTATCGGAGCTATTGCTTATCCGTCTTTCTTGTTGCTTATGTCCGTTTTAGTTATTTATGCTATTGGTGCGTATATGGTGCCTCCTATGATGGATGCCGCTCCTAATGCGAGATGGGCGGGTACAGCTAAAGATTTAGTTGCTGTTTCTTTGTGGATTCAAAAGAATTGGTTATTAGCTTTCGCTTTCTTTCCAGCTATCTTTCTTCTTATTTATGCTACTATCGGTATTTGGACTGGACCTACAAGAAAGGCTATTGACGATTGTCCGCCGTGGTCATTGTATAAAATGTTTATGGGTATTACTTGGTTACTTTCTTTGTCTGCTTTAATAAAAGGTGGTGTGCCTATTTCCGTCGCTTTGACTTCCTTGAGAAAAGATTCTAATAGGTATTTGCAAGAGCGTATTGATAGAGCTATGGATTTTATTAAAAATGGTGATAACTTGGGAGAGGCTCTTTCTAAAACAAAGTTGAATTTCCCTGATAAAGATATTGTTGCTGATTTGCGCATTTATGCTGAGCTTGATAACTTTGAGGAAGCACTCGATCGGCTTGCTAACGATTGGCTTGACGAATCTGCTGAAGCTGTTGAGCAAAAGGCTTCTATTTTGAACATGGTAGCAATGTTTGCAATTTCCGGTATTATCGCTTGGGCTGTGTTTGGCGTGTTTGAAATGCAAGACCAGATTACTAGCGCAATGGGGTAATTGGTATGCTCGAAAAGTTTTTACCTTTTTATCTTAAATTGCGGAATTTACTTACCTCATACAAAGTGGTAGTGGTTAATATGTATTCTTCTGATTTGCGTGATTATTTTCTTAGAGGTAAAGAGTATCTTCTTAAAAATAAAAATCTGGTTATTAAAGTTTCTATCCCCTTTTTGCTGATTACTATTTTATTTTATTCTTGTTCTTCATCGCGTCGCGCGCTGTCTTTTAACTTAGATGCTATTTTTCGAATTGCAGAATATACCAGAGTTTATTATGCCGATAAACCTGATTATTGGAAACTTTCTACTGACACATTATTACATGATAAAGTTATTCCGATTCAATATGTAAAAGATGGAAATATTGTACTTAAAGATGATATTTATATTCTGTTAGGTGAAGGGTTTGAGGCTGCTCCTGTTTCTCCGCGTTCTGTCACTTTTGATATTGTCATGCCTAATCTTAATAAAGCTCAATGTTTGTCTTACGCAGAGGCTCAACTTACTAAATCTCAATTGTTGGTCTTAGATAAAATAACTATTCACAATAGTAACGGAACTTTTGTTTATACATGGGGAGCTGAAAATCCTCTTCCTGTTGAGAAATATTCCAGTAAAAATTTTTGCTCTAATCGTAATAACACTCTTATTTGGTCGTTAAAATAGCTTAGAAAGTATTTGTTTCTTTTAGAATATCGGTAATGATTGTGCCATTCTTGCGGCTTGCATTTCTATTGATGTTGCTAGATTTAATTTTCCGCTACGAATTATGGAACGTACAGAACATCCTTTATTTAAATCTGGATTAGCAAACAGTGTTTCAATTTTTGGTTTCCTATGCATTTCTGTACCTACTAAATCTTGCTTAATTACCGAAAGTATGCCTCTGGACAATATATCAAATGCAGAACTTTCACTCATACTAAAACTCGCATATTTAACTAATGAGCTTAGAGCATCTGTTATTGAACTTGCGTGAATTGTTGTTAAAACCAAGTGTCCTGATATTGAGGCTCGTAAGCACTCGCATGCCGCATCCGGTGTTCTTATCTCTCCAATCAAAATGTATCTAGGTTTTGAGCGTAAAGCAGACTTTAGCGGATCTCTCCAGTTGTCATTTTGTACTTCTGTTTGTTTGCAAAAACCTATAGAGCCATTAAAGGATTGATATTCTCCCTCCAGAGGCATTTCTGCAGGATCTTCAATTGTATAAGCAAATCCTCCTTCTAAATTTAAATATTCTGCTAATAAACTTGATATCGATGTCGTCTTCCCCGAACCGGTTGCGCCACCCCATATTATCAGCCCACTTTGTGCTGATAGTGAGAGCATATATTGAACAAAGCGATGATCAAACCCAAGATTGTGAATGCTGGGTATGGTTAGCGGCATTCTCCTTAAACAATACAGTTCACCATTTACGCTCAATACATTTTCAACACGGAAAAATGTTCCCTTGTAATTCATTGAATAGGAGCTGGTTTGATGCATTATTAAAAAAAGTTGTTCACAAAATTCTTCCTTATCACTTGGTTCAACTCTTTTTAAACTATTTGCATATTTCTCATCTGAGATATAGAAATCTTTGTTGGAATTTATATACAAATCTGAAAAACTATATTGTAAAAGCTCCATTTAAATCTCCAAGGTATTATTTGTTTGCCGAGAGACCGTTTTTTATTTGTGTAATTGATCTTTCTATTAAATGATTATAATCCGATTTGGTTAATTTTGAGCTAATTACAGATATCAATATTTCTTCCGTTCTGTTGCTAATCATGTTATTTATTTCTTGTCCGGCTTGCTCAAATTCTTGTTCTATTCTGTTATCTACTTCATTTGACTTTCTTTGCAAATATAAATTTAGTTCTCTTATCTTTCTTTCTTTAGTTTCTTCTATCGTATTCTCTTGTTCTTTAACAATATCCAACACTTCTTTATCTGTATTTAAAAACTTCCGTTCATATTCCGCATATAATTTTTGAGCTTCAAGTTTTAAATTTTCTGCTTCCTGAAGTTCCCTTTTTATTCTTATTATCCTTTTGGTTATAAGATTTTTCCCAGCTTTCATAAGCGGCTTTAGCAAAACTGCCATTACCAAAATAAATGCTACGGCAACCCAAAACTCTCCACTTAAGTAAAATACTTCCATGTGAGCTTCTGGCATGTTTACTGTTTCTGATATTTCCTGTTGTATACTAGGGGACATAACCTTACTCTTTCTGTTGGGCAACTTGTTGGATATCTGATTCTGTTATTGTCTTTAAATCTAATTGTTTAATTATTGTTGCAGCAGCTATTTCTGATAACTCTTCAATTTTTGATAATGTCGCTGCTTTGTCTGCTCTCAATCTTTCTTCATGTTCCGCTATTTTGGTTTTTAATTGTTGATTTATTTCATCTTCTCGCTCTTCTATTATTTTTCTAAGGGCGTCTTCATTTGCTTTAATCTGTTCAGAGGCTTTTAATTTTGCCGCAGCTAAAGTAGTTTCATAACGCTCTAATGTTCCTAAGGCTTTTTTATTTATTTCCTCAGCTTTCATTATGAAATCATCATATTTGCGTTTTCTCGCCTCTATTGTTTCAGATATCTTCGGTATTAGTACATAATCCATTATCATCCAAAATATGATAAAGGTCGTTATTACCCAAAATATCTGGGTTAAATAAGACGATATCTCTAACTGCGGCATCTTTATTACCTTTATTTATTTAACATTATTAATGCAACTACTAAGCAGTATAATGCAATCGCTTCAATGGCTGCAAACCCTGCCCAACCGTATGTGTCTACATCCTTCTTTACTTGAGGATTGCGTCCTACCGTTTCAATCATGGTTATCCATAATTTTGCTACCCCCCAGGCTGATGCGGCCATCGGTATGGTACACAATGCTGCCCCAAAATACATTGCGGCATCTGATGCTATTATATTTTCCATCTCTTTTCCTTTCCTAAATTAATTAATGATAATGAAGCGCGTCACTCAAATAAATACAAGATAAAATTGTATATATATAAGCCTGCAATACTGCGATAAATAGCTCAAACGCTATAATACATCCATCAAAGAATAGTGGAACTACACCACATACCCCTAGTGCTGCAACAAAACCGGCTATTATTTTTAACATAATATGTCCTACCGTCATATTTGCAACTAATCTTACCGTTAAACTGAAGGGTTTTGATAACAACGATATCGTTTCTATCGGTATTATCAGTGGTGCCAACGGCCATGGTATCCCTCGTGGCATAAAAGTTCTTAAATACCCCCATTTTTTCTTTCTTATCCCAACAATCATATTGAACAATAAAGCAAATATCGATAATGCCCCTACAGCTGCTAAATGTGATGTAAATGTAAAACTATATGGGAATAGACCAAGTATGTTTCCTGATGCTATAAAAAGTGATAAGGTGAATATAAAAGAAAAATATTTTAGTCCTTCCTTCCCTACGTTATCCAGAACTATTTTATAAATAAATTCATAAATACTTTCCGGAATATTTTGATATACTCCGGGAACTAATGTTCTTTTGCGCAGACACAATGCAAAAATTGAAACAACTAAAGTTGCCGCAAGAACCATACATAATGCGGAATTCGTGAAACTAATGTCATATCCCCCTATCTCTATCGGGACTAACTTTTTAATTTCAAATTGTTCCATTGGACCGGACACGATTATTCTCCCTCTTTTTCCTCGTTTGTATTTATACTCTTTATGTAGCGATATGCATTTAACATACCGGCACATCCTCCAAATATAGTGAATATTAACAGCATTATATACTTAAAGTCAAATACTTCGTCTAAAGTATAACCGATTGCCGCTCCGACAATTGTACCCGAAGCCAGTTCTACGCCTAATCGCAATCCCATTGTTAAATGGGAAAAATCCGAATGTTTACTTTGTGGTTCTTCTTGTTGTTTTAATAACTTCGCTTTAGCTATTTTTTCATCTAATGCTTTTATGTCTTCGGGAATTTGCATCTATTTTTCTCCGGATAGGCGCTTGTTCAGATAATCACTTAAATCATCATAACTTCGCGATCCTTTTATCAATTCTTCCCCATCTTTTCCTTGTATTATAAATGACGGCGTACCCTCAATGTTAAATGTCTTCAGTGCATGATTAAACGTCATCAATATATCGCTGGTTAGCTTTTTATCCTCATCGCACTTTTTTATATCTTCATCGCTCATACCAAATTCTTTTGCATACTTATTTAAAGTTTCTTTCTTACCTGAATAGAACCAATCTTTCTTTTTATATAGTGCAGAAATAAATCCTTCATATTTTTCAGGGGGAAGACAATATGATAATTTTGCTACCCTCATTGATACGGCATCTATCGGAAAATGAATATATATGTATTTAAGTTTTCCCGTTTCTATAAAATCTCTTCTGATTTTAGGCAATATGTAATTATGAAAATCGCTGCAATGAGAGCATGCCATTGACGAAAAAGCATACATGGTTAACGGGGCATTTTCTTTCCCCTCTATGCGCATTTGTGTTGAACTTAACAGAACATCTCCTCTTACTTTTTCTGAAAATTCAGTATCGGCTTGAGCGGTATTGTTTAATATGGGAATCCCGTCCTTAATAATAAATCCTTTTGCACTCAAATATCCGTATGCGCACATGATATAGACAACGATTAAGGCCAATGCTCGACTTGTTCGCTTAATTATCTTCATCATCCCATTTACTCCCGATTTGATAATACTACACTTTCACCTAATTTTGTTAAAATTTCCTTTAATTTATCGTCTTTTATTCCATCAACGACACTTTCTACATACTTTTTTTCCGTATCACTTAATTTTACTCTTTCTTTTGTTTCTTTTGTTGACTTTATTTGTGGTCTTAATCGAATATTTTGGCTGATATTTATTTTATGGACAGCCTTGTAACCAAAATATGCATTTAACTTCTCCAACAAATAATCTTCTTTATGTTGAACTTCTAGCGCGAATCCTCCGACCGGGACTTCCATATATAACGTTCTGATGTTTTCTTTATGATTATATTTTACTTTTATCGGATATGCATATGCAGCTATATCTTGCCCTACAATTTCTTTCCAATTCAACAAAATATCTGCTTCCACGAAATCTTCTGCCGACATTATGTCTTTTACTAATGGCTTAAAAATACTACCCAGACTTTCTAAATCTTTACAATGGGGTTCTTCCGATATGTGTATTTTGATTTTTTTCATATCTTTTATTTGTTTTCTTCTCGTTGTTGTGTCAATGGATGGCGTTTCTTCACTTCATCTATTAATCTTTCTGTCGTAATGTGAGTATATATTTCTGTCGTTGTAATATTCTCATGACCTAACATTTTTTGTATAGAGCGCAAATCCGCATTATTATTTACTAATCTTGTTGCAAAGGAATGTCTTAAAATGTGTGGATGTACCTTTTCCGGAGAAATCCCTGCCATTGCAGCCAATTTTTTTAGACTTTTAAAGAAACCGTTGCGTGTCACATGTCCGGATAGTGATTTTTCTGAAGGAAACAGCCAGCTTCCCTTTTGACTTCTTCTCTTTTTATCCCGGACATTCAAATACTCTAATATATCACCTATTACTTCTTTGGTTATCGGGACAATCCTTTCTTTACTTCCTTTGCCGCATATTAATATTTGCTGCATATCATAATTAATTGCATTCTCTGGAAGGGATACCAACTCAGAAACTCTCAAGCCCGCTGAATACATCAGCTTTACCATTACATACATTTTCATAAAAGCAAAACTTTTTTGTAATTTTGCTACAGTGTAAATTTTTTTTACTTCTTTTGCTGTAAGAAAATAGGGTAAACTTTTGCCGATTTTAGGGGTTCTCAGCCTGTTTGCCGGACTTTCTTTTATTATGTTTTCACTTTGCAAAAACTTGAAAAATTCTCTTATACATGATATTTTTCGGGATAACGTTTTTGCTGTACTTCCTTTGTCCTTTAACTCTTTAAGATATTGTTCTATATCTTCCGTTGTTATATTTTCCATATTTTGTTGTGGAATAGAGGCAAAAAATTGTCTTACATCATTTTTATACGCTTTAAGGGTATTAAGCGAGGCTCCCTTTTCTACTGCCTTGGCATCTAAAAATTCATTTATATAGTCTCTCATTTGCTAAGCTTTAATTCCACTTTCGTTTCTATACGTTGTTGTTCAGGGGTTATATCTTTACAAGCTGTATATACCGTGCCTATTATAACTACTCCTAAAATTAAATATAACACATATCTATTATTTCTGTTTTTCACCTTTTCTCTCCCTTCATGAATTCCAGATTTTCCTTTTTCGTTAAATAGATGTTGATTATTATTATTATCAATATATCCTTGATTGTAAAGTGTGAATAATATTTTTTTGCGAAGACTAATATGACAACGATTAATAAAATTATATTGCTGGTAGGACTTATCGGTAGCGGAAAAACAAGCGTCGGAAAACGACTTGCAAAAAAACTCGGACTTCCTTTTATTGATGGCGATCAAGAAATTGAAAAAGCTGCGGGACTTTCTGTTATTGACGTCTTTAAATGCTTTGGGGGGGAAGAATATAGAGCCGGCGAAGAAAGAATCATGAAACGACTTTTGTCCGGTGCTCCTTGTGTTTTAGCCTCCGGGGGAGGTGCTTTTGTGGCTGAACAAACCAGAATGCTTGCTAAAAAAAATGCCTTAACCATTTGGCTTAAAGCGGATATTGATGTTTTATACAATCGAACAGCCGGTCGGAAGAGACGTCCTTTTTTACAATGCAGCGACTCTAAAATTAAAAGTAAATTGCAAACCTATATTGATGAGGAATATCCTTATTATTCCGAAGCTGATATTATGGTTGAAACAAAAAACGAAGCTGTTGATTGTACCGTCGGACGGGTTTTGACGGCTATTGAAAATTATCTAAATAATCAATCTGACAAAGGGGATATTTCATGAGAACATTGAACCGTTTTTCTGATGAACTCAGAACTGTTGAAATTATACCTAATTTTAATCCTTATGCCGAGGGCTCTTGTCTTATTAAATGCGGTCAAACGCATGTTATTTGTACGGCTTCTGTTGATGACAAGGTCCCTTTATGGCTTAAAAATGAAGAAAAAGGATGGATTACTGCCGAGTATGCCCTTTTGCCCAGAGCTACCTCGACTCGAGTATCACGTGAGACTCATGGTATTGGCGGACGCACTCATGAAATTCAACGTCTTATCGGACGTTCTTTGCGCTCTGTCGTTGATTTATCTGTTTTGAAAGGCTTTTCTATTTTGATTGACTGTGATGTTATTCAAGCCGATGGAGGAACCAGAACAGCTTCTATTACCGGTAGTTTCGTTGCTCTTTATATCGCTCTTGCAAAAATGGTTAAAGAAGGTAAAATTTCTCATAATCCTATTAGAGAATTTGTTGCCGCAATTTCGGCGGGAATTTGTCATGGCGAGTTTTTGTTGGATTTAGAGTATGTTGAAGACTCTTCTGCTCAAGTTGATGCAAATTTTGTTTTAACGGAAAGCGGTAGAATTGTTGAAATTCAAGGAACAGCCGAAGGTGAACCCTTTTCTCAAGACGATTATACTCATTTGATGAACCTTGCTCAGAAAGGTGTGGCGTTATTAATTCAAAAACAAAAAGAGGCATTAAAAAATGTTGAAATATAAGGAAATTATTTTTGCCAGTCATAATCTGGGAAAAATTGCAGAAATTCGTGAGCTTTTAGCTCCTTATGGGGTTAATGTTTTATCTGCTCGGGATTTAAATCTACCTGATGTTGAAGAAACCGGAAAAACTTTTGAAGAAAATGCTTATATTAAAGCCCTTGCTGCGGCTAAAGCTCAGAATATTCCTTGTTTTGCCGATGACTCCGGATTGTGTGTAGATGCAATCGGCGGAAAACCCGGTGTGTATACGGCACGTTATGCTCCGAATCGCGACTTTAACCTCGGAATGGATAAGTTATTAAAAGAATTAGATGAAACAAATTCTAAAAATAGAGCTGCTCATTTTTCTTGCGTTATTGTTTTTGCTCAACCGGATGGCTCTTACAAATCCTTTGAAGGCAGAGTTGATGGAAATATCGCTCTATCCAAAACCGGTTCTGCAGGCTTTGGATATGATCCGATTTTTATTCCGACGGGCTTTTCTCGTTCTTTTGCCGAATTTACCAGTGAAGAAAAAAATAAAATCTCCCACCGCGGACGTGCTTTGCAGAAATTTGTCGCTTATTTAATCGGAGAACATGAAAATTAATGACGAATACTTCTTCTCATCTTTTTAATATTCCGCTTAGTCGCTCTTTTTGGGATACATTGGCTGAAATTTATATTGATAAATATCAAGGTGATTATTTACAACTGGCTAATGTGCTCTTTTTATTGCCAAATCGACGTGCATGCGTCGATTTGACTAATGCTTTTGTGCGAATCCACGGTCAAGCTCCGGTCATCTTGCCACAAATGTTACCCATTGCCGATATGGATGATGATGAAGTGTTTTTTAACGGTTTTAATCTTGATGAAATGTTCAATGCGGAGTGTCAGACAATTAGTCGCGATGAACGATTGTTTCTTTTCACTCGCTTAATCATGTCGAAACCTTCTGATTTCGGACTGAAACAAATTTCCTTGGCTCAAGCTCTTAATCTGGCAGTCGATTTGGCTAACTTAATTGATACAGCCATTAATCAAGGATTGTCTTTTGATAAATTACAAGATTTAGTACCTGAGAAATATGCAACACATTGGCAGGAAACTCTTAAATTACTTAAAATCATTACCGAATTTTGGCCTATGATTTTAAAAGAAAGAAATGCTGTTGATGCTTGCTCTATGAAAAATTCTCTATTATTCAGACAAGCGCAAATTTGGACTACAAATCCCGTATCCCAAAATATTGTTGTTGCCGGTGTAACGGCTAGTTTTCCGGCCATTATTGCTCTTTTGAAAAGTATTATGAATTTACCTAATGGTGAAATTTATTTCTCCGGTATTGACCGTTTTGCCAATCAATCCTATTGGGAAGCTGTGGACGAAACTCATCCTTTGTTTGAAACTAAAGCTCTTCTTGAATTGTTGGAAATATCTCTAACCGATGTTGTTGATGTTGTTGCACCTTCTCTGCTTGAACGCGAACAGCTTATTTCTGAAATTATGCGGCCGGCATCCGTTTCTGATGAATGGCGCCAAATCTACGGAACCTTTGATTTGGATAATGCCGTTAAAAATATTTCCGTTATCAATTGTCATTCACAACGTGATGAAGCCTTGGCTATCGCCCTTAAAATGCGTGAAGTTCTCAATACTCCTGAAAAAACAGCCGCTCTTATTACTTATGACCGAAATTTGGCTCGTCGTGTGGCTTCTGAATTAGAGCGGTTTGAAATCAAAATTGACGACTCTGCCGGATTACCTCTTTCCTTAACCTCTATCGGTATTTTTTTCCGTTTATTGGCTGAAGCTGCTGCTAACGGCGAATCGGATATTGCTTTTATTACTTTGCTAAAACATCCTTTCATGCTTGTCGGTTCTAATGCGGCTGTATTTAGAAATATGGTTTATACATACGAAACGGCTTTGCGTCAGTCTAAGGTACAAAGTCTTTCTGATGAAATTATGGACTTTATTAACAAAATTAAATCAATACTTTCCGACTTTTCTTCATATTTAGCGAATCCTTCGGTTTCCTTTAAAGAAATTTTGATAAAACATATTTCTTTGGCTGAAGTTTGTGCCGCTTCGGATACATCTTCTGGAAATTCAACTTTGTGGAAAGGTGATGCCGGTAAAACTGCTGCCAAATTTTTCACTCAATTATTATCCTCTTCCGAAACATTGGGGAATATTAATGGACAAGATTATTTACCTCTATTATGCGAATTAATGGGACTTGAAAGTGTTAGAGCCAGATATGGCACACATCCTCGTTTGAGTATTCTTGGACCGATTGAAGCAAGATTACATCATTTTGATACCGTTATTCTCGGTGAGGTTAATGAAGGTATTTGGCCTAAACCGGCACAGGCCGATATGTGGATGTCGCGTCCGATGAAAAAAGACTTCGGCTTTAGTTTACCCGAAAAAGCTATTGGTATTTTGGGGGCTGATTTATGTGGATTTTTAGCTGCGCCGCAAGTTGTTCTTACCAGAGCTGAGCGGGTTGATGGCGTCCCGATGAAAAAATCTCGTTGGTTGCTTCGATTTGAAACCGTACTGAAAGCTATGCAATCGGATATTTTAAAAATTACCGATGACGGCTTCTCTTTATTTGCGAATCGATTAGATAAACCGACATCTTATACCCCGATAAAAGCTCCGGCTCCTTGTCCTCCGCTTTCTGCACGCCCACGGCGCTTATCCGCAAGCGGCGTTGATTTGCTTGTTCAAGATCCTTATTCTGTTTTTGCGAAATATATCTTGAAACTTTATCCTCTTGATGATTTGGATCAAGAGAAAGACCAACGGGATTATGGTACACTTGTTCATGCCGTTATTGAGGAATTTAACAACACTTATCCCTCTGAACTCCCAGAAAATCCTTTGGAAGTTTTAATCGCTTTAGGTAGAAAATATTTTGCTGATTTTGATATTTCTCCAGATTTAGAGGCATTTTGGTGGCCAAAATTTTTGAAAACTGCTGAATGGATTGTCCAGAAAGAAACGGATTATCGTCCTTCGGTTAAACTTATCCATAATGAAATTAAAGGAGAAATTACCTATAATTTTCCCAATGGTCCTTTTACTTTTACGGCAAAAGCCGATCGTATTGACGAATTACAGGACGGTTACTTAAATATTCTTGATTATAAAACCGGTAAAATTCCTTCTTCTAACGAAGTCAAGAGCGGTCACGCATTACAACTTCCTCTGGAGGGCCTTATCGCTTCTAAGGGAAAATTCGAAAATATTCCTAACACGAATGTTCAAAAACTCATTTATTGGCAATTAGGAAGTTCTGTCTTGGAAATTACACCGCAAAATGAAGATATTTTGCAAAGAACAGAAGAGTACCTTTTAAAATTAATTGAAACTTTTGATTTTGAAACTACTCCTTATCATTCTCGTCCTATCCCAAAGTTTATTCCTAAAAATAGTGATTATGAGCATTTGGCTCGTATTAAAGAGTGGTCAGTTCAAGAAGATGGAGAAAGCAATGAAGACTAATATTGATATTGAAAAAGATAATTTATCACATTTAGCTACTCGCCAGCAATCTTCTGCTTCGAATCCTCTTAACTCCGTTTGGGTGGAGGCTTCTGCCGGTACTGGAAAGACAAAAGTGTTGTCCGATAGAGTTTTACGTTTGTTACTTTCAAATGTTAATCCGGCTAAAATTCTTTGCTTGACCTACACAAAAGCTGCCGCCGTTGAAATGAACGAACGTATTGCTAAAAGACTTAGTATTTGGGCGGTTGAAAGTGATGAGGAATTATCTAAAGAATTAGATAAACTTCTTAATAACGACTACTCCTCAACAGATAAAAAACAGTTGCTCGTTTTTGCGAGAACATTATTTGCGACATTATTGGATACGCCGGGAGGAATGAAGATTCAAACCATACACAGTTTTTGTCAGGATATTCTTAAACGTTTTCCTTTAGAAGCCGGCATTTCCCCTTACTTTGAGGTTATGGATGATAGACGTTCTAAGGAAATCCTGCAAAATCTAAAAGTTGAACTTCTAAGACAAGCCGATGTCAATGCATCTGAGCCTTTAGCTCTGGCTATTACATATTTGACGCAAAATACAAATGAATACAAATTCCCAGAAATAATGAATTTAATTACAGAGAATCGAAGCAAAATTGATAATCTGCTACAGAAATTTGATAACGATATCTCTCCCATTATTCAATTATTGGAAGAGAAACTTGATGTCAAAATTTCTCTCAATATTGAGGATATTCAACAAGCTGTATTATCTTCTATTGATAAAGATAAGTTAAAATTTGCTATTAATGCTTTTAATCAGGGTAGTAAAACTGATTTGAAACGTGCTCAAACTTTTACGGAAATTGCAACTGCCCAATTTTCTTCTTCACTATATGAAAAATATAAAAAAGTCTTCTTAAATAATGATGGAGAAGTCCGAGATTCTTTGGCCACAAAAGCTATTGCCAATAAATTTCCGGAAATTATACCTTTTATGACAAATGAAGCGGATAAAATTCTTGTCGCCGAACAACGCATTGCCGCTTTAAATGTGTTAAAATCAACTGTTGCAGTGCTTTATATCGCTCAATGCATTATTTCTCGCTATCGAGAATATAAAGATCTTTACGCGGCTCTTGATTATGAAGATTTGATTGTTATTACACGACGTTTATTAGAGGATAAATCTGTTGCCGATTGGGTCTTGTTTAAACTCGATGGCGGAATCGACCATATTTTAATTGACGAGGCACAAGATACTTCTCCTTCACAGTGGGCTATCGTTCGCGCTTTGACACAGGAATTTTTTGCCGGATTAGGTTCTTATCAAAATGCTTTACCGCGTACGGTGTTTGTTGTGGGAGATAGAAAACAATCCATTTACAGTTTTCAAGGTGCAGACCCTAACGAATTTGATAAAATGTATCATTATTTTGATGAACATATCCATGATTTCAAAAAAGTACATCTTGATGTTTCGTTTCGTTCTACAAAGGCTATCATGGATTGTGTCAACTTACTCTTTGAAGTTGATGATGCTAAAAAAGGCGTTATTCCTGATGGCGAACATATTAATCACCAACCTTTTCGCTTAGGCGACGGCGGTAAAGTCGAAATCTTTCCACTTCTGCAACAAGAAGAAAATGCCTCAAAAGATAAATATAATTGGTTTATTCCGATTAGTCGTGAACAAAACTCTTCCGTTTCCAATATTCTTGCTCGACAAATTGCTCTAAATATTAAACAAATGGTCGAAAATAAAGAAATTTTAGAATCAAAGAATCGGCCTATTCAATATGGCGATTTTATGTTTCTTGTTCAACAACGTAAAAGTTTTGTTGAGGAATTTGTGCGAGCTTGCAAAGATATCGGGGTTAATGTTGCAGGTGTCGATAAACTTAAACTTTTAGAACAAATTGCGGTACAAGATTTAATTTCTCTCGGTAAATTTCTTTTGCTCCCAACAGATGATTTATCTCTTGCCGAAGTGCTTAAATCTCCTATTTTTAATCTCAATGATGACGATTTATTTAAATTGTGCTTTAGCAGAGACGGCTCTTTATTCAAAAATCTTTTAAAATGTTCTGATTATGTTTCAATTGCAGAACAACTTAAATCTTTATTAAATTTAGTCGGGTTTGTTCGTCCTTTTGAATTATTTAATACTGTTTTGGTGCAACTCAAAGGGCGTTCTAACTTTATCGCCCGAATGGGTAATGAAGTCGAAGATGTTTTAGATGAATTCTTAAATCTGGCTATTATTTTTGAACAAACTCATACACCTTCTCTTGAGGCTTTTATCTCTTGGATAGTACAAGATGAAGTTATTATTCAAAAAGAAATGGAACAAGGGGAAAGTAATACCGTTAAAATTATGACTGTTCACGGTTCTAAAGGTTTGCAGGCGCCTATTGTTATTTTAGCGGATACTACAAAAATAAAAAACAAAGCTAGAAAAAGTGAATTTTTGTGGGATAAAGATGATTTATTCTATTTTCCTTTGTCTGCCGGTTCTTATGATGATAATTGCAACTCAATAAAAAATGCAAATCTGGATGCGGATTTTGATGAATATCGTCGGCTATTATATGTAGCACTTACTCGGGCGGAAGATAGACTCTATATTGCCGGTTTTAATAAAACAAAAGGTGCTGATGAACAATCTTGGTATAAACTTTTGGCAAATAATCTTAAATCTAATGTGACATTATCAAGTGACGATAAGCGTATCGTCTATACTGTTCCTCAGCAGAATATTGTTGATGTAAAAGAAAAAATACAGCATGAAGAGCCAACTTATATTGATTATTCAACCATTCTCTCTCCGGCTCCCGTTGAGAATCCTCTCGCTAAACCATATACCCCATCTAAAGATATCTTAGATGAGGAAGAAATTGTAGCGTCGCCTTTGGTCGAACAAGGTAACTTTTATAGACGCGGTACAGTTATTCATAAATTGTTGCAGTATATCGGTGCGCTTAAAGAAAATCAACGAGAAGAGGCTGCTTTTGAATTTCTTAGAAAACAACTATCCGATTTTTCCGAATCCGAATATCGACAAATTGTTACTGAAATCTTGAGTTTATGTAATCATTTTCCGGAACTTTTTTCAGAAAATTCTCAAGCGGAAGTTCCTATTATCGGCGAAATTAACGGGAAAATTATTTCTGCTAAAATCGATAGACTTCTGGTTTTGCCAGACAAGGTCATTGTTGTTGATTATAAAACGAATCGTCCGGCGGCTAAATCTTTAAACGATGTTCCTGATGTCTACTTTTCTCAGCTTCGAGCTTATAAGGAGTTAATACAACGTATCTACCCTGATAAAATAGTTGAAACTTACTTGTTGTGGACTAATACTTGTAATATGATGAAACTATAAAACTTTAGGATTATTATGTAGATAAATCTTTAATATTTTAATGATATAAACTATATTAATATTAGTGAATATTTATTGCGAAAGGGATAACAATGATATCTATTAATGATAGCCAATTTGAACAAGAAGTTTTGCAATCTAAAGGATTGGTGTTGGTGGATTTTTGGGCTGAATGGTGTGGGCCTTGTCGCCAGTTGGGACCTGTTTTGGAAGAAGTTTCTAAGGAAATGGGTAATAAAGTGAAAATTTGTAAAATGAATGTTGATGAGGCACCTACTACTGCCGCTAGCTTTGAAATTAGAAGTATTCCTACTCTTTTCTTATTCAAAGATGGTGAGAAAATCGATTCAAAAGTCGGTTTCAATTCTCAGGCAACTATTGAAGATTGGCTTAATTCTCATATCTAGAATTTCTATCTTGATTCTTCTTTGTAAAAAGCGAGGTTTCTCGCTTTTTATATTTGTTGTTACCTTTTTATATTTTGTTATTTTTTAGCATCTATGACTACATCTAAGTTTATATTTTGCGGCGTGCAACCCGGTTATCATAATGTTTCAGAATTTACTCCCGCTTTGGCTGCTAAAATTGTCAAGGATTTACTATCCTTAAAGGAATTAAATACTTGTGTTTACGGTGGGAGTGCTGTTTATCCTTACGACCGTGGCTGTCCTTTAGGGGGTGAACCGGTCGGTGCTTTACAGTTATCAGGTAGTGTTTCAGAGATTCTTGCCACCGCAGAGTATCTTAGAACTGCTTTGCGTCAGGTTACTTTGAATGTCCCTATTAGGGATTATGGCTTGCCTTCCTTAGGGTTTTCAGCGTCTGTTGTTGGAAATATGCACGAGATTGGTTGTGCTTGGCAGAAAATTGCAAAACAATATCAAATTTCTTCAGGAATACATATTTCAACCGGTATTGTTGACTTGGATAATGATAATCTAATTCTATCTGCAGATGCGAATCCTAAAAATATTACGAATTTATCCTTATGGCAAAATATTGCCTTTGATATATTTCATAATTTAGGGTTGCCCGCCCCTGTTTTCCATAGTGTCGGTTATAATTTTGTTCCTGCTCTTTTGTAAAAACTTGTTTTCAAAAAAGGAGACTATATGTAGCCTCCTTTTTCTTTTCCGCGCTTTTTAGTTACCACAGCGGAACACATATTTTCGTATGTGAGAGTTATAAGGGAATAGAAATGAGTACCCTCAAGCCTCCTAATTCACTGTCGCTTAACTCAATTTTTCCACCGTGTGATGTAATAATATCCCTTGCTATGGACAATCCTAATCCAACACCTCCGGTTTCTTTGTTCCGTGACTCATCTAAACGATAAAATGCTTTAAATACATCTTCGCGTTTATCTGCAGGAATACCTGGACCATCGTCGTCTACGGTTATTTCCATTTTATTATTGTTGCTTTCAAGCGCTACCGCTATATTCTTGCCATAGGTAAAAGCATTCGATATGATATTGGTTATCGCTCGTTTCAATGCTTGTTCTCGACCTTGAATAGCACTTACTTGATCATTTGTAGAATAGCGTATCATTGCTTTTGTATTTCTGAATTTATTGATAATACTTAATATCAATTCGTTCATATCAATAAAGGTATTTTTTTCCCCCCCCTCTCCCGATACAAAGGCCAAATAACCATCCAACATTTTTTCCATCTCTCCGATGTCATCAATAAACTCTTTATTATCAGGACTTTCCGGCAACATGGCTAATTGTAATCTCATTCTGGTCAACGGGGTTCGTAAATCATGCGATACTCCGGCCAGCATTTGAGTTCTTTCTGAAATTTGTTTTTGTATTCGTTCTTTCATTTTAATAAATGCTATACCAGCTTTTCTTACTTCCGATGAACCATATGGTTTGAAAGGCGTATTAATACCTTTACCAAAATTTTCTGCTACTTGAGCTAATGTTGCAATTGAACGTACTTGTATGCGCAAAAACAGTGTTGCAACAACAAACAGCAATAACGATGTTCCAACCATCCATGCTACGAAACCAAATATTGATGTACTAAATATACTCTTTGTTGATGTGGTAAATCGATATAGTCCTTCTGGTGCTTCTATTAAAATTATCACGTCATCTTTATCATTGGCCAAATATACACTTGTTATGGAATTGGGAAATTTTCGATGTAAAGATTTTTCCAAAAATCCTGTCACGATTTTATATTCCTTATCATAGTGAGTATTCGCTTTTACTTTCAGTTGCTCATCTCCGGTTATTAATTCTACCTTTATGCCGTAGTTTTGTTTATACAAATCCGTAATTTCAGGTAACATATACTCATTCTTTGATATTGTTTCTACCGCAAATGCGACATTGTTTGATAGATTATCTGATAGTCTACGGCCTACTTTTTCCCAGTTTCCGTTGAAAAAAGCAACCACTGACACAACCTGCACCAATATTAACGGAATAAAAATCAGT
Source organism: uncultured Alphaproteobacteria bacterium (assembly GCA_949297665.1). Taxonomy (GTDB): domain Bacteria; phylum Pseudomonadota; class Alphaproteobacteria; order RF32; family CAG-239; genus CAG-267. Next base: position 12,387 of record CASFTO010000015.1, on the reverse strand, counting down.
AACATTGTTCTGAAGAATAATGTTTGTGGGAATATTTTTAATTTTAAATATTGTAGTGCTCTTTCTATCTTATCAGGAAACTTTACATGCATTTTGCTCTCCTTAGTCTGAAATTAACATATAACCTTTTCCCCTTACTGTTTGCAAATAGCGAGGATTTTTTGTATCTGTTTCGATTTTTTTACGCAATCTGGTTATTTGAACATCCACCGTTCTTTGATTTTCCATAACACCTAATATTTCTGCTAATTCTTCTCGTGTATATACTTCGCCTACGTTTCTACCGAATAAATTTAACAGAGTTTTTTCTACCGGAGTTATATGTATTGTTTTTCCATTATTATCTCTAAGCTCACTTTTTTCTATATCATAACTTAATCCATGAAAAATCAATTTCGAAGACTGCTCTTTAACTTTTATAGTTCTTTTTAGTATATTGTTAATACGTAATACTAATTCTTTTGGTTCAAAAGGTTTTGGAATATAGTCATCGGCACCAGTTTCTAAACCACAAATCCTATCGGCTGTTTCTCCCATTGCCGTTAACATAATAACCGGAATACTATTTCCCTTTTGTCTTAATTTGTGCAGAAATTCAAGCCCACTTATTTTCGGCATCATTACATCTACTATTAGCAAGTCGAATAAATAATTTTGTATAAAATCTTCTGCTTCCATTGCATCTTTTGCTGCAGATACCAGAAAACTTTGCTCTCGCAAATATCTTTGCAGGAGACTGCGTAGACGCGTATCGTCATCTACGACTAATATGTGTTTTTTCGTCTCCTGCATTGCTTCTCTCTATTTTTTAGCTTTTGCTACTGTTTTTTTAGTTTTCGTAACTTTATGGGCTCTCTTTTCTTGATGAGTTTCTGAGCTCTTCACCTCCGTCTTTGACTCTTTTTCTTTTGTTTCATTTCTTATATATTCCAAACTTTTTTCAAAATATTGATACCCGGTGACAAAGGTTAGGACACCAGCAACCCACAATAAACATTCTCCGATGTTTGCCCATATCCACCACCCTTTAAACAATATCATTGCTAAAGCTGTCATTTGAAAACCGGTTTTCCATTTTGCAAGACGTGTTACTGGTAAACCTACGTTAACTTCACGTAAAAATTCTCTCAATCCTGAAACCAACAACTCACGGCATAAAATCACAAAAACGGGAATATAGCTAATTTCGTGTATCATTCCGGGTTTAGCCAAAATTACTACTAATGCTGTTGCCACCAGTAATTTATCGGCAATTGGGTCCAACAGCCGTCCAAATGCGGATACTTCCCCCCTATCTCTCGCCAATTTACCATCGTAATAATCGGTAATTGATGCGGCTATAAACAGTATTCCTGCCATATAATTAAAAAACTCACATTTGGTATATACTGATAAGAAAATTAGCGGTATGACAACAATCCTAGAAATTGTCAGCAAATTCGGTAGACTATACACGACACATTCCTTTCCTCTTAATTTAAGTCCATTTTTTATGTATCATAATCTGTTTTTTTATTTATGGAAGTAATTATATATGTTTTCAGCTGTTTTTTTATTGATTCCAGATACTTTGCTTATATCTTCTACAGAGGCGTCTTTAATTGCGTCAACTGATCCGAAATGATGTAATAAATCCTTTTTACGCTTTGCTCCTATCCCTTCGATTTCATCCAAACTTGATCTTGTCATGGATTTTGCTCGTTTTTTTCGGTGTGTACCGATTGCGAATCTATGAGCTTCATCTCTTAGGATTTGCAGATAAAAGGCTATCGGCGACCTATATGGTAAAGCAAAACTTTCTTTTCCTTTCTGATGATAAAATTCTTTACCCGCATTTCTATCCACTCCTTTAGATATTGCTATAATACTTATTCCGCTTAAATCGTAGTCTGCTAAACTTTCGTGAACTGCGTGTAATTGTCCTAATCCCCCATCCAATAATATAACATCCGGACGATTTTCTTCACTCATCCGTTCAAAGCGACGATGTAATACTTCTTTCATCATTGCAAAGTCATCATTTGTAATAGATTTGTCTTTTATGTTAAATGTTCTGTATGATTTTTTATCAAATCCTTCCGGAGTTGCTACAACCATTGCTCCGACTGCATAGCTACCTTGGTTATGAGAGTTATCGTATATTTCTATTCTGGAGGGTATTTGAGGTAAATCAAAATACTTTTGCATTTCTTCTAAATTTTTATGAATACTTTGGTGTTCCGCCTGACGGCGTTCAATCGCCGCCAGGGCATTTTTCTTGGCATTTTCCAAAAGTTTATATTTGTTACCTTTACTGAAATTGCTAATCTTTGCGCCTAGCGCATCTTCTAAGAATTCCTTGTTCTCTAGATTTTCTGATACATATATTTCTTTGGGCGCTATATGATTGGTGTAAAAACTACTTAAAAATGCCTCCAAAACTTCTGCCGGAGACGCTTCTTCTGTCCTTTTGATAAAGTATGGCGCGTTTCCACAATTCTGACCGCCTCGGATGAAAAATATTTCTATACAGTACCACTCATCTTTATAGGAAATGCCTATTATATCTACAGACTTTAGTCCTGAATATTCTAAATTTGCATGGGTTTGTATTCCCGTTAATGCTCTTATTCGTTCGCGTAAAACTATGGCTTCTTCAAAATTTTCCGCCTCACTTGCTTGTTGCATTCTTGCTGACAGCTCTTCTTGTATTGACGCACTCTTTCCTTCCAGAAAGGCTATCACCTCTTTTACTGATTTATCATAATCTGCTTTGCTTATCTTGCCCACACATGGCGCACTGCACCTTTTTATTTGATATAATAAACATGGGCGTTCCCTATTATAAAACATATTATCGCGGCAACTTCTCAGCATAAAAACCTTTTGGATTGTGTCCATTACTTCGTTTACCGCCGTCGCACTGGCATATGGTCCAAAATATCGACAGTTTCCACCTCGATGGCCTCGGAATTTTCTCAGAGCCGGATATTCTTCTTGTAAATTCATCATCAAGTGAGGATACGATTTATCATCTTTTAATAAAATATTGTATTTGGGATGGAGTTTTTTTATTAATTCATTCTCTACAACCAAAGCCCTATTTTCATTTTCAACAATTATAAATTCCATCCGAACAACCTCCGCAACCATTCTTTGCAGCCTGGTCGTAAGTTGTTCTATTCGGGTATAGGCCACTATTCTTTTTTTGATGTTTTTTGCTTTACCTACATACAAAACTTCATCTTTTTCATTAAGCATTCTATATACACCGGGGGCTTCCGGCGCAATTTTTACATTTTGGCGCAGTACTTCCAATCCTCTTTTTATATCAAACATTTAATCTTTATACTCCCATCTCTTGCCATTATAGTGACATCCTTGTCTTTGGTACTCCGGCTTGAGTATAAATATATCTCCGATCCCTGTGTAATTATAGTAAGTATTCACTAGAGCTTCATCAATTTGATGGGCCGGAACTTTTATGCCTCTTTGTTCCCAATATGTATCCCAATATATTCCAGCAGATATTAATTTAGGCTTCTTGGACTTTATTAAATGATTCAAATCAGCTTTGGGGGCAATTCCTTTTTTTTCTCCCAAAACATCTATTTGCCCCAACAGAATAGCATAATATCCGGCATCTTTGGCTTTTAAATTATAAACGGCATAGTACCCATTTATAGCTGTATCACAAGGAGTTAATTCATTAAACGCCAATTCATTCCCGTTTATATAACCTTGCTTTGGTGCTTCAACTTTATACGTCTTTTCGTAATTGTACCATAGCGAAAAAAGTAAAAAAATTGTTCCTAAAACTATTTTGATAATTTTTGGGGAACAAAATTTATCTAAAAACATTATCGTTACCATTATCCCCAATATTAACCAAAATATACTGTAATGCAAAAATGCCGAAAAGTAAAAAAGACATACTATTCCCTCCTCAATAAACATTAAACTCATAATTTTTTCTATCGCATTACCTTTTAGCAGAAAATAAATAGATGCCAGGCACCCTGATGGTATAAATATGTAAAACTCATAAAATTCTTTTGGTGGGAAAATTATTCTATTGTCTGCAAATATCTCTGGTATACCGGTGTTATATGGAAAATTTGAGAGCCAATACAATTCCAGTATATCTTTACTATATAAATATGCACTCCATGTCGCTAGGAGTAAAATCGGTAGTATGCAGGATAAAGTAAAATCCTTAAAATTTATTTGTTTTTTATATAGCAAATATATTATTCCCATTGCCGGTATGACTAGGTTTATTAAGACTTTTTGCGTAAACATAAACGCTATAAAAAAGCTCAAAAAGGAAACCACCAACTGCCATAATTGGCTATCTTTTATATATTTAAATAAATATAATAAACCAGCAACCAAACTCATATATGCAAATGTATCCGGACGGAAATTTAGCGCCCACACTATTGAATATGATGAAATTATCGTTGCTATCAGAAATAGTCCTGCTGTTCTACTGTTTTGGTTATGAATCATTATTTGGTATTGATAGTAGGCCATTATGCAAACAGCAACATAACTCACTTGATTGAATATTGAAAAAATCATCTTATTATCTATCAGCAAATTCACAAATGGTGCAAATAAATACCATGTTAACGGATTGTGGTGTTGGAAAAAATCTTTGTACGGAACATATCCTTGCCAAACTAACCACGAAAAATGCAAGTGTTCAACATTATCTCCATTCGCTTTGACTACAAAGCAATATATATAGCTGCACGCCAGAAACGTTGCAAACATATATATATACAATAACTTTTGTATTTTATTTTCAGTCATACATCCAATCTCTATTCTCTTTATCATAGTGACAATTTTTTCCATGATATTCGTATTTTAGAATATACATACCATTAAATGGTGTTGGCAAATAATACATATCTAAAATTTGAGGTGAAATTTGTTGAACATAAACATTTGTCCCTCGATTTAAATAGTAATTATTCCAATATATTTCTCCGCTTACTAATTTGGGTTTGTACTTTAAAACAAGCGCATTTAAATTCGGTTTTGGATATATTTTTAATTCGTCGCCTGCAATATCCACATGCCCCAATAATGACCAGTAATAATGTGGATCCTTGTTTAATATGGATTGATTGCCTAAAAAGCCATTTATGACATAGTCACATGGCGTCACATTAGCTGCCAAATACCTTGCGAAACTTCTATCCGTGATTCTATATAGTAAATAGCGTGTTTCAGAAATGCCAGCATAATATAATGACAGTACTAATAAAGCGTATATCAATACCATGCTTCTTTCCGCCATCTTTTTTATCAGAACACTGTTTAAATACACAGTAAACATCATTAACGGTAGCATATAATATGGTGCAATTGAAAAATAAAAACACCGTTGCAATAATTCTAAAATAAACAAAATAGCCGTGGTTTTATAGAAAATATCGCTTTTTTTCCATTGCGTCATTATGCTTACCAATGCAAAAAAAACTGATGTATAAAAAACTTGACAGTCCAGTATATCTATTTTTTTGTTTCCATAATATTCTTGCATTCTTATGTTAAATACAAAATTTGATTGCCAATACAAATTCAAAGCATCTTCATAGTATAAATACGACAAGAAACATATCGTCCCTAATGTCGGAATTATCAGCGCATATCCTATATCTTTGAGCGGCGTCTTTTCTTTATAGAAAACATAAATGCTGATTACTCCTAACGGCGCTAAAATAGTCAGAATCTTTTGCGTGAACAGTACCGCTATAAAAAAGCTCATAAAAGATAATACTAAATCTTTATTCTTTTTATCTCGCCAGTATGTGAAAAGAAAATGCAGGCCTACCGCAAAAAATAAAACCATAAATGTATCTGGATTATAATTGAAACAATAAATGTAATAATAAGGCGGGCACAAAATTAATAAACTTAATACTGAGGCATATTTAGTTGCAAAAAAAGTCTTACTTGTTTTGTAAACAATAAAAAATGCGCCTATTCCGGTAATTAATGCGACCGCATGCGCTATATCTAATATGTTTAATATGTTTATAGGTGTTTTTATTAATAGCATAAACGGAGCAAAAAGATACCACAGCAAGGGATTATGATGTTGGAAAAAATCTCGATATGGTACTCGACCGTTTGCAATCAACCATGTTGCATGGATATGTTCTACATTATCGCCATTCCCGGTTTCTGTAAAAAAAATTGTCCATACCGCAAAACCTATTCCATATGCTATTAAACACCAAATTATTGCTTTAGCGAATATTTTTGCGAAATATCCTTTTTCTGTTTCAGCCGTCATTTTGCCTCGCTTTAACATAATTTTGTTATATTAATCTTATGGCATTATAGTTAAAAACTTTCTAATTTATTTGTTTTTTATCCTTGCTGTGACAATATACATAAATCGGACATTCATTGCATTGCGGATTTTGAGCTTTGCAAATATATCGCCCAAACAGCACCAACCAATGATTAGCATTGATTATATATTTTTCCGGCAAAATATTCAGCAGGTCGTTTTCTACGGCCAGAGGCGTTTTTCCTTGGCTAAAATCAAGACGATGCGAAATCCTTAATACATGTGTATCGACAGCTAGTGCCGGTTTTTTATACCAAACATTAAGTACTACATTGGCCGTTTTACGCCCTACTCCGGCTAATGTTACCAAATCCTCTCTCTTTGACGGCACTTCTCCGTTAAAGCGCTCTATCAAATCTTTACTCATTGATAGAATATTTTTTGCCTTGTTGTTAAACAAACCTATTGTACGGATATGGGAAATGAGCCTTTCTTCTCCTAACTCTAACATTTTTTGTGGTGTATCAACTATCTTAAATAATTCTACTGTTGCTTTATTCACACCTTTATCCGTCGTTTGCGCTGATAACATCACGGCCACCAGCAATGTATATGCATTGGTATAATTTAGTTCACACCGCGGATTGGGATTTTCTTGATTAAAAATTTCCATTATGGCTAAAATCTCTTGTTTTTTACGCATTAATTTCCCCCTTCTAAGCCTTAACACCTCCTGCGCCGGCAGCCTTTGGTGCTTCACTGTCTAACGGCCATCGCGGTCTGGGCTTGAAATCTAATTCGCTCGTGTAACCTTTACGAAAGCGCTCCAAACCCGCCCATGCTATCATCACCCCGTTATCCGTACAAAAACGAATCGGCGGCGCTGCAAACACTAAATCATTATCGTCTGCTAATTTTTGGAGCTTGGCTCGCAGATATGTATTTGATGCGACACCTCCGGATACAACCAAATTCTTACCTTTAGGATATTTTTCTTTAAAATAGGTAATTGCTCTTTTTAATTTCCGACATAAACAATCCGTTGCCGTATATTGGAAACAAGCACAGATATCTGCTAAATCATGCTTTGGAATATCCGCATGCGCAATTTCTCCATCCGGTGCATACGTTTCAACAATCTTTCTTACCGCTGTTTTCAATCCCGAAAAAGACAAGTTACAATCCTGACTGCCAATTAACGGACGCGGTAATGTGAACCTGTTTTCATCTCCTGTGGCTGCTAATTTTTCTACCGCGGGACCTCCCGGATATCCCAACCCAAGCATTTTTGCGACTTTATCAAAAGCCTCCCCTACCGCATCATCTATGGTCGTACCCAAACGTTCATATTTATCTACATCTTTGACTACGAGTATTTGACAGTGACCTCCCGATACCAGTAGCAGTAAATATGGAAATGTCACATCATTACTGATACGCGCCGAAAGAGCATGACCTTCTAAGTGATTTACCGCAATAAATGGCTTGTTTAATGCTATTGATAAGGCTTTTGCAGTCATAACACCAACAACAACTCCTCCTATTAACCCCGGTCCTGAGGATGCTGCAATGGCGTCAACATCTGCTAATGATAAATTTGTTTTAGCAAAACATTGTTCTAATATATTGTCTATATGATCAAGGTGCGAGCGTGCGGCTATTTCCGGAACAACGCCTCCAAATGCTTTGTGTTCTTCTTGCGATAGGAGTGCTTCTCCTAAAATTTCCTTTTTTTCATTAACCAGTGCAGCAGCTGTTTCATCGCAACTGCTTTCTATTCCTAAAACTATCATCTCTTTATCCAATAAATATTGAAGTTTATTTTTTTATTTTATAAACTATATTTCAAATAATGCAATCAACTATTGTATGGAGGAGACAGAAAATGTCAGATAAGCCTATTAAGTCCGAAAATAAAAAAATTAATAAGAACTATTTTAAATGGATTGCCTTAGGATTTGCTGTCGTTGTTATTGAATGTATCGCAATTGGTGGGGCTTATTTTATTATCGAATCGAAAAACAAATCTCAACAGTTGGCTTTTGATGATCTCGTCCGTAAATTATCTCAGCAAAATACTTATATCGCCGAATTACAAAATTTGCCGGCGATTATTTCTGCCAACACTCAGAGAATTTCAGCAACGGAAGATAACTTAAAGTCTGTTACCGAAAATTTTAATGAGCTGAAAAATGAGGTCGGTAATAATAAATTCGGAATTTTAATGCAACAGTTCGGTGTTTTCGCTCATAAACTGGAGGCGTTGGAGGAAACTAAAAATTCTGAAGCTCTGGCTTTAAGTGTTGCTTTGATTATTAAAGAAAATGCACTTTATCATCGCAGTTTTGCCAATGAAACGGAAATATTGGCTCAATTGACGCAAAATCAGCCTATCTTAACTTCTGCCATTCAAACTATTTCTGATATGAAAACTTATTATATTCCCGATGATTTGCAATTGGCCGCTCGGTTTAATGATATTGCTGAAAATCTTGATTTTGAAAATGATAAAAATGTTACACAACAAAATGGCTCTTCCTCTAGTGAAAGTGCTATGGCTAAAAGTATTGCGCTAATCAAAGATACTGTTGCCGGACTTAATTTTGACAGGGTCGTGGTGGTTAAAAAAAATATACAAAATGATGAGCAAGCAGAGCTCTTAAATGAATTAACGACACTGGTTGAACACCATGATTTTGCCAAAGCTCTTAAACTTATTAAAAATTCTCCTGATTTTCAAAAACTTAATAATTCAGAACTTAATACTTGGATAAAAGATGTGGAAAGAAAAATCTCTTTTGATGAGGCTTTATCTTTTATTATTACATCAGAGCTTAACGCATTAAGACAAGATTTTTCTGATATTCGTAATAATCAGTAATGGTGGAGGGAGGAAATTAATATGTTTCGTTCTATCTTAAAACCAATTGTTTTCGTCTTTGTTCTTTGGGGCTTTCTCTTTGTTGCAGATAGAAACGGCTCTATCAGCTTTACCCTTAATAATCATTCAAGCTACTTTTCTATTGATTACTTTTGTCTTGCCTTTTTAGGCTTGGTTTTGGGCTTTGAACTTTTTATTCTTATTTTTAAATTCGTAGTTAATCTTATTAAAAAAGATGTCCTGCTTTCTAATCACTCGTTCCAAGGTGATAGAGAATCTATTGAAAATATACAGGCGGCTAATAAAGATAAAATTGTCTTAAGCAGAACTCAATTTGATGAGGCAGCTATCCTTATTGTGAAAACACTCGGCGCCGTTACTGCCGGCTTGATGAATGAAGCTCGGCGTTTGCTTGTTTCTCTTCGGAAAATTGTTGGAGATGATGCTATTATTGATATTCTAATGCTGAAAATCTATAAAGGAGAGAAAAATTTTGATAAAATGGAACAGCTTTCTCAGAAATTAATGCAAAATGAGGATATTCAACTTGTCGGTATGAAAGCTGCTCTTGAAGCACAAATGCAAAAAAAAGAATTTACCGAAGCGCTTAAAACTGTTAATCAGGCCTTTGACGTTCGGCAGGATTTATATTGGGTTGTCAGTAGTGCTTTTCTACTTAGAGCCAAAAGTAATGATTGGACAGGTGCTTTGGAAGTTTTAGAAGCCGGAATCGAAAAAAATATTACTCCCGATAAAAAAGCATCCAGACTTAAAGCCGTCGCTCTATACGAACTTGCTCAGCAAGCCTTGATTGATAATGATAAAATAAATTTCTTTAAATTCATAACTCAAGCCTTGCAAGAAAATAACAAATTTATTCCTGCCGCTTTGGATTTGGCTAACTATTATGTTAAAAATGATAATCAAATGCGAAAAGCGGAAAAAGTCTTATATGATATGTGGGTGGAAAACCCTTGCTATGAGGTTGCTATGGCTTATTTAAAATTGTTTAAGGACTCTAAAAGTGAAAGAGTTCAACGGATGGAAAAACTTGCTTTGGCGAATAATAAACGCCCTTCTCTTAATAATCTTATTTTGGCTGAATTATACTTAAAAGCTAAAAAATATGCTAAAGCTAAAACCGAATGTAAGATATTTTTATTAAAAAATCCTGCCACTCAAAAAATTGCAGAAATTATTGATGAACTTGATGAAAAAACACATAAAAAAATGGCTACATCCACCGGATTAATGCGTTCTCTTACTCAAAAATTTACGCATATTGGTAAAAATAATGTTTCTTTAGATAATTATCCGAAAGATTTTCAATGGGTGTGCGCTAATTGTGGACATATTGAAGATCATTGGGAACCTATTTGTCCCCAATGTAGTGAAATTGGACGGAATTATTGGCACCTTTATGTTGATAAGGATGTATCCGATATTGATGAAATTTAAAAAGTGATTATCTTTTTTCGTATGTTTTTTGTTGGAGGTACTGGCATGAATTATGAAAAATTGCAGAGTGTTTGGGCTGAAAAATATCGAACTGTTCCTTCTCAATTGGAAAAAATTAAGCATGTTCCGTCTGTTGCTACTGCTTTTAATACAAACGTTGATGCGATTTTGAAAATAAAAGGTAAAACATTAGAAAAATTAATTCTTGATAACAATATCTCCTTAGCGGATTTGGAGAATATTACATTGTCCGGCTTTAATAGACCTTCTGATGTTATTCTCGGTATTGTTAAATGTTTTTGCCGTGGTATTGCCGAAGAGTGGGTTACTGATGATATCAATATTTATAATTGGATGGAAGAAAATTTGGGGTATAATCGACTTCAGATGGGAGGGCAAGCTGGTATTATTGCTAATGCTTTGGCTCTGTTAGGTGTAAAAAAAGTTCTTGCTCATACAAACTCTCACCCTAAGTTACAAGCTCAGCAATTCTTAAATCTTGATAATTTATTGGGAATTAATGATAGAGGCGTTCCTGAAAAGGCTGTTGATATATCTAGAGAAACTGATATCCCTCTTATTCATTGGATTATTGAATTTGATAAAAATGATAGCTTCCAAATTGGAAATAAAATCTTCACATGTCCGAAATCAAACCGTTTTATTGCGACTTATGATCCTTTAAATATGAAACTTGTGATGAACAAAGGATTTGTCAACTATTTAAATACTCATAAAATTTCATATCTTTTATTATCTGGTTTCCACCCTTTGTTAGAGAATAATGGCGGGCTTGAGTTAATAAAGGATGCAGTGCCGGTTTTGCAAAAATGGAAGACGTATAATCCAAATTTGATTATTCATTTGGAAATAGCCTCAACTCAAGATAAAATTATAAGAAAAGCTATTGTTGATAACATTGTTCCTCTTGCTGATTCAGTAGGACTAAATGAACGGGAAACTATTGATTTGTTAAATATTTTAGGACAGTCTGATTTAGCTATGGATATAGAGAAGAATACCCATTGTTCTCTTCTGTTTGATGCTCTTCTTTTCTTAAAGAAAACACTTAACGTTAAGCGTATTCAGTTGCACATGTTTGGTTTATATATGACACTTCAGGATAGGGATTTTATTCACTCTGCTGCGCAAAATTTGAATGGAATGATGACTGCTTCTGTTGTTTCTTCCAGCAAAGCATATAACGGTGAACTTGCTAAATATGAAGACGTGATTAAAACTCTGAATATGTGTGTATCACCACTTGGTCTTGATGAGTTAAATGTTTTATCTGAAAAACTTCACAAGCCCGAGTTATTAAATACAGGAATTTGTGAAGTTGAAAATTATATTTTAAGTGCTGTCCCCACTATTATTGTTGAAAAACCCAAAACGCTTGTCGGTATGGGGGATACAATTTCTTCTGTGTCTTTGTTGGCTGGATGTTAGTTTTAAAATTAGTAAATATCTACAGGTAAACATTTGGTAATGTGGCAACAAATGGTTTAATTTTATTTATATATCAATTTTTACTTGTTTTATTTATTTTACTGTTTTTTTTGCACATTATTTTTCTCTAAGTATACGTTTTTATTTTATTTTTTTATCTTGTCGCATAATAGCTCTTATGGAAACACATATGTCACCTATAAGTATCGAAAAGGAAGTTCTACATATTCAAAAAGCTACAGTTACAATACAGCTTTTACGGAACTTACAACTAAAGGTGCAGGAATAGCTTGCAGTAGCTATGCCG
>CASFTO010000014.1 GCA_949297665.1 uncultured Alphaproteobacteria bacterium | reverse complement strand
TTTCATAAATGATCTCCATAAGGTTATATTGCGTCTTGGCAGACCGCAATATTTTAACCTTATGGAGCGTTATGTCAAACTCATCGCTATAAGCTTTACTGAACCACGCGTCTAACGCGTGGTTTTCAAAATACAAAAAAAAGCCCGACTTCACAGTCAGGCTTTTTTATTTAAAAACAATCCATTATTTCGTTTTCTTCAGAGTTGGGAAGAGAATTACATCACGAAGAGTAGCAGCCCCTGTTAAAAGTTTTGCTAATCTATCCATCCCCATCCCCATACCGGTTGTCGGAACAAAACCATATGAAAGCGCATCAATAAAGCTTTCGTCAAGCATCTGAGCTTCATCATCACCGTTTTCGCGTTCTGCCATTTGTGCTTTAAAACGCTCCAACTGCTCTAAAGGATTAGAAAGTTCGGAATAAGCGCACCCTAATTCCATACCAAGCAAATATGTATCAAAGTGCTCAACCAAACGAGGATTATCACGATGAGTTTTAGCCAAAGGCGAAATATCTTTCGGCATATCGGAAACATGAATAGGTTCAATTAAAGTTGCTTCAACTTTTTCATCAAAGACTTCCTGAACCACCTTCCCCCAGTTAGAGCAATGATCAGCGTCAACGCCGACAGATTTTGCCAAAGCACGTGCGTCTTCAACTGTTTCAACGCTTAAGAAATCAACACCGGTTTCACGCTTAATCAAGTCAATAATAGAAACTTTAGGAAAAGGCTTAGAAAAATCAATTTCATGACCGTCTAAAACTAAAATATCCGTTCCGAAAACTTTATTAACGACAAAGCGTACCAATCTATAAATCAAATCAGCCATATCGTTGTAATCGCCATAAGCCATATAAGCTTCAAGGCCTGTAAATTCCGGCACGTGATTCTTATCAATACCTTCATTACGATAGTTCTTACCGATTTCAAATACTCTATCAATACCGCCAACAACTAATTTTTTCAAATAGAGTTCAGTAGCAACACGTAAATAAAAATCATTATCCAAAGCGTTATAGTGCGTTACAAACGGTTTAGCATTAGCCCCGCCCATAATTGGGTGGAAAGTCGGTGTTTCAACTTCCAAAAATTCATTTTGATTAAAGAATTCACGCACAGCAGAAACGATTTTGCAACGAGTTAATAAGATTTGTTTAGCTTCATCATTGATAATCAAATCAACATAGCGTTTGCGATAACGAGTTTCCACATCAGTCAAACCATGGAATTTTTCTGGTAATGGTTCCAAAGATTTTGCAATAATATCAAACTTTTCTGCAGCAACGGAAAGTTCGCCGCGAGGTGTTCTGCGAATAAATCCAGAAACACCGATAATGTCGCCAATATCCAAGCATTTCAAAAGCTTAAGATTATCTTCATCTAAGTGCGACTTATGGCAGAAGATTTGAATATTACCTGTTTTATCTTTCAAATCGATAAACATACCGTCATTACGCACGGCCATGGCACGACCTGCGACTGTAACTCTATCCTCGGTATTTTCGCCGTTAGGCAAATTTTTATATTTTTCTTGCAAAGGTTGAGCATAGTTATCAGGTTGAAAACGATAAGGATAAGGATTATAGCCCATATCCTGCAATTTAGCGAGCTTATTTAAGCGGCTCTGTCTTTGTTCACTAACTTCTTCTGTCATCATAAAAAATCCATTTGAAAAAATTACGCCCGACATTAAGAACAATGTCAAAATTCGTCTTTTTATAACACGAAGGAGAAAATATGCAAGCAAAAAAGTACGTTAATGGAATTTCCAAACGACGCTGCAAACGTCACCGTCGCAATTACAAATAAGATCGAGTTTATCACTGGGGATATAAGGAGCCTCATTTGCTTTATAAATATTACGCGATTTAATAGTGTCTTGAGGCGTGTTCGGATAGATTTCATCAAGGACACCGGAAGGCGTAGGAGTAGGATATCCGCCAACGGCAATAAGGTTGGACATATCGTTGCTGTTCCAATTCATTTTAAACAATTCTTTGCAAGCATAACTGCTCAGTCCTTGAAACGAAATTTCGAAAGCACTCTTAGTGTCAGAGGGGGATAAAGACGAATAAAAGAAATCAACTCCGCCTAAATAAGCATTTGTTGCCTCTTTAAATCCCTCTCGAAACATATTTTCTGGAATAAGTTTAAAATCAACCGCTTGCTTATAATTAAACTCACCATAGTTACGTTGGTTCTGAAAATACATTTGAATAGTTCTGGCAAGGGTACCGATTTCTTCAATACAAGTATTTGTTTTCAACTTTTCGATTGAAAGTTTATAACTACGAATGCCTAAATACCCCAACATAATGAAGGCGAGCCAAGCTCCGATTTGAAAAACGGCCCTAACCTTCTGTTTTTTTTCCATCAGTATTCACCTCTAGACGATATAAACGATTTTTTGCCTACAACATACATACTAAAACTACAAATAAACCCATGTCATTAAAATAGAGTTAATTGTCCCCAAGATAGACAACAAATATGCGAAAGATAAAGAAAAAACGATAAGAAAAAAAAGAAAAGGAGCAAAAGCCCCTTTTCCGGATTAAAAATAACAAACAATTACATACCATGAGCTTTTTTATGAGCAATCCACGATTGTACCATATTATTATAACGATTCTGATTAGTTTCAAATCGATTAGTCAAGCGTCTTTTATAGGCTTCGCTATAACGATTTTTAAGCAACTGTTCCATTTGATATTCTTCTTTATGTTTAATAATATCATGGATACGTTTAAATTTATCAAAATCGATAGTAGACGCATTATTAGAGCCCAAGCGTTCAAACTGATAATAGCGACCTTTTCCGTTATTACCGTCGGGTCTGTATTTATTCAAGATTTGAGCAACATCACGGAACATATCAACATTTTCGATATGTTCAACGGGGACATGCATTTTTTTACGCCAGTTCGGATAAGCAATATTACCATAGACAAACTGCAAAGGTTCCTGTTGCGACCATTCGAGTTCGGAAATTCCGGGAATATTCCCCATTTCTCTTTGTCCAAATATATCGGAGAAAGGCATCAGCATAATAGCGGAATTAGAACGTGCCAAAAACGTAGTAACGGCTTGCACATATTTATCAGGAATATTATTAGCATCCTGACGAGGGTGTTCGACGACTTTACCGCCGACTTCTTTCCAAATACCATAATGCTCCAAAATCCAGTTTAACCCCTCGCGTTGAGAAGCGTATTGTTCAAAAGTATCATTAGCCTGTTTATCGGACAAGATACCCAACAATTTCTGTTGCCAAACATGCTGAACATTCCACTGGCTAAAGAGTGGCGGAGTATCGTGCGTAGACGGAGAACAAACCGACATTTGCGGATATTCATCAGGATGTTTCATTGAATTATACATATCGTCGTGCCGTTCAAATGGCAGGACTTTATAGGAAAGGATACCAAAATCTTCCATACTGCGTTTAATTTCCTCAGTAGCATTACCAAGGTCTTCGCCAATAACCAACGTTTTGTTCCGATGACTTTCCAGAGCAACTATAGCCATTAATTCTTTAACATTATAATAGATATAGTTACCGGTTTCAGCGTTTTCAGGAAAGATGTACAAGCGATGGAGTTGCAAAACATGGTCGATACGCAAGCATCCCGCATAACGCATATTAGCATCTAAGATACGACGATAAGGTTCATAACCTTGTTCTTGCAGTTTTATCGGATTATAACCGAGCAAATACCAACGTTGCCCGTTTTTGGACAAGATATCTTGCGCTGCGCCGGCGGTACCTTTAATATAATTATCGCGATAATACCACGCTTCAAAACCTCTAGGATGCACACCGACGGCATTATCCATATAAAGCCCGATTTTCATACCGGAATTAAGGCAAGTATCTTTAACATGTTGCAATTGAACTTCGCATTGCCACTGAGCATATTTATAAAAATCGATTTCTGCCCGATGTTGATTTCTGAACGCAACAATTTCAGGAGAATTCGGATTATCTCTATAAGCCGCGGGCCAATCCTGCCAACCGGCCGGAGCTGGATTTTGTTTTGCAAAATATTTAGAAAGCGCTCTAAAAGTAGCAAACATTTCCAGATTATCTCCCTGGTCAGCGCAATAGACATTAAAGCGATTACGCGCTTCTTCACTCAAAGGAGAAAAGCGAAATTCATCAAAGCAACGTTGCAAGATATCATCAACAAGTTCTTGCGTTGTGGTATAATCGACGAAAGTTCTGCGTCGATTAACTTTAACTTTCTCTTGAAAATCCGGACTATTGTAATAATCACGAATAGCCTGAGAATTTTTAAACTCATTAATAGCGGTAACATCCAGATAAAGATAATTAAAGAACATACGGCTGTCTGGGCTATACGGGGAAGCGATTTCGGGTTGATCATCATGAGCAGCGTGCAACGGATTAACACCGATAAGTCCTGCGCCGTTTTTACCTAAGATATAACCAAGCTGAGCAAGATCGCCAAAATTACCGATACCAAGATTATTTTCGCTGACTTGTTCATAGAGTTGAACCGGAACGCCCCAAGTTTTTTTACCCTCACGGATACCAAAACCGTCGTAGCATTTTTCCGGAGCTGAAATAAGGCTGGTTTTTTGAGAAACCTCTTCACCTTTATCATTAACATAAGAGAACGAAACATTATGATAGCCGAGCCGTACTTCAAACGGGAATTTAAAACGATACTTACGATAAGTTACGCCGTTAATGGAGCGTTCGACTTCATCGCCGTTACTTTGCACTCTTTCTAAATCATCAATAGCGACTTCACCGCTATAAAACTTTTCGGAATCATCAATAACGATTTCGCCTTTATAATATTTTTTAGGGTCTTCATCTTCATAAAAATTCCATCTAAGTTTTTTAACACCATCTGGGAGAGAAATTTCCATAGAAGGAACTTTATTTTGTCTTAAAATAGGAATATGGTGCACAATATTGATAAAATTAGCATTTCTTTTTTCATCAATAATCTTCTCGACAAGACGAAAGTTTTCGGCTTGTTTTTCAGCATTTTGAGTAGAATAATCAAAGTTCTGATCGAGAATATCCATAGCTTTGAGTAATCCGACTTTTTCCTCAATAGTTGCCTGCAACTCAATACCGGAAAGATAAGCCAGATTACTGATACTTTCACAGATATCCATCTTTAAATCCTTTAAACATAAAAGTTATTACATTATGAGGTGAGCATACCGGCGAAAAAAAAGTTCGCAAAAACAATTGACAACTTATAAACAGAAATTAACACCAAATTGCCTTGTAAATATAATAAAGTCCGTTTCCCCCAAAAGAAGAAAGGTAATAACGAGTTAGGCGAAAGTGATATGTATTAAATTGCAGATAATTCCTCATTACAAAGAGCAGCGCGTATAAATTTTTCCCTCACAGCAAAGAACAGCCATATAAAACATCTGTTTTTTTCATACAAAAAAGAGGAAGAAAATTTCTTCCTCTTTAATTTCCGGTTTTAAATCATTACCACGGATCGGAGTATTTCAACGAAGGATCATGCAAACGATTGATATAAGCATCATTAGTACCCGACTTTTTCTTATTAATATCGCGATAAGAACCTAACTGATCGATTTGGTCAACTTTATCAGCCCAGTTAGTATCATTAAATTCAGTTCTGTCGAAGTAGCAATAAACCGTAGCATGTCCTTCAAGAGTATTTGTCGGAACCGGGAACAAATTCCAAACAAAGTCACCATCTTGGAACATTGGGTTAACATTACTGCTATCGTTATAACCGTCCTGATTGCTATTAGAATACATACCTTCACTTCCGGCACCGGAACCTAAATCATAATAGTTTTTATCATATATAAAGCCCATCCGAGCTTCCCAACCTTCTCCGCCCGTAGGTGGATATAAAGCCGTTTTCAACCAAGTATTCTGTTGGAAATAAAGCGGTTGAGCCACGGCGTATTTATCGGAACCGTCTTTACTGTAAGTATAGCTATACAAATTCTGGCTACCTGTTGCACTTGCGTCAGGATTCAAATAGGAGTCGGTAGAAGAACCGGCCGCGTCTGTATAATAAGCCTTCAAGCCCAAATACCAACCTTCCGTACGCGATAACGTTT
Source organism: uncultured Alphaproteobacteria bacterium (assembly GCA_949297665.1). Taxonomy (GTDB): domain Bacteria; phylum Pseudomonadota; class Alphaproteobacteria; order RF32; family CAG-239; genus CAG-267. Next base: position 2,000 of record CASFTO010000014.1, on the reverse strand, counting down.
GCGCCATGAAAGAACTGTGCGTAGTACCGTCCTGATAGATACCGTTATAAATCATGCTGCTGACTTCTTCCATTCCCGGATAAATAACCGCTTCATTCATATCCATACCGGTCATATTCATCGCATTTTTCAAGATAGTAGCCTGACGTGTTGCCGGATTAACAATCCAACGTTTACTCGGATCGGCGTTAAGACCGGTGGCATCACTGGCATAAGAAGCAAACTTGCTAGCCTGAATAATTTCGCCGGCTTGCCCCATATTAAATGAAATCGGGATAAGTGTTGCCATATTTTTGTATCCCGGAGGACAAAGTGCGTATGGAATACGACCGACATAAGGATCCGCCCAAGCGACTTTATCAGGTATCGGATTATAACCTTGCGCGGAACAATCAGGTCCACAACTCCAAGAGATTCTCTTAGTCTTAGAGCCTTCCACAAAGTCATTCGAAACATTATAAACACCTTTGAGGATGAAATCAGGTAAAATATCGCTCAAACGAGCTCCGCCTCGAGTAGTCAATTTAATATCATGCATAACCGAGGTATAAGCCGGATTAACCATATATTGATCATACATGGTTCCCCTATCCTCTTTACCGGCGATTTCCGGAACAATTTCATTAGTATTGGAAACGAAACGGTTAGCTTTAATATAACCAAATCCTTCGTCAGCCGCATAAGTAGAAGTAGAACCGCTATTACTATAACTTTCTTCTAATTCTATTGCGCCTTTACGGATATAGATAGAAGCCTCCCTGGTATCATTAATATCGCTGGAACCGCCATGAACATCACTCGGATTAATTTTCAACATAGCGTAATAACCGCCTGCGGAAGAACCGCCTGCCGCGTAGTTTCCGTCGCTATCTCTCGCCCAAACCTGAATATACTCAGGATCGATTTCAAACATAGCGTGATCATTATCAGCCGTACCAACCGCGTTAGAAGAGTTGGAAGCGATATGAATAACCTCATTTCCTGTGACATGGAAAGAGCCGTTAACTTGAACATTTGCCTCATCTGTTATACTTTCAGGATCGACATTTGGAGCGACTTTAAAGCGAACCAGACTGGAGTCGTCTTCAACCTGAAAATCGACCCATCTCGTTCTGATTTTATCGGCATCGGCATAGAACTGAGCGCCCTCATCTTCATCAGTAGAGCTGACGTCTTTCGTTTTAATGGTAAACGTACCGGTTTTGGCATCAATTCTGTTTGCATAAGAAGAAGTCCAATGACCGGCAAAACGCATAGCTTCACGTTGCACATCAACCACGCTTGAAACTTTATCATCAATAGTATAAAGGTTGACCAAAGTTGAACCGACGACATTAGCCGAACCGTCACCGCCGACATTATCTGCCAAGAAGTAGTTTTTAAGAGCACCGGTAGTTTGGTCGCCGGCACCGATACGCGCGCTGCCGTTTTCAAAAGCGGCCCAAGCGCCATCGGTATCTCCCATATAAGCAAGAGTAGAGTTAGTATAGAGCATAACATCGCTATTCGCTCCAAAGATTTGCCCTTTAGAACTTCCTGAAGCGATTTTATCGGGGTTACGAATAACGACCATATCGTCATAAGCGTTTAACCAAGCGGTTTGAGGAGAACTTGAGAACTGGTCAAAAGACTCAAAACCGGCGTGAAGTTCTTGCATACCTGCTTGTTGAAACCATGCTTTACGCGCCCATAACAATTGATCAATCCAAGCGGAACCTGCAACACCCAAAGTATAATCAACACGAGAATAACTTCCGTCGTTAGACGCGGTGGAACTCATATTTTTATTACCCATATAAGTACTGCCCATAATATCTGTATATTTAGAGGTAATTGCCGTCAGGTGTTCCAAAGTCTTTCCTGCCAAATCCGCATATTCATTTTTAATAGTATTATTAGCCGTTGGTTGGAACGCTACCGGTCCTTTTTCGGCACCGCCATAACCTTCAGCGGTATAAACACGAATAGCACCGCCGCGTAAAGAAACTTTATCAGTATCG
>CASFTO010000013.1 GCA_949297665.1 uncultured Alphaproteobacteria bacterium | reverse complement strand
TTTCATAAATGATCTCCATAAGGTTATATTGCGTCTTGGCAGACCGCAATATTTTAACCTTATGGAGCGTTATGTCAAACTCATCGCTATAAGCTTTACTGAACCACGCGTCTAACGCGTGGTTTTCAAAATACAAAAAAGCGACAGTTTTTAACTGCCGCTTTAAGTTTAGATTTTAAGTTTAGAGAGATGAAACGAATTATGCAAATTTCTTCACATAATCGCAACTCTTCAAGACTTCCTCAACCGTTGCATTGTCTGCAAAGAGTTTAACCTCATCATTTCTGTAGTATTTTTCGTGCCACAAGAAATAGCGAATGCAACGAGGTTTAACTTTGCCCTTGTCAATCACCAAGTCCAGATAATACTCTGGCTTGATTACCAATGTGGTACAGAGAGTTTTGTCTGCCTGCTGTTCATACATACGAGCGTCAAAGAAGCCGTACTCGCAACTGTCTTTTAAAGAAATGTAATACTCCCTGTAAACCCAGCAATAACCGAGGTTAACGAAGTATTGGTTTTCTTTGAAATTCTGCTTCAAATAAACCAGCGAAACATCTTGTTCAGAAATCTCCGGCACCTGAAGCATGTATGCGAAACAATCCGCCGCATCTTTTGCGGTCAAGATTAGATTTTTAAATTCCCCCATCGCTACGTTAGCGCGAGGAGCAATAAAATCTGATAGCTCTAACCCTTCTGGGATATTTAAAAATTCCCCTACTCGCTCACGAACTCGTGCGATTTTTTCCGCAACATTGGTAGAAACTTGTTCACTTTCTTTTTCTAACTGCTTGCCCCCCTGCACAAATTGTACAAGCAAAGCAAAAATATTTTTCATCATAATATATAAAATTTTAAATTACGGCTCTTTTATATCATTTTTTGACTTTTTTGTCAATAAGTATATTTTAACCACAGAGGTGCCTTATCTCAAAATATCCTCAATCTCATTCATAACACACCAAGAACAATCACGCCATTTATACTTCATAAAATCATATTTTGCTTTTAATTTATACCTTAGCGTAGGAAAAGCATAAAATAAGATTTTCCGACCATGCCCTCCACATACATCAAGCAAATGCTCTAATTCATCATCATTAGGTAAATCACTTAAAGAAACACCTCCCAATACCGCAACCGCTCCTTGCTCCACCTCCAAATAAAAATGGCTACGACACAAATAGTGCTCTAAAGCATCATCACAATGAGAAACATAAGAAATAGGTGTAATCAAACCATTCTGTATTTCATCTTTTTTATAATATCCATGCATAGCATCCACGTTAAGAGCAAGAATCAAAAGATTACCATCCCCTACCTTAAAATACTGTCCATCTTTTTTAGCTTTTTCAACAAATCTCCGTAAAAGTTTGATATTAGCCTTTTCTTTAATACTTTGATAAGAAACATCTACCTCAGAACTTCCCCTATTTAGCGCAACCTCTTCATGTACTAGTTCACGCCATATCCCAGGAAAACCTGAACAAAATGCTTCACTCTCTTCAAAGTTAACATCTTTCAAAAAACACAAGTCTAAATCATCAAGACATTTTTGTTGCTCTTTTGATAATTTCTCTGGTAATTGCTTTGCAAGCTGTAATAATTTCATTTTCTTCTCCTTCTATCTGTTAAGCCAAATTACTTACTCAATCCCTTCTCGCAAACACTATAGCATATCTCAGTTTTTAGAATAAATAATTGAATTTAAAGAAATATACACAGATAGACATCTTTATAAAAACATTTTGAATACACACAATACATAACAAAACACTACTCAAAAATAACAACAATGTTTCAAGTTTCACATAACAACAACCTCTCCCTAATAAAAAAAGAGGTATCAACATCAAGACGACACAAAAAGCAAATTTATATTTTCTAAAGAACGTAAATTAAAAAACTTACCTAAATGAAGATACAGCACTGCGCTCAATACCATTTCAATTTTCAAATTCCACTAAACTTCATTACAACACCTGCCCCCTCATCTAACACATAAAATTCAAATGTTTTCGCACAGTTTTTGCACAATTTTCTAGATACAAAAAAGAGCCGGAAGTTATCCGGCCCTCTCACACAATATTTTAGATTCTCTTAAAAATGCTCATCACATTTTTTAATTAACTCTTCAATATTCTCAGGCGGCCAACCTGGAGTTTCCATACCCAAGTGAATACCCATCTTTGCCAAAACTTCTTTAATTTCATTCAAAGATTTCCTACCAAAGTTCGGTGTTCTGAGCATTTCAGCTTCAGTCTTTTGAACCAAATCACCAATGTAAACGATATTATCATTCTTCAAGCAGTTAGCAGAACGAACGGATAATTCGAGTTCATCAACTTTACGCAACAAGTTTCTATCGAAAGGAAGTTCTTCTTTAACATCTTCAACTTCGCTTTCTGGCTCATCAAAGTTAATAAACGGCTTCAACTGATCTTGCAAGATACGCGCAGAAAGAGCAACGGCATCTTCTGGAGAAACAACACCATTTGTTTCAACAACCATAGTCAACTTATCATAATCAGTATTTTGCCCAACACGAGTTTTTTCAACTTTGTAAGAAACCTTTCTGACCGGAGAATAAATAGCATCAACTGCAATCACACCGATTGGAGCATCAGCCATTTTATTCTGAACAGCCGGAACATAACCTTTACCGGTACCGACGATCAATTCCATAGAAATTTTCGCGCCTGTATCCAAAGTACAAATAACATGATCAGGATTCATAATTTCAACATCATGACCTGTTTCAATCATACCGGCAGTAACAACCATCGGACCCTCAGCTTTTAAGCGCATTGTTTTCTGTCCCTCAGAATGAACAGCAACAGCGAGTCCTTTAATATTCAGGATAACATCGGTAACATCTTCACGAACGCCTTCGATAACCGAAAATTCATGTAAAACGCCGTCAATTTTTACTGCGGTAACCGCACCACCCTGTAAAGAAGACAACAATACTCTTCTTAATGCGTTACCGAGAGTTAAACCAAAACCTCTTTCTAAAGGTTCTACAACTATCTTAGCAACATTCCTGCCTTCGCCTGGAACAACCTCTAGATTAGTTGGTTTTATAAGTTCTTGCCAATTTTTCTGAATCACCGGAATACCCTCTTAATAGATTTATACGCAATAAACAAGCAGAAGGAAGGTTCCCCTTCCTCTGCGACAAAATTAAACTCTGCGGCGTTTTCTTAAACGGCAGCCGTTATGTGGAATTGGAGTCACATCACGGATAGAAGTAATGGTAAAGCCGATAACCTGCAAAGCTCTGATTGCGGATTCGCGTCCAGAACCAGGTCCCTTAACTTCGACTTCAAGAGTTTTCATACCATTTTCCTGAGCTTTTTTACCAGCTTCTTCAGCAGCAACCTGAGCTGCATAAGGAGTAGACTTTCTGGAACCTTTAAAGCCCTGAGCACCAGCCGTAGACCAAGAAACTGTATTACCCTGAGCATCCGTAATTGTAACCCGTGTATTATTGAAAGTAGAATTTACATGAGCGACACCGGATGTGATGTTCTTTTTTTCTTTTCTTTTAATAACTGTTTTTGCCATCACTACCTCACTTATTTCTTCTTGTTAGCCACAGTCTTGCGTTTACCTTTACGGGTTCTCGCATTTTGTTTAGTACTCTGACCACGAACAGGCAACCCTTTACGATGGCGAAGACCACGATAGCAGCCCAAATCCATCAAGCGTTTAATATTAACAGCAACTTCACGACGAAGTTCGCCTTCAACGAGGTAGTCTTTATCAATTACTTCACGAACCTTTGCGATATCTTCATCGGACAATTCATGTACACGACGATCACCTGCAACGCCCGCTTTTGCACAGATAACCTGTGCGGTTTCTCTTCCGATACCATAGATAGAGGTCAAAGCGATCTCCAATTTCTTGGCAGAAGGAATATTTACACCAGCTATACGAGCCAAATTAACTCTCCATTTATTTAAACAATTAAACCATTCAAAAAGTTGATCACCACTCTTCAAAATTAATGCGGATTATAGGGCATAATTTCTTAGAGTCAACACTTCTTTTAAAAAAAATACAAAAAAATTACATATTTTTAATAAATTATTAATTCAAGAACGAGAATCGCTACAATTCGTTCAAACCCAAAACTTTTTCGATTTTCGCAGCAACCGCCTCGATTGTACCTGTTCCGTCAACACATCTGAGTAATCCTTCTTTTTCAAAAAAAGGAATTGTCGGATAAGTATAAGCTCTGAAATTGACCAAACGATTATGAACTGTTGTACGATTATCATCTTGTCTGCGAGAAAAATCGACCCCGCCACACTCATCACAAACTCCATAAACCTTTGGCTTCAAGAATTTATCATGATAACCGCGTCCACATTTCATACAAGCATAGCGTCCTAAAATTCGTTCCATAATAATTTCATCTGGAACTTGGATCTCGATAACCGCATCCAGTTTTTGTTTTTTTGCTTTAAGCAAATCCGCCAAGATCTCGGCCTGAACAAGTGTACGAGGAAACCCATCCAACAAAAATCCATGTAGACAATCTTCCTGTCCGATTCGCTCTTCAACCATGCGGATAATCAAATCATCCGAAGCAAACCCGCCGGCATCCAAAGCCTCTTTAAGTTCTAACCCCAAAGGAGTAGCTTTTTTGATTTCCGCACGGAGCATTTCACCGGTTGACAAATGGCAAATTCCCGTTTTCTCACACAAAATGCGAGCCTGGGTGCCTTTTCCGCACCCGGGCGCGCCGGTAAAAACAACAAATAAATTTTTATTCGCCATTATTTATCTTTTCCTTTTGCTGACCAAAGAAGCCTTTTTCAAAAGTCCCTCATACTGATAAGCAATCAAGTGCGATTGAACTTGTGTAATAAAATCCATCGTAACCTGAACCACGATGAGCAAAGTTGTCCCCCCCAAAACAAACGGGACTGACAATTTTGCGATTAAGATTTCCGGCAAAATACATAACGCCGCCAAATAAAAAGCACCAAGCACCGTCAATCTCGTAACAACATAATCAAGATACTCCGCAGTATTTTTACCCGGACGAATACCGGCAATAAAGCCGCCGTGTTTTTTCAAATTCTCCGCTGTTTCTTCGGGATTAACCACCACCGCTGTATAGAAGAAAGCAAAGAAGACGATTAAGAAAGCATACAAAGCCAAATACAACGGTTGTCCATGACTTAGGTATCTGCTTAAAGTTTGCACCCATTCCGGACCATTATTGGACCAGATATTAGCAATCGTAATTGGCAACAGCAACAACGCACTGGCAAAAATCGGCGGAATAACGCCTGTCGGATTAACCTTTAAGGGCAAGTGCGAACTCTCGGCCGAAGTCATACGCAAGCCAACCTGGCGCTTAGGATATTGAACCAAAATTCTTCTCTGTGCCATCTCAACTTTCAAAATAATGAAAACCAACGCAATACTCATCACAAACAATCCCAAAATCACCAACGGCGACATAGAACCGATACGTCCCAATTCCAAAGTCTGAGCGATTGCGGAAGGAATATTTGCAATAATACCGACAGTAATGATTAAAGAAGAACCGTTCCCGACCCCGCGAGAAGTAATTTGTTCACCCAACCAAACAATAAACATTGTACCGCCGGTCAAAGAAATGATGGTAGAAAAGATAAACGTATAAGGAGCAATAACCACTGCGCTGGAACCGTCAGCGTTAGCCAAGCTCATCAACCCGACAGCGATACCATATCCCTGAACAATAGTAATAAGCACCGTCAACAATTTCGTATAATGCATCATTTTACGATGTCCGGCCTCACCTTCTTTTTTCAAAGCAGCCAAAGACGGCACGATAGACTGTCCGAGTTGCAAGATAATGGACGCCGAAATATATGGCATAATATTAAGCGCAAAAATAGTCATACGCTCTAACGCGCCACCGGAAAACATATTAAACATTCCCAAGATTCCGTTAGAATGTCTGGCAAAAATCTCCGCCAAAACGCGAGAATCAATTCCCGGAAGAGGGATAAAAGTTCCCAAACGAAAAACAATCAAGGCCAACACCGTAAACAACAAACGTTTTTTCAAATCCGTAGCTTTACTAAACACGGATGCGTCCATATTGGCGGCCATTTTCTCTGCTAATGATACCATTTTTATTTCCTTAAATTTATTACCTTTATCAAGTCATTAAAAGAAGCCACGCTTCTCCAAGTCTTAATGAAGTTAATACATAAAATTTAATTTTACCTTTAAAAAGTGACACTTTTCCACCGTCTTTTAAAAAAGCCCCGTTTAGAAAGAGAAAAAAACATACGAACATGAACAATAATTTCATAACCCACTGGACAAATGAAATTTTATATGCTAAATTATAAAAGGACACATAGGGATATAAACATTTATATTTAAAGAGGAAAATATAAAAAATGTCAAAAGCAAAATATATAGCCGGTGCAGGAATAGTTGTCGCCGGAGCGGCTTTATCTGGTCTTCCGCAAAAGAATCAAATCCAAGCTGAGCCGTTAGATACATTAAAAAAGGAGATTATAATATCAAACACGCCGACAGATGAACAAACATCAGAATTAAATTCGGCGCGTCGACCAACTATATCCCGCAGAAATGCGGAAAAAATCTATCATCGTTTTGAAGATATTCCCGAAATTTCAGATACGGAAGTCAGCGCCTATAACAAAAATGAATACACATACATCATAAACGCAGACAAATACCAAAAAAGTGGCAAAATAGAACTTAAACGCGTTTTAAAAAATGAATTAACCAAGGCCAACACATTAAGCCTTGTATACCGCAGTGAATGTCAAACATATAACCCCAAACCCAATGAAGACCAATTAGCCAAATATGTTATAGATTTGCGCATAATGAGTAAAACAGGAATAACCAAAGGTCCCTCACAAATGGATGATGCCGCCGTTTCATCATTTATAAAATATCTTGCGGCCAATCCCCAAACCAGACAATATGTTCTGCCCTTAATAAAAAGCACCAAAGGTCCCGTTGAAAGTGTTGCCAAAGAATTGGAACATAAGTTTTTTGACGAAAACGGAGATTTGCGCCCGATGGATGAACGCGATGCCATTTTACACGGCGACGTATACAAAAGCATTTATCTAAATGACAATGCATGGAAAACCGTAGCCTCAGCGGAGCTAAAAGAATTTATAACGGCCACCGAAGAAGAAAAAAAGAAAAAAGTCGGCCAACCTGTTCATCTAAGCAGCACCACTAAAAACTATCTATGCTTAACAGAACTTTTCCCAAGCGAAGAATTATTGATACAACAAATTGAAGACTACAATTTGGCCTTCTATCAATTAGGTCGTCCTGGTAAAACAAAACACGTCACGGCAGCTCTGGCTCGCAGCATGAATTTAAAAGACGAAAACGGCAATTTGGATGCCACTCGTTTACCTCCGTTTGCCATAGCAGCGGCTATCAGCAGCATCAACTGGAAAGGCAACGGCAGAGCTGCGTTGAAAGATGCGCAAAATTTAAGAACACATCTGACAAATTCCAAAAATAAGAATCAGACACTCCGTGAAACAGTAAAAAACTGGGTAACCGGCAAAAGCAGACGATATGGTGTAGATGAATTATACGAATTAAATATTCTCACCCCGGATATTATTCGTCAATATAAGGAACTGGAATTATCGGGTGCCAAAAATCTGGCTAACAACTACCAAAAAGCCATTGAATTGGCGGAAAGCAAAGCCCGCATTGCTCAACACAAACAAAACAAACAAAAAACTCCGGATTCCATTTCAAAGCAAATACAAGAAAAAGACAAAACGAATATTTTGCAAAAAGGCAAGACGTTACTTTTGACAGCGGCGGATTTCATTCGCGGAAGAAATTAAGTTCCGCCGAAATTGATACACGAAGGTTCGGAATAAAACATCCGAACCTTTTTTATATTCTTCTACGCGCAGATAAACTTATCCGATATTAAATATTTTCAACAAGAGATATGAGCGTATTCTCTATAATTTTCCTCCACTATCTCCCAAATTCCTAAAAAACGACTTAAATTTTTCTATAATCAAAAAAGACCGGACGTCTTCCCTCGCGAATAGCCTTCTGTTGATACTTAGTTTTAACCCAATCGTCAGGTTCTTTTCGCCAATCATCTCCACATTTTGCCGTCCATACAAAATTTGCATTATCATGCATGGTACGCAAAACATATCTTTTATAAATAGGATGATCAGTTGCAATACGAAAAAGCCCACCGGTTTTTAAAATGCGCCGGATTTCTTTTAAATTTTCAGGATTTACAAAACGTCTGCCGGCATGTTTATTTTTAGGCCATGGATCCGGAAAGAGCAAATAAATTTTATCAAAAAATGCATCCGGCAAAGCCTGAAAAAGCAGACGAACATCATCATCAAAAACCCGTACATTTTGGACAGTATAATCATGCACATCAATTTTATCGGGTAAATTATCTCCATCTTTAATTCCGCTGATAAGCGTGAGCAAATTCGCCACACCGTTTTGAAAAACTTCCACCCCGATATATCCGTTCTGAGGATTTTTCAGAGCCTGACCAAACAAATGTTGCCCATCACCAAAACCGATTTCCAAACAAATTTCTTGTTTATTTGAAGCGAACAAATTTTCAGCATTAAAATCCGTCTGCGGAGTAACTCTCATTTGCGGCAACATATTTTCTAACAAAAACTGTTTTGCTTTGCGAACAACACGCCCTTTTCTTCGTCCAAAGAATTTCGGCACATTTGGGATTTGATTAAGATTAAGCATCGCCATCCGTATCTTCTCTATCTTTAAGACTTGTCAACATCATCAACAAAGCGTGCCGAGCTTTCGTCGGCAAGGAATAAAAAGCCTTCAGGAGCATCACAGCCTCAGCCCCCTGCATTGGGTCGGATTTAAACTCGCTTTCATCCTCATGTAAGAATTTCAAATTTGCGCCGTTAGAATATTCAGCCATTTGATTAGTTTGATTTGGAGTAAGTCCGCTATAAAAATAATCAATATCCACCCCTAAAATAACGGCAATAGTATAAAGTCTGCCCGCCCCGATACGATTAACTCCCTTTTCGTACTTTTGCACTTGTTGAAAAGTAATACCGAGTTTTTCAGCCATTTGTTTTTGACTAAGCTGCAACAATTTACGACGTGCACAAATACGCGCTCCGACATGCACATCAATCGGTCCGATACTTGCATCATTAGAAGGATCGTTCCCCATATTATCACCCAAATTATTTGATTTTTTTTTACGTCCGCGCGCCATCATTTTTCTCCTACATTAAAGTACCACTAATAACAACTTCATACACTACTACTTTATAAGTTGCAATAACATTTTTGCCCAACTATCAGGTTAATGTACAGACGATTTTTTGCTCAATTATCTTTTCAAAGAACAAGCGGAAACCCAAGCACCTAAAATAAAACACAACGCAATCAACACACAAGGCAACCAATTTCCGTATTGATTATAAAGTGTCGGATAAGTCAATTGTTCAGGAAGTATAACATCAGAAATTCCGACATCATTTAAGCCTATTCGCCCATAAATATCCCCATTAGGCGCAATCACCGCACTAATACCGGTATTAGCGCTGCGAATAACGGTAACCCCCTCTTCGACTGCCCGCATCTGAGCTGCCGCCAAATGCTGATAAGGACCGGCACTCAAACCGTACCAACCGTCATTAGCCACAACAATTAAAATTTCGGGTTTTTGATAAGGATTAACAACACTTTTCGGAAAAATAATCTCATAACAAATAGCTCCCCCCATAAGTGGCAATCCGGCAACCTGAAGATTCTTAAACTTTTCGCCTTGTTCTAAATCACCAACCACGTTAGCAACCGGCTCCATAAAACCGGGCAAATATTCTCGCAACGGCAAATATTCACCAAATGGAACAAGATGAGATTTATCATAATAATCCCGAATATGACCTTTCTTATCAATAACAAACATAGAATTAAACGGTACAAAAACACCATTTTCCAATCCGGCACGCAATAATCCCGTAATCAAGAAACCATTTTCAGGAATAGCGGCAGTTACTTCTTGCAAATGCTGTTCATCTCTATCCAAATAGAATGGACTTGCAGTTTCCCCCCATACAACCAAACGAACATTATCAAGCGGCTGACTTTTACTTAAATTGATATATTGGTGAAGATTATCCTCAGCCATTTGCCTATTCCATTTAAACGTTTGCGGAATACTCGGCTGCACCAAACGAACAATAAAATCACCTTTTTTCAGAGGTTGATAAGATAAAGCAAAACCGCCCAAAATCAACAATGGTAGCAAAATAAAAACCAGAGCTTTAACATCAAAACATCGTTTAAAAATCCCTATTACCAACATCGCCGCACCGGAAAGCATTAACAACAAAAGCAAAGACAATCCGTATGTACCAAAGACTGTCGCACCCTGAATAAGTCGTGGGTCAAAACTGAGAGCTGTCCCTAACAAATTCCATGGAAATCCGGTAAAAATAAAACTTCTAATCCACTCAAAAACAACAAAAGAAGCGCAAAAAAAGAGTACTTTTGCATAAATATTACGCCCCCAGGCCAACGCCATCGCCGGCAAAGCCCAAAACAAAGCGAAAAAACCGCCGATAGCTACAAACACAATCGGTACATACGCCATAAATTTCTGCTCATCAATTAATAACGCATTACATATCCAAGCAAAACTGACGGCATAAAAAGAAAAACCAAACGCATAAGCTAAGCCAAACAACTTTTTTTGACGACACTCTGTTGTAAAGAGCATCGTCAAAAAGAAAATCAAAGCTGCAAATCCAATAACATTAGAAACAAATGGTGGAAAGATAAACGCCGCCATTCCACCGGCAAAAAAAGCTAAGCTCAGCTGAGCAAACTTTCCGCTCCACAACATCCGTTTAACGGAAATTTGTTTTAATTCTCCCCACGACATAAATTATTCATCCACATCATCGGCATAAGGATTCTCGATAGAGAATTGCTCTAAAATTTCAACTTCAAGAGCCTCCATCTCATCAGCTTCATCATCAGTTTGATGATCAAACCCGAGAATATGCAAAAATCCGTGTACCAACAAATGACAGTAATGCGCATAAGCCGTAATTTGCTTTTCATCAGCTTCACGTTTCAATGTTTCAAACGCAAGAATAATATCGCCTAAATCCAAACGCTCGGATTTATCGAGCATATCCCAAAATTCATCATCATCAACATTAGCAAAAGAAAGCACGTTCGTCGGTTTATCCATTCCACGGAATTCTTTATTTAAGCGATGAACTTCCTCATCATCGCTAAGCGACACATTAACATCAAAAGTTTTGCTCAATTCCAAAAAATCTATATCCGCCACCTCACAGACATAGTTAAAGGCCAAATCTTTAATTTCCTCAGCCACTTTCACAGCGTCAAAATCAACGGCTTCCGTCCACAACGGATTATCGACCGTCACATTCAGAACAATATTACTCTTCATCATGTTCCCTTTTACTTTTCTCTTCGTACGCTTTAACGATTTTAGCAACCAAACCATGACGAACCACATCATTAGCCGAGAAGGTTACCGAACTGATATTACTAACGCCCTTCAAAGTTTCAAGAGCATCACGCAAACCTGAGATTACGCCACGAGGCAAGTCAACCTGACTAAGGTCACCGTTAACAACCATTCGTGAATTTTCCCCCAAACGTGTCAAAAACATTTTCATCTGCATAGGTGTTGTATTCTGTGCCTCATCCAAAATAACAAACGCGTTAGAAAGTGTACGTCCGCGCATAAACGCCAAAGGAGCGATTTCGATTTCACCTAAAGCCAATTTCTTATCAACTTGTTCAGCCGGAAGCATCTCATAAAGAGCGTCATAAAGCGGACGCAAATACGGATCAACTTTCTCTTTCAAATCCCCAGGTAAGAAGCCCAAGTTTTCACCGGCCTCAACCGCAGGACGAGAAAGAATGATTTTATCAACAGCCCCCTCAATCATCATAGACACCGCCAAAGCCACTGCCAAATATGTTTTACCGGTACCGGCAGGTCCTAACCCGAAGACTAATTCATTTTTCATCATTTCGGTAATATATTTAGCCTGAGTTGCCGAGCGCGGATAGATATAACGTTTTTTGGTTTTCAAAACAATCTCGCTCAAAGACTGTTTTTCATCATGAGTTTCAGCACCACCGCAAATACGCACGGCAGCTTTCACTTCTTGCTCACCGATAACATGCCCTTTACTG
>CASFTO010000012.1 GCA_949297665.1 uncultured Alphaproteobacteria bacterium | reverse complement strand
TCCCGCTACATGCGGGATTTTTATACTTGCAATTTCGGGTAAAGACCTTATAATTGGCTTAATTAATGCCCTAATAGTCTAGTGGTAAAACACGTCCTTGGTAAGGACGAGTCGCAAGTCCGATTCTTGCTTAGGGCACCACTAAAGAATTCTCCCCCGAAAAACTGTTAAATAGCCCGAAAATCGGGGATAAATTTATAGTCCCAAATTTTTGTTCTTTGTTGTAGGAAATTTTGTCCCTAAAGCACAAATTTAGGACTACTTGTTTGATGTTGTAATCTCCATTTTTCCATGCTTCAATGGGGCGTGAAATAAAATCAGATACATATCCGAATGCTTCATCAAATGGTATTAATTCAGGGGTAAAGTTATCAACTTCTGATTGTAGTGATAATCTCTCTGATTCCAGCGCATTAATTTTTGCGTTAAGTGCCTTTTTCATAACATCGTTTGCGCTGATATATGCGTCAGTGATTAATGATTGTTCTTGTTCTATTGCAGATATGCGTTTCTTTTTTTCTTCGTTATTCGCACATGCAGCTTTATTGCGGTTTGAATATTCCCTTGTTGCTAATGCTCGTGCCAGTGCAATCAGATTCTCTTTCGGGGCAATTTTATTCAAAACCTCTGTTTCAAATTCTTTGTGCAAAATTTGCGGTGATACGTTGGCAAGTTTCTTTTTAGGGCAGTTCTTGTTTTGACATTGATAGTATGGATATTTTCCGCTTTTCGTCATACTAGCAGTTAACGGGCGACCACACTCGGGACAGGTTATAAATCCCTTAAGAGGGAAGCGTTCATCATGTTTGTTGTATTTCTTGTGTCTAAGGCGGTTTCGTCCATGTAGGCGGTCTTGGATTAAATCAAATGTCGCAGTATCTATTAATGGTTCTATATGCCATTTTTGGACTGGAATATCATATTTAGGATATGCGAATATACCAGTATATTTACGGTCGGTTAAGATGCGTTTCACGAAATCAAATATGTTTTTTGGGGTAGGGACGCCGGCTAAGTGCATCCTTTCTGTTAAAAAGTTTGCTACATCGGTCTGAGACACTAATTTTGCGCTGGCGAATTGTTCTAGGGCTTCTTGTATTATCCCTGCCAATGGTTCATGTCGTTTTAATTCTTTGCGTGCGCCAATTTTTACGAATTGGTATCCCTTTGGTGGTTGCGTAATCCAATACCCATTTCTGGCGGCTTCACGCATACCGGCAATAGTTCTTTCTCTGTTCTGGTCTGCGAATAACTCTGCCTGTGCCGCTTCTATTGTTGCCATGAATTTCCCGACAGGGCTTGTTTCTAAAATCCCTTTGCATGTTGCCAATCTGTGCCCGCATCGTTCCATAGATTTGCGTAATTTAATGAAATCTCCTGCGTTGCGTGCTAATCGGCTTATGTCATAAAATAATACCAGACGAGGTTCTTTTATTTTTGATAGATAATCTATCATTTCTGCAAGTTGATCACGTCCTTCGGTTTTAGTTCCTGTTTTCGCCGCATCTATATAAAATTTTTCGATTGTGCAGTTATTCCGTTGCGCCCAAGATTCGCATGCCCATTGTTGTGTATCCAGACCGTTACCTTGGCTTACTTGCTTGTCGCTTGAAACCCTGTAATATGCAACTGCTGTATTAATTTTTATTTGTTCCATTTTGTAAAACCTTATTAAAAATAGTGTTAATTATGATTGTCAGATTATCTCTGCAACACTCTATTTCTTTATCGGTTAAACTAATGTTTTTGAGGTATTTGCGGCATTCTGCCACCGACATCGTCGCCATAGCAACAACCTAATATGTTGCGCTTTGATCTCGGGGCCTCCAATAATCAAAACAGTGTTTCCGCTTTTCATGAATTTTTCTTTATTACTTTTTTTGTTTGAGTTGTCACCTTTTCTAAAGTGCCATTATAAAAATTACCGTTTACAATTTCGCCGGTTTTTATCTGATTAATTATATTATGTAATCCGCCTGCGTCTTTTGTATAGGTGCTTTTTTGTGCCTTTATGATGTCTGAATTGTTTTTTTGTTCCAAAATAATGGAATCATTATTCTCTAATCGTTTCGCTTTTATAAATTCAATTTCAGTTTCATCTAGTTGGAACAAATTGTCAGAGTGAATCTGTATTTTATCCCCAAAAATTTCTTTTGCGATTTTATTAAGATTCAGAAAGATGTAACTGTTGGGCAATTGATTTAACCCGTTATTGATTACAAAATCTCTTGGCGTAATGATAGTTGAGCATCCGTCATTTTCTATCATTAAATAAGTGTTTCCACCGCCAGAAAACGAACAGGTGCGAAAAAAAGCGAATTCAATGATAATAAAATCGGTTGTTATAACCTGATTTTGTAAACCGTAAAGCTTTATTTTTGAAAAAAGGTAATTTTTAATTTGTTTGATTTTTTCAAGAGAAAAACCGAAATTTCGCACTTTTTCTATTATTTTTATCCAAAATAAATCAATGATTGAAAACTTTCTCCAACCTTGTTCATATCGTTTTCGGTTGTCGTTTAATAAACCAAAATTTGTCCATGTATTGATTATTCTGTATGTTAAATCTGTAGATTTGACGGCAAATTTTTTTGTGCGGATATAATCGAGATACTGTCTGTTACCTGAAAAAGCGTCTATAAACTGGGTAATCTCATCTTGCGGCAAAAAATACCGTGTTCCTGTCATAAAAACTCCTTTCATGTGCATTTTAGCTTAATAAATGCGTTTTGCAAGAAAATTAAACCGTTTGGTATAATTTTTAAAAATGATTGATTTTCTGCTGCTTTAAAGCTAGAATTAATGTGAACCCGTGGGGGACGTGTGTTCAGGAACCGTTAGAAAGTTCCATAGTTAGACGATGTTGAAAAACATTGAATCCCCGTATGTCGACTTTTGTGTCGATATTCCTGATCGTGTTTATACGGTCGGGAAGCCGATGGTTATAAAAGAGGTTTTTATACTGAAAGCCATTCGGGGTCATTTCTAACTATGATTTTCTAAACTTCCCGACCGCCTGTTCCTTTCGGCGGTTTATTTTTTTATAAAGGAGAAATAGTATGAAGCAAATATTAAGCGTTGTTTTTTCGACGATTGTCGGGATGTCCATATTTTTTATACTTACATGCATAATTTTTAATGTAAGTACAAACATACCTTTTGTTATGTTGGTGCTAAGGGACGTTATCATAGTTCAGATTTTTGTTTTTATTATCGGTTTATTGGGGCTTGCGCTGGTAAATTTTGTTGATATTGCAAAATGGGTTAGTAAATAATCAAATGAAGGGTTACTTTTAGAAAGGTCTGCATTTTTGTTAAAATCAAAACCTTGGGGTTTTTATAACTGTTTGAAATTTGCGGATTTTTCGGTTTAAAAATGCCATTTTATGCATGTAAGGCGGGCGCATATTGGGCTTCGTTGTTTTGGATACTTCGCCCAATGCGCCCTTATTAAAAGCCCATTTTGAACTATGTTTAAGTGTGAATATCTACCAGTCCTATTCTTAGTCGGCATTTATATATGTTTTTTTAGCGCTTCGTCTATACGTTCCACTATCTTTTTTACGTGTTTTTTTGCGGAAAAATAAAATAAAATTCCAAGAGAGGCGAAAAAAATGGCCAAGTTTAATTTTGTGTTTATGATGGACATTATGCATAGTATAAAAAACATTACCGTTAAGTTCCTGGAGAGTGCGTATTCACGAGAAAGTATTATAAGTTTTTGATCTTTTTTTTCTGCGTCAATGTATGCTTTGTAGCTGCGCCATTCTATTTGTATTTGTCTAGAAATCCAATTTCGTTGATCAGATCTTTTTTTTGTATTAAATATTTTTTCGAATAGTAGGGACGCTATACGGTTAATCGTTAATCCGATAAGGTAAGCAAAGAATGGCAGGCAAAACATTTCTGATGACTTGTTGTTTAAAATCATCTGAAATGTTCGCAATGCCAACGATGTGTTATGTGGGTCGATAAAAATCCAGCAGATGCCGAAAATAACGCCCACAAATAACATGTTTAGCAAATTGTAAAAAGGTATTTTACAATCCATTTTTATTCCCTGTTGAACCAATTGCTTAAGGAAAAATCGCCGAAATCAGAGAGTCTTAATTTGATATTGCCGTCTTTTCGTGTTGTTAACACATGTCTTTTTTCTCCATTAAAAGTCACTCCTCTGCCATTATTATAGCACGATGCCGAACATTCTTGGCTCTCATGTTCACAACATTTATCTGAAATTATTGTTGCTCGTGGGTTTACAAGATTGAAAAATTCAAGACAAAAATCTGTTGTTCGTCCGTGATGTGGGGCAAGCAGAAAATCAGCGTCTTTTACTGCTGCTCGAACATCTGAACGTTCAATCATTTTTACAAGAATTTCTTTATTGTTATCGCCGGTTAAAACCACTTTTGTTCCCCCAAACTTCAAAACATACAGACCAGAATATGTATTCGGGTCAGTTGTATCTGTATCGGCTGAAGCAGGGTAAAATGATTCCCAATAAACACCTCCATTATTGGTTGCAGAAAAAGGATCATTTTCAGGCTTTACAGGAGTCGTGTATGTGTTGTGCATATTGTTGACGAAGTCAATTTTATCGTGATCTTTTTTGTTTTGTTCGGTCTTTTTGATCGGGAATCCTTCTTTGTTACGGGACAATACTTTGGGGGTTAGACCCAGACGTTCCAAGTTCTTGATATCATGATAGTGGTCTTCGTGTGGATGGGTAAGAACGAGAGCGTTCAATATCGTAACCCCATGAAAATATTTTAAGTGTTCAGCAGGGGACATATTATCTCCACCACCGATATCCACTAAAATATGTGTATTGTTTGGTGTAATAATGTGGGTACAGGAACCGTGTCCAACGTCATAAAAGTTAAGTTCAGTCATTGCCATTATATTCTCCTTTCGGTTGTTGCAAACTTCTCCCCTGAAATTTGAGGCAATAATTTATTTGCTTTGTGGGCCGGGACGAATTATAATAGCATTGTGTTATCACTATGATAATCCAGGGTTAATCCCGATAAACCGCTCTGTTGCAGCAGGGCGGGTTTATTTTGTTACAACATATATTGCTCCTCTTTCACATGTTCGGAGAAATGTTCGTTGTTTAAATCTTTCTGATGAGCACTATCAAGATTTATAACTAATAGATTTTTTGTAGCATCCCATGTTATGTCTTCGTATAGCGTTGTTTTTTTAGGGCGTATATTAAAACAATCTAAAAACGCCTTTGCAGAAAACCAAAAACCTGTATCTTTTCTAAAATTGGTTTTTACTGTGTAGTCTCCAGAAGTGTCTGCGAATGAAAAACCTATCTTTCCCGCCTTTTGATTATAATAAAAACGAGCAAAACCGTGGTGGTTTTTGTTTATACCGAATTTTGCTGCTGTACCCTTTGTAAAACTTATTGCACCGCTAGCAGAAATGGAAGCGCGTATTTTAGTTTTTGTTCTATTTTCTTTAAAAAGTACCCATTCGTCATTGTCCATTTGCAGATCCTTTTTATTTATTCTTGCTTATATAATAAAATAAAAAAACTCAAGTTCAAGTATTTTTTATTGTTCTTTTTGCTGTTCCGTATAGGGTGTGTTTTCTTATTTTTTAAAGATGCTTTTGTGTATAATTATTTGTTTTTACTATGTTTTATATACTCTTTCTGAGGGTGTATTTTTGACTTGTTTTTCTTTTTGTGTCGTGTAATAAAAATATTTGTCATTTTTTTAAACAACTATTTGGTGAGTTTTTTTGTTGTGAAAAATACGAATCGGTCATTTTATTTTTTGTCGCGGTTTTTTATATATATTTTGCGATTCCACTTTCCTTAATAATCCTTGCATTTCGCATTATTTCATTATAGAATCTGTTCCAGTTGTCCCAACTTTTATGTAGTAGGGGCACCAGTTTTTATGGGCGCGTTCGCAGTGATATGACTGACAACCATGGAGTGAACTAAACCCGCGTTAAGTTATAAATCAGGGTGGCACCGCGCAACTTATCTTGCGCCCCTGTAATAAATCTTTTCGGGTGCCGGAT
>CASFTO010000011.1 GCA_949297665.1 uncultured Alphaproteobacteria bacterium | reverse complement strand
TTTATGCGATGGTTATAAGCCTCAATAATCTTTTCGGTTACTTCATCAATGGAGCCGGATGCATCTATTACGATAAAGCGTTCGGGTTCTTGTTTGGCTAATTCCAAATAACCTTGGCGCAAGCGTTCGTGAAATGCTATATCTACATTTTCAAAACGCAATTCTTTATTAATCATCGTTTGTGCTTTTTTAAAACTTCTTTCCAGACCAACTTTGACATCTATATCTAACAAAAAAGTTATGTCCGGTTTGAAATCTCCGGCGACGATTTGATATAGATTGTCCATTATCTTGCGGTCAGCGAATTTATTGGAACCGTAATATTGATACGCAATTGTCGAATCGTTGAACCTATCTGATAAAATGATTTTGCCATCTTTTATTGCCGGATGGATAACTTGGGTCAAATCTATGCGTCTGTCGGCGTAAAACAACAGAATCTCGGTGATTTCATCAAATTTATCTTTATCGCCTTCAACCAATAAGCGACGGATTTCTTTGCCGGTTTCCGTTCCTCCGGGTTCACGAGTGGTAACAACTTCGTGTCCGCTTGTTTTCAGATATTCGGCAAATCTCGTGATTTGTTCTGATTTTCCGGCGCCTTCACCACCTTCAAAGGTTATGAACAAACCTTTTTTGTTTGATGTCGTCATTGTTTATTTGGCTCCGAAAACAAAGTATTTTAAGTTTTCAAGAAAACGGCTGAATGGTCCGATTTTAGCGACATTGTCTTTGGCTACCAACGGAATTTTATCAACGATTTCATCATTGTAGGTGATGAATAATTCTCCAATCTTATCGCCTTGCAATATCGGCGCTTTTAATGGTTCATCATAAATCATTTTGGCGCCGTATTTGCTCTTGCCACTCTTTTTGATGGTTTTGATAACTTCTTCAGGTACAACGGCGGCAACACTCTTTGAGGTTCCGTACCAAACGGGAACTTCCGC
This sequence comes from uncultured Alphaproteobacteria bacterium, assembly GCA_949297665.1. Classification (GTDB taxonomy): domain Bacteria; phylum Pseudomonadota; class Alphaproteobacteria; order RF32; family CAG-239; genus CAG-267. The sequence continues at coordinate 11,320 of CASFTO010000011.1, read as the reverse complement.
CATGATTTGATTTTTGGTGAAGAATTTGTAGTTGTCAAAGTTTGCAAAGCCCCAAGTCATTAAACTTTCGGTTTCTTCTGAGCGTTGTTTGTTGCTCTCAAGACCTGTCATGACTTCAATCAAACGGCGGTCGTTTCTTACGGCTGTTCCGGTTAGGCAGAAGCCTGCTTCCGAGGTGTGACCCGTCTTTAAGCCGTCGGCACCTTTTAAGCTATATAATAATGGGTTGCGGTTGCCTTGACGGATGCCGTTATAGGTAAATTCTTTTTCGGAGAACAAGTGATAGTATTCAGGAAATTCTTTGATGATGTGACGAGCCAATATCGCTAAATCTTCAACGGAGATTTTGTGTTCCGGATGAGGTAAACCGGTTGCGTTGACAAAGTGGGCATTTTCTAAACCCAACTTTTCTGCGGTTTCATTCATCATTGAGGCGAATTCTTCTTCGGAACCAGCTAAATTTTCTGCAACAACGATGCAAGCGTCATTGCCGGATTGGATTAAGATGCCTTTTAATAAATCTTCAACACGAACTTCTTGTCCAATCTTTAAGAACATGGTGGAACCACCGGATGCAGCTCCGCCTTTGCGCCATGCGTTTTCACTCACGGTATATTTATCGTCTAACGAAACTTCGCCGTCTTTGATTTTGCTCAATAATACATAAACCGTCATTAATTTGCTCATAGACGCCGGTGCAATCATATCTTGATGATTTTTGGTAAATAAATACGCACCGGTCTCATAATCCATCAAAATCGCATTCTTGGCTTTGGTTTCAAACGCATTTGCGGTTTTGCTCATCGCCAAGACGGAAACGCCCATGGCTAATATGCATAATGTTCTAAATGACATGGCTTATTGTTCTCCTATTCTTTTTCTACTATCGTTACGTCCGAGTGTCCGTAATCCAACACGCGGTCTAAAATCTTCATGGCTTCGGCTTTGCTCTGGTAAGCGCCTAAACGAACACGGTAAACGCCGTTTTTGCTCAAATAGGCTTCGTAAATGGATACGTTGCCGAAACGCTTCATATTGTCTGCCATTTGTTTGGCTTTGTCATAGTCTGCAAAAGCTCCGACCTGAACAAAAAATGGTCCTTCTTCGGCACTATTCGGAATATTGACGTTGGTATCTGTATTTGATGCCAGAGTTATTTCTGAAGTGTACTGTAACGGACGGCGAGCAGAGGTGCTGATTTCATATTTGGTATTGGCAGAGCTTGCTTGTGCCGTTGATACAGCTTGTGTGTTAGAATATGGAATGGTCTTGTTGCCATAAGTTTTAGATGAGTTATTTGGCGATAACATAGCTTCTTTTATTGCACGACTTTCTTTTTCCAATATCTCAACTTTTACTTTGGTGGTGCCTTTGTTTTTATAGCCTAATAATTCGGCACCTTTTTCTGATAAGTCTATGATGCGGTTTTTAACATAAGGACCGCGATCGTTTACACGGGCAATAATGGATTTGCCGTTTTCTAAGTTGGTGACACGCACTATTGATGGTAATGGCAAAGTGCGGTGCGCCGCGGTTACGGCTCGCATGTCATAAGTTTCGCCATTAGCGGTGCGCTTGTTATGAAAATCGTCCCCATACCAAGAAGCCATGCCGACTTCTTCGTAGTCATAGTCTTCTTTTGGGGTGTAGCTTTGCCCTAAAACCGTGTACGGATTGCCTACTTTATAGATGCCTCCGTCTTCTTTGATGGCGGCTACTTCTTCTTGTAAATTTTTATATTCAAATTCTTTCGGTTCAGATGCACAGCCTGAGAGTAATAACAGGGCGCAGAAACCTAGTTGAAATTTGTATCTTTTCAGTATCGTCATTTTGTATCGTTCCTTTTGCGCAATATTCTAATCGCTTGGTTGTTGTCTGTAAAGCATCATTATTCAGTTATTGACTGTTCTTTTTTCCAGATGCTCTAAAAAAATTTGACAATTATATTCTTTGTTTTATCATAGCTCATAAATCCTTAATAAATAGATAAGGGAACGGGGAAATGTTGACAGAACGCAAGGTGTTTTTAGGTTGTATGATGGCCGTCGGTTTGTGGGCGGAAACTGTTGGGGCTAAACCGGTGGAGGTTATTCGTCCTGAAGATGAGGCAATTTTAGAGGGAGTTTTTGAACTTGATGGGGCGTCTGCGCAACAAAAAAGACCATCACCGATGGCAGACGGAAACGGCGTGGCTATGAAGGGGGCCAGAGATGCCACTCGTATTAAAGCTGTGCCGCTTAATGTTACTTTTGGTGAAAATGCTTCCGGTGTGGTGTCTGCGACGACTGGTTCAAAAGAAGATAAAAAAGACGCTTCTGTTAAAACTTCTGTTGACAATACTCAGGAGATGACGGTTGAAGTCAATGGTGGGACAGACCTTAAAAATACGATGAAGACCGTGGTTGAAGGGGATACACAGAAAACAACGGCTCCAGTTGAAAAAGTTGAGAAAAAGACTGTTAAAACGACGGTGAAAACCATAAACGCACAGAAGGCTGATGAAACAAGCGAATCTGCAACAGAAAATGCTTCTGAGTATCGTTACCAAGATGAAATCGGTTATACTTATCCGAGCAAAAGCGAAAGAGAACAGGCTCGTCAACCTTTGAATGAATGGTATAATCCAAATTTGAGAGCCGCGGATACTTATAAAACGGAAACAAAAAGCGCTCCACAAGATGAAACTTTTATGCAATATCGTTTGGCGATTGCCGATTGTTTAGATACACGCCAAGATGATTTGGAGATGGATAAAGCTATGCTGAAGCAAGGAAATATGTATGATGCAGCGGCTTATTTGTCTCAGACGCTCGAGGCGGTTAATGTATGTTATGAAAATATCGGTTATGATATTATTCGCGATTATTACGGTGATGAGCCGCAAGTCAGAGCTCGTTTTGCTCAGAAAATATCTGATTTTTATATCAGCGGCAGTGATGTCAACTTTAATCCGAAATTCTGTGGCGATGATTGTTCGGTTGAGGCGATGGTTGATGCGCAACTGGCAAAATTTGCAGAATTCAGGACTTATTTGGCGCAATTATTAAATGAACGTCCAACATATGCTCCGGCTGATGTGGAAGTGTCTACCGCTGTTGTAGAAGAAAAGCCAACAAAGGCTGAGGTGGAATATGATGAAGACGGGGTGCCGTTTATTGATGAATATTTGGAAGAAGATGAGCAGACGCGTGCAAACTCTGTACAACCAGAATATGAAACTCGTCCGCTTCCGGTACGTTCGCAACCAAATTACAATGTTCGTCCGGTTCGTCAGCCGGTTGTAAACGGGCAGGGCAATCGTTATGAAACTCCTGAAATTTTATAGAGCGCCAGAAACGATGAGTTGTTAAGCCGATGGAGGTTTGGGTGATATTGAAAGAATTTGGGCGTAAGGTTTAATATAAAAAAGTGAGCGAAACCTATTTTGCGGAGCGGAAATAGAGAGGCAGGCATTAAGGGTGGCTGAAACTGAGAGAGGCTGGCATTAGGAAGAGAAACTACGAAAGAAGTAAGAAGAGAAGTTAAGAAAAGAAGAGTGTAAATAAATGGCTGATGATGTAATTTATCCTTATCAAAATCCGTACCTTATCGGGCATGATGAAGAGGTTAAGCTCTTTTTATCCGCATATAATTCGGGGGCGCTTCATCACGGGTGGTTGATTACCGGTGACGAGGGTATCGGTAAGGCTACGTTGGCTTATAAAATCGCGCGCTTTTTGCTTTCGGTTAAAGATGGGGAAAAATACAACTCTTTGGATGTGGATGTTAACGGAACGGTGTTTGCACAAGTGGCGCAAAAATCGCATCCGGACTTTAAGGTATTGGAGAGGGATTTTACCGATACGGATAAGAAAAAGTTGATTAAGGCGATTAATCAAGGGGAAGAAGTCGACGAAGAGATGAAGCAAAGTCTTAAACGCTCGGCGGTGATTAAGGTTGAAGATGTTCGTGACGTGGTGGAGTTTCTTTCTAAAAAGTCTTTTAATGACAGTTGGCGAGTGGTGATTGTTGATTCCGCCGATGATCTGAATGTTTCCAGCGCTAATGCTTTGCTGAAAATATTAGAAGAGCCGCCGCTTAAAAGTATTTTGCTGCTTATTTCGCATAATCCCGGGAAATTGTTGCCCACTATTCGTTCTCGTTGCGCAAAATTGGCGCTTAAACCGTTGGCCGAAAGTGAAGTTGCTTCTTTGCTTAGACGTTATAAGCCGTCATTGCCTGAAACAGAAGTTACGGGATTGGCTAAAATTGCCGCGGGGAGTATCGGACGCGCAATTAAATACGCTGAAAATGACGCGCTTGAGATGTATGAGGATATTAAGAAAATTTGCTATGCCGGTGCGAAATGTGACGGAACTTTGCTTTTGGATTTGGCGAATCAGGTTTCGGCAGATGAGGATTGTTGGGATTTGTTTGTGGAGTTGGTTTGCCGGTTTGCTCGGGACAATCTACCCGATGCGGCTCATCCTCGTGAATTTTATGAAGCCTATGAACAGGTGCTGAAAGTTTTTGATGAAACGGTGCGTGTTAATATGGATAAAAAAATGGCTGCTCTGCAAGTGTTGACTTTGTTCGGCGGAGCGTGCTAAACGATATTGTCGTGATGAACTATATGTTTTCAGATGTTTCTCGGAGTTAGATAAAAATGTTTGTGGACAGTCATTGTCATATTGAAGATGATGAAACGGCTTGGCGGGCCGGTAATGTCGGTGTGGGTGTGCTCTTAAACGCAGGAAAAGATTTGGACGAGGCTCAAGCTCAACTCTTAATGTGTGCGCGTTTTGATGATTTACATCGACAGAATCCGCTTGCTCCCTTAATCTGGACTTCCGCCGGCGTCCATCCTGATTCGGCTCCCGATAAATTAAATAAAATTCAGGTGCAAGATATTGTGAAAGCTGCGCAACACCCGAAAGTTGTTGCTATCGGGGAATGCGGGCTTGATTATCATTATGGCGCAGAGGTTAAAACAGAACAACAAGAAATGTTTGCTCGTCATGTTGAGGCTTCGGGGATTACCGGTTTGCCTTTGATGATACATCAGCGCGAAGCCGAAGAGGATATGTTGCGAATCTTATACGATGGGGTGAAAAAATATGGTCAACTTCGCGGGGTTATTCATTGTTTTACTTCTAATCAACAATTTGCCGAGGCGGTGCTTGAACTCGGGTTTTATATTTCAGCTTCCGGGATTGTCACTTTTAAAAGCGGGGCAGAGGTGGCGGCGGTTTTTCAGAACTATCCTATTGATAAAATTTTGATTGAAACGGATAGTCCGTATTTGGCGCCGGTGCCTTATAGAGGTAAAACCAATGAGCCGGCTTTTGTGCTCAAAACGGCAGAGAAAATTGCCCAAATTAGGGGCTTGACGATTCAAGAAATTGAACGTATAACTACCGATAACTTTTTTAATTTGTATTCTAAAGCTCAACGATGAACGGAAAGGTGTGGCGTGTCTAAAGTTTTGATTTTGGGGGCGGGAGCAGCTCCGGGGGTGCCTTCTTTGGCTAACGGTTTTGGAGAATGTGATCCGAAAAATGAAAAAAATATTCGCTTGAGAAGCGGTACTTATATGGAAATCAGCGGAGTTAAATTCTTAATCGATACTTCGCCGGATTTGCGTATGCAGTTAATCCTCGGTAATATTCGCGCGCTGGACGCCGTCTTTTATACGCATACACATGCCGATCACTTGCACGGAATCGATGATTTGCGCGAAATTAACCGTATTACCGGACAGGCTATCGAATTGTTTGCTTCGCCGGATAATCTGGAAATTATTCGGACACGTTTTCCGTATTTGATTGCAGAGAAAAAAGAAGATGTCGAACCGGTGTATCGTGCCGCTTTGCATCCGAATACGTTTAACTATGAGGAGAGTTTTTATTTCAGAGATTTGAAAGTTACACCGATTAAATTGCAGGGACATAATGTGGAATGTTCCGGATATATCTTTAATGACGGCGAAGTCGTGCATATATCTGATTTTCGTGATATTCCCGAGAGTGCTTTCCAATTTATTAAGCGCAAACCGGAAGTGATGATTATGCCGTTGACTTCTCCAGAGGGGAGCCGTTTCCATGCCAGCTTGGCGACTTTGCTTGAGTATGCCCAGCGTTTGCAACCTAAAAAAACGATTATTACGCATATGGCTGTGGAATGTGATTATGAAACGGTTAAAAATGCTTGTCCGAAGGGAATTGAACCGGCTTACGACGGATTGGAAATTGCTTGGCGCAGCGCTGCCGTGGCGCAGGCGGTGTAATTGGGGTTTTTATTAAAGAAAGGATGGTTGTATGTTGTGCATTTATCATTCGGCTGATCATGATGGTAAAGGGTCGGCGGCGATTGTGAAATATGCGTATAAAGATTGCGAACTATTGGGATTTAATTATGATCAGGAAATCCCGTTTGCTGAGATTGAAAAACATCAGGATATCGTGATTTGCGATATTTCTTTTCCGATGGATTATATGTTTAAACTCCATGCCGAGAAAAATCTGACTTGGATTGATCACCACGCTTCCGCTATTGATGCATATGAACAGATGCTCAAAACAGAAGGCGGATTCGGTATTAAAGGTTCTCGCGAGGTGGGAAAGGCGGCGATTGAGCTTACTTGGGCGTATTTCTTTCCGCAAAAAGAAGTGCCCGAAGGGGTGAAACTTTTGGCGCTTAACGACTTGTTTGATTTACGTGATAAAAGGGTGCGTCCGTTTGAGTTTGCCTTTCAATCTTTAGGCGTTAATCGCCCGTATGAAAAAGTTTGGCGTGATTTGTTTGAGGGGCGGGTTGATATTAATTTGATGGTCGAGAAAGGTAATGCTATCTTGGCGTATATTCGAAATCGTGATTACAGACTTTCTCGCAATATGTCGTTTGAGGGAACTTATAACGGACTTCGTTTTATTGCCGCTAATATGGCGCAGGCCGGTTCGGATTTTTTTGATACCCTTGATAATATTGCCAATTATGATTTTATGGTTAGTTTTTCGCTTAATAAACGCAGTAAGTGGAATTTATCTTTCCGCACCACAAAGGATAATGTCGATGTTGCGGCGATTGCGGCGGAATTTGGAGGCGGTGGTCATAAGAAAGCGTCGGGGGCTTCCGGTTTGGATAAGCTACCGGACTTCTTAACTCAAAACGTGCGTGAGTGGACGAAGTTTAATTAAATGTTGTATTGTGCTGTGAGGAAACTTATAAAGAGCATAGCTTTTTGTGCTCTTTTTTTGTTTTTTTTATTCAGTCGGTTAGACCTAATATGAGATTTTTTTTTCAAAAATGTTTGAACTTTTTTAAGAGCGGGTCGTTATACTCTATGTAAGTTGAATGAATTTAGCTGAGGATTTTTAAGATGGATAAAATTTCCGGACTTTTAGCTGAGGCGAAACCGCTTTATAAGCAACGCAAAAGGGAACGTCAAGTTTTGACAGGTACTCTTGGCTCGCTTGTTATCGGGGTTTGGGTTGGTGTGCAGGCAATGTTGCCGGCGCCGACTTTGAGCGAAGGACAGTTTTACGATTATATGGCGATGCTTTATGATGGTGACAGTTACTTTGCTTATGAGGTTGAAAGTGACGATATGCTTCCTTTGGACGGTTATGGCTTTTATGAGGTCAGTTAATGGAAAACTTAAATTGGTTTCAGAAACGTTTGGTTAAAAACGTGGTCAGAAAAATGCTTAATCGTTCTGATGAAGATGTTGAACAGGAAATTTATATTCGTTTATGGCAGAAATTTCCGACTTATCGGGAACAGGAAAAACTTGGCGCTTGGATACGCGTGGTGGCGGAAAACTTTTGTAAAGATTATCTTAAAAGCAAAAGTCAAAAGCTCTTAAACGCTTCGGTTGATGAGGAAAGCGCCGGATTGGAAAAGGTTTCCGCTCCCGATAATCCGGAAAGAGAGTGGCTCTTGAAATGTCGGCGGAAACTTATCTTAAACGCAGTGGACGAACAGCCTAAAGATATGCGTAAGGCGATTGTTTTGGTTGAGTTTGAGGGGCTTAACTATGATGATGCGGCGAAACGATTGAAAATTAATGTCGGTACGCTGAAGTCCAGACTGCATAACGCTAAAGCTAAGTTGCACGAGAAATTGGCTTATTTGGAATTGTAAGGCTTTTAGGAAAAATTGGTTCGTGCTTTTTTTGGGGAAAGGATTTGATTATGGAACAGGAAAGAAAAAGATTATTGATTACCGGTGGTTTGGCTTTTGTGGGAGGAATTGCCGTTACGTTAACCGCATTCGCAATAGCTTTTTGTCCGGCAAAAAGATATGGACATTGGCGTAGTGCTTGGCATGACAGAGCTCCTTATATGATGCATATGGATAGACCGATGCCACCTCATCACGACGCACGTTTTGACGACCGTCGCCCGATGCTACGTCATCATGATGCACGCTTTGATGACCGTCGCCCGATGCCGCCGCATCATGACGCTCGTTTTGATGACCGTCGTCCCGAACCCCGTCCGCATGCTTTGAAGGATTTAAGACGTCCCGGGAAAGAGGGGTTTCATCCCGACGAGATGATGAAAGAACGTTTTGCTAAAAAACTTAATTTGACTGATGAACAAAAAGCGCAAATCGAAAAATTCCGTAAAGAAGATATGGAACAGATGAAACCGCTATTTGATCAGATGGATGAACTGCGCAAACAAGCCGATGAATTGCGTGAACAGAATAAAGCTCGTTTTGAAAGTGTCTTAACCGACGAGCAGAAAGATATCTTGAAAGCTATGCACGATAAGAAAATGGCGCGCAAAGCAGAGAGGAAAAAGTTGAAAGACAAAGCGCCTCTTGTTCAAGATAAAACAGCTCCTGCTGCTGTTGATAAAGCAGGAAAATAACTCTTATATACCTACTAAAAAAAGCCGCTGACCGTTGAAGTCAGGGGCTTTTTTATTTTCTGGATTTTTTTAACGATTAATACCGAAAAACCTCGAATCTTCGGCGTGCAGCTGCTTGGCTCGCTTCTTGCTGAAGGCGGGTTTGTTTCTTTCTTAAACTTATGCGCACAGTTATTAACATCGCGCTTATTGCAATGGCACATCCTTGCAAGATTGTGGTTGCGTTCAATAAAATATTATCCATAACATAAAAATTTAAAGTTACCTAAAAATCTTTCTACATTTTTTGTGTATAACATGATTTTTGTTTTTGTCAATACTTTTTTGGCAATTTTTTTACGGTTTACGGAAAATGTTTTTTGGGGGGATTTTTAAATCTTTTTAAACGTCTGAAGGATACACTTTTTAGCATAAGAAAAGAGTTTCAATATGACGGGAGTGCTTGATTATGAGCAGAGCGATTATTTTAATGATGGATTCATTTGGTGTCGGTGGGGCAAAAGATGCTCGCGCTTTTGGTGATGAAGGTGCGAATACCTTTGTGCATATTGCCGAGAATTATCCTCGTTTTTCTATACCGAATTTAGAGGCGCTCGGGCTTAATCGCGCTAGTCTTTTAGCGACCGGTAAAGAGGCTCCGCTAACTCGGGCCGAGGCGAAAATGAATGTCCATGCGGCGTATGGATGTATGGAGGAAATCAGTGCGGGGAAAGATACAATTTCCGGACATTGGGAAATGGCTGGCGTACCCGTGCGGCAAGATTTCGGGCATTTTCCTCCGCAATATCCCTCATTTCCGCAGGAATTGGTCGAACGTATTTGTAAACGCGCAGGCTTGAGCGGAATTTTGGGAAATAAGGCCGCTTCCGGTACCGTCATTATTCAAGAACTCGGAGAAGAACATTTGGCGACGGGGAAACCTATCTTTTACACTTCTGCCGATAGTAATCTGCAAATTGCCGCTCATGAGGAAAAATTTGGTTTGGAGCGTTTGTATGAACTTTGCGAAATTGCTTTTGAAGAGGTTAAACCTTATCATATCGCTCGAGTTATCGCCAGACCTTTTGTCGGAGAGAAAAACGGTGCTTTCGTGCGTACCAAAAATCGCCATGATTATGCGCTTTCTCCCCTTGCGCCAACGCTTTTGGATAAAGCGAAAGAAAAAGGACTTGAAGTGGTGGCTATCGGCAAAATTTCTGATATTTACGCAGGATCCGGAGTGACGAAAAAAGTGCTTGCCAGCGGTTTGGAAGAACTTTGGGATAAAACTCTCGAAGAAATTAAAAATCTTGATGCCGACGGTATTGTGTTTACCAACTTTGTCGATTTTGATATGACTTGGGGACACCGTCGCGATGTTAAAGGTTACGCCGAAGGACTGATGTATTTTGATTCTCGATTGCCGGAAATCCTTCCTCTGCTTCGGGATGATGATGTCGTCTTTATTACCGCAGACCATGGATGCGATCCAACGTGGACGGGGACTGACCATACGCGCGAATGTGTGCCGGTGTTGATGTTTGGACCGAACGTGAAACCCCAATCTCTCGGACGACGTAAAACTTATGCCGATATTGCCGAAACAATTGCTTTGAAATTCGCTTTGTCTCCGTTTTATATCGGTACGCCGTTTTAGTTTGTGAGGTTTATATATTCCGTAAGCGGTGGGTATTTGGGGAAAAAACTAAAATTTTCTTGGAGCTTTCAAAAGTTGTGTTATATATTCCTCAAATATGGGTAAATGTTTGTAGATGTGGAATAAAGGAGCAGGCGTGTTTGTGGGATTGATGACGGCTTTGGTGGCTTTTGTTTTAGATCAGGCTTCCAAAATGTGTGTTTTTTCGTTTTTGGTGAACGGACGTCCGGTTTTTGAATTGACGCCTTTTTTTAATTTGGTTATGGCGTGGAATACCGGTGTCAGCTTTTCTATGTTTGATAATCTCGGGGGCGCCGGTGTCTATATACTTTCCGCTTTCTCGCTTATTGTCGTCGGGTTCTTACTTTATTGGTTGAAAGATGAAAAGTCAGTGCTTATTCAAATGGCTCTCGGGATGATTATCGGGGGCGCCGTCGGTAATGTTGTCGATAGAGTGCGGATGGGGGCGGTGTTTGATTTTTTGGATATTCATGCTTTCGGATATCATTGGCCGGCTTTTAATCTTGCCGACAGCTTTATTTGTATCGGCGCAGCTCTGGTTATTTGTAACGGCTTGCTCTTTAATAAAGAATGGGATGACGCGGATAATGTTTCCGATGATGATGCTAAAAAGGGTAATACGGAAGTTTCTAAAGCGGCTAAAAAATAATCGGTTCTTGTCTAATCCGGCTTGTTATTCGGGGGTTGGTGTTATGGAGTGAAGGGGGCGGGTTTGTTATTTAGGGCTTGGTGTTATGGAGTGAGTGGTTCGGGCGTGCTGTTAAGGCGTGAGTGGTTCGGGCTTGGTGTTATGGAGTGAGTGGTTCGG
>CASFTO010000010.1 GCA_949297665.1 uncultured Alphaproteobacteria bacterium | reverse complement strand
GCCGACTTCGACGGTGACCAAATGGCTGTTCACGTTCCACTTTCTATTGAAGCGCAACTTGAAGCTCGCGTTTTGATGATGTCTACCAACAACATCTTGGCTCCTGCTTCCGGTAAACCGATTATCGTGCCTTCTCAAGACATGGTTTTGGGTATTTACTACCTCTCTTATGAGGCTGAAGGTGTTACAGGTGAAGGCAGCATCTATTCTGATGTGAACGAAGTTATGCTTGCTTTGAATGCTAAAGCTGTTGACTTGCATGCTAAAATCAAATGCCGTATGCACTATGTTAACGATAAAGGCGAACGCGTTTATGGCTTGTTGGAAACAACTCCAGGTCGTATCATTATTTCCGATATTTTGCCGGATAACGAGAAAATCTCTATCTCTTTGGTTAACAGATTGCTTCGTAAGAAGGAAATCGGTGAAATCATTGATACCGTATATCGTTACTGCGGACAAAAAGAAACCTGCATCATGGTTGATAAAATTATGACTTTAGGTTTTGAAAACGCTTGTAAGGCAGGTATCTCCTTCGGTAAAGACGACTTGATTGTTCCGGATGCGAAGAAGAAATTGATTGCCGAAACTTCTAAACAGGTTAAAGAATTTGAACAACAGTATCAGAACGGTTTGATTACTAAAGGTGAAAAATACAATAAGGTTATCGATATCTGGGCTGCTTGCGACTATAAATTAACCGAAGAAATGATGAAGGGTATTTCTAAAATTGACCACGGTTATATGAACTCCGTCTTCATGATGGCTGATTCCGGTGCGCGTGGTTCTAAAGCCCAAATGAAACAATTGGCCGGTATGCGTGGCTTGATGGCTAAACCGAACGGCGCTATTATTGAACAACCGATTATCTCAAACTTTAAAGAAGGTTTGACCGTGTCTGAGTACTTTAGCTCTACCCACGGTGCTCGTAAAGGTTTGTCCGATACCGCGTTGAAGACCGCTAACTCCGGTTACTTGACACGTCGTTTGGTTGACGTTGCTCAAGACGTGGTTATTACCGAAACTAACTGTGGTACTGAACGTGGTATTATTGTTCGTCCGGTGGTTGATGGCGGTAATGTTATTGCAACAATCGGTGAACGTATCCTCGGTCGTACAGCTCAAGAAGATATTCTTAACCCAGAAAACGGCGAAGTTTTGGTTAAGAAAGGTAAATTGATTGACGAAAACGACGTTGAAAAGGTTGAAAAAGCCGGTGTTGAACAAGTTAAGATTCGTTCTGTTTTGACTTGCGAAAGCGAACACGGTGTTTGCGCTGCTTGTTATGGTCGTGACTTGGCTCGTGGTACTCCGGTTAACGTTGGTGAAGCTGTTGGTGTTATCGCAGCTCAATCCATCGGTGAACCTGGTACACAGTTGACCATGAGAACTTTCCACATCGGTGGTGCGGCTTCTGCGTCTGCTGCTCAATCTAATATTGAAGTTCCGTTCTCCGGTATCTTAACTCTTGATAACCCACGTATGGTTGTTAACAGCGAAGGTTTTGAAATCGTGCTTTCTCGTAACTGCAATATCATTATTACAGATGCTCAAGGACGTGAAAAATCTCGTCATAGAATTCCTTACGGTACTAAGATCTTGGCTAAGGTTGGTTCTGAAGTTGAAAAAGGTCAGAAAGTTGCCGAATGGGATCCGTTTATGACACCTGTTATTTCTGAAAAAGGCGGTATTGCTGAGTTGGTTGACTTGATTTCCGGTATTTCCGTTAAAGAAACTCAAGATGAAACCACAGGTATCGTTTCTAAAGTTGTTACAGACTGGAGAGGCGGTCCGAATGCTCGTGTTAACTTGAAACCGTCTGTTATCTTGAAAGATGAAAAGGGTAATCCGGTTACTTTGGATAATGGTCACGAAGTTCGTTACTATGTTCCGGTGGACGCTGTTTTGGCAGTTGATAACGGCGCTGAAGTTCGTCCGGGTGATATTATCGCTCGTATCCCGAGAGAAAGCTTGAAATCTAAAGATATTACCGGTGGTTTGCCACGTGTGGCTGAATTGTTTGAAGCTCGTCGTCCGAAGGATCCGGCTATCATCTCTGATGTTGATGGTGTGGTTGAATTTGGTAAAGACTATAAAGCTAAACAACGTATCGTGGTTGTTACCGATGATGGTAAAGAATATGAATATCTCATCCCGAAAGGTAAGCGTTTGGCTGTTCAAGACGGCGATATCGTTAAGAAAGGTGATATGCTGGTTGAAGGTACTCTCGCTCCTCACGATATTTTGCGTGTTCTCGGTGTTGAGAAATTGGCTGAATACTTGGTTAAAGAAGTTCAAGACGTTTACCGCGCTCAAGGTGTTAAAATCAGCGATAAGCACATCGAAGTTATTGTTTCTCAGATGTTGCGTAAAGTTGAAGTTACTCAACCGGGTGACACAACATTCTTGGTTGGCGAACAAGTTGACGCCGATGAGTTTGATGCTATTAATGCTAAGACCGAAAAAGAAGGTGGCAGACCTGCTGAGGCTACTCCGGTATTGCTCGGTATTACTAAGGCAAGCTTGCAGACGAAGTCCTTCATTTCTGCCGCATCCTTCCAAGAGACAACTCGTGTCTTGACCGAAGCTGCTGTTGAAGGTAAGGTTGACCACTTGTATGGCTTGAAGGAAAACGTTATTGTTGGACGTTTGGTTCCGGCCGGTACAGGTAGCGTATTGCGCTCATTGCGTAAGGTTGCTGCTCAAAACGACCGCGAAATTGAACTGATGAAGGAACAAGAAGCTCAGGCAGCTTTGGAACATCACGAAGGTGATGAAACTCCGGCTCCGGAAGCTACTTCTGCCGAGTAATCGTTTAGAACGAACTTAGGTTCAAACACCCCCGTATGGCATAGGCTGTGCGGGGGATTTTTTTTATAGTTGTCTTACAGAAAAAACGAGTTTGCTTTTGGGGTTAAAAGTCAAGGTGGGGAATGTCCCCGTTTCATGTTAACGAATGTGCTCAAACTGTTTGTCGCTGATTTAGAACTCCGTATCTACTTAGTTGCCTTATAGAAAAACTTGAGTTTGGCTTGGGGAAATTGGAATAAAAAAGGGGGGGGAATTGGAATAAAAAAGGGGGGGAAATATACTGCCCCAAGTTTCAGGAAAGCAAAAAAATGAGAGACAAAACAAGATTTATGTGTAAACTAAGCTAACTGAAAGAGGGGTAAAAATGAAAGCTAAAAAATTATCAAACAAAGAAAAATTTGCCATAGTTTTAGAAGGATTAAGAGGAGCGGGAGTTGCGGATATTTGCGCACGCTACGGAATATCACAAAGCCACTATTATCGGCTTCGCGACCAATTTTTATCAAACGCGGAAGGGGTTTTTGATTGTGGCAAAATGACCCAAAACGAACAAAGACTTATGGTTGAAAATCAACAACTTAAAGAATGTGTTGCCGAATTGACTTTGGAGCTTAAAAAAAATGAAGGCTGGTAAATTGCGTGGAGCGTATAAGGCTTGTGATAAGCGCAACCGCCAAGTAGTGAAGCTTATCACAAGCCTGAAATCCGAGCATCCGTATTGGGGATATCGTCGGATTTGGGCAAATTTGAAGCATTTTTATAGAGTAAATATTTCACCAAACACGGTTTATGCGTTAATGAGTAAGCACGGGCTATTGTCAAAGAAATATAGCAAAAACAAAGCATTGCGAGTAATAAAATCCAAGCCACAGGCAGACAGGCCGAATCAGTATTGGGGAATAGATATGACTAAGGTTTTAACACCAACGGGCTGGGTTTATGTTACGGTCGTGCTGGATTGGTTCAGCAAGAAAGTAGTTGGCTATCATATCGGATTGCAAAGTAAAGCCTGCGATTGGCTAAGTGCTTTGGATATGGCATTGAATCGACAATTTCCGGATGGAGCGCGGGGTAAAGGTTTGAGCTTGGTGAGTGATAACGGCTGCCAACCGACCTCGGTCAGTTTTATGAAAAGCTGTGGAACTTTGGGGATAAAACAGATATTTACAAGCTTTTGCAATCCCAAAGGCAATGCCGAAACCGAGCGCTTTATGCGGACATTAAAAGAAGAATGTGCGTGGTTGGTGGAGTGGAAAAACGCTTTGGAATTGACTGAAGCGCTTGAAAGATGGTTTGAAAAATACAACCAAAGTTATTTGCATTCCAAGCTCGGATATATTACTCCGGCAAATGCAGAACTTAACTGGAACAATTTTAACTTCAAGACTCTCAATTTTGCCGCTTGACAAACTTGGGGCAGTACATTGGTGTGGTTCTATATAGGGGCTTCTCTGCAATATTGATAAATTGGAGGAGGACGGGGAGATAAATACCAGTTGTGTGTTTGGGCTTATGTAGGTTGTGTTGCTCTTTATGAAAGGGAAACAACATTGTTTCATGAGGGGGAAATTGAAGTTTATATAGAAAAATTAGAGGATTGTGGCGAGTTGCCTTCGGGGCAGATGATGGAAAGCATATCTGATGGTTTGAGTTTTTGAGGGGAGAAAGAGAGGCAGTTCGGTAATTTTGTGTTGCAGCAGCGGGATATGGCGCAATATTGGATTGGACATGGTGCTTGGAACCGGCGAACCTCTATTATCAGCGGGCTAAATGTTTGGCTAAGGAACTTCTTAATTCACTTAAAGTGTTGGTTGCACTGTTTTGAGTTGATTGCACTAAGTTCTGATTTTTGAGTTCCAAATTTGCTCTTGTGTTGGCGTGGTATTGCGACATATTCATCTTTAATGTTGCCTTAAAGCTGTTTAGGTCGTGGCTTGTGGCGGCGGCGCTGTCTACCATATCCAAACCTTTAGACATGCCGTCTAACCATTGTTCATCTTCTTCGCTACGGGCGGCAATATAGTCGTTGCTCCACGAACTTATGTCTTTTTGAATGCTGATGTTGTTACTCAATTTGTTTGATGACAGTAGCGATGTTTCGGCGGGCTGATTTTGTATAGAGGCCGATTTGGCGCTCAAAATGCTGTTGCTCTTTTGCAAGCTGAGTTGATTATCCAAACTCTTTAGTTGCTCATCCACAACGGCATCCATCCGATTGTTCATGTAATCATAAATACCGAAATTTTTAGGGGCGCTTTTAATACCGTACGCATCTTCCGCATTATGTTGGTTCAGAGGTTCTAAAAACGGCGGACGCAAATTATTCTCAGCTTCCGGTGTTATAGATGGGGCTGGCGTGCTCTTTATCGCTTTATCTTGCGGTTTGAATTGCTTAATCTTCTTTTTTATTTTTTTCTTCTTTTCTTGCTGTTTGATTTTATTGTTTAATTGGTGCAGTTGTTCGCGATTTTTGTATAAGTGTTCGGCGTTGACTTCTATGAACGCATCAAGCTGTTTGGAGTGTTTGGCAAATTCTTCCGGTGTCTGTGCTTGGCTCAGCTTTTCGTTTAATGTGGAGAATTGCTCCATTACATTTACGCTTTCCGCTTGTGCCATAATGCTCTTGGCGCTCTTTTCGCTGATGCCCACAGCTTGCATCTTGCCCATCAATAAAAGGCTCTTTTCTTTGCACTCTAACGCATGTTTTAAGTTGTCCTCGTCGTAGCCGGCACGCTCTAACATATTGGCGTAGCGGCTCATCTCTTGATGAGGTACGACGGAATAGACCATATTCGGCATGGTGGTCGGATATTGCATTCTTAAGGCGACAACTTCGCTGTTTGCATATATTGTTGGTTGGCAGACCATGCGGACGACACGTTCACGGAAATCTATGATGTTTAGTTGACCGCTCAGTAATTCCGTGGGGAGATGATTGCCATATAACGCGCGTATCCATGGTTCGCTGGCTAAACTTCTCCAAATGCCATAGGTGCGCTCATGGCGGCGAATAATTGAGGTTTTGGCACTTTCTGTTAAATCCTCTTTGGTGTAAGAGCGATAGTCGTCCGGAAAGTTACCATATAGATATTCTCTAAAATCATCATCGTTAAAGCCCATGGTGCGCTCCGTTTTTAGTTTTCATAGTATCAGTATAACGTTTTTAACGCTTTTTGGCAACTGATTTTTGCTTATGCGGTCAGAATATCGGTAAAGCGGAAATAAGGGATTTCTGGTTGCTCAATTCGCTTTTTTGTGATATTCTGTTTTTATATTAATTTTACGAGGAAATGAAATGTTTGTCGGTATAGAGAACTTTAAATCGGCGATTGCGGTGGAAAATATTCTTATTCCTTATAAAAAGGGACGCTTGGCTCCTGATAAAAAAACTCGTTTGCCTAAAGAAAATATTACGCTTGAAGCGTGTATGGAAATTTTGCATTCCACCAACTATGCTCGCAATATTAAAGATATGCTCTTATGTATTGATGAACTACCTCTAACCGAACAGGCGCAATTCAAAGATGTCGTGTTAGCTTCATTTGATAATCGTGAGCAGCCGCAGGTGATTTTTGACTTAGCTAAAAAGTTGGCTGATGCAAATGGTTATACTCAGGAATTGGAAAATGCAAAAATTCTTCATGAAGGGGAATATTTTCGCTCTTCAGCTCAGTTGGTGCGGGATATTGTTACCTATGAAGCGCAATTTATTGATGAAGATTTTGGTAAATACCCGCCGTTTCAAAAGTTGATTTGCGTGTGTGAGCCAGATATATTGTATGTTGGCGTTGTTTTTGCGGATATGGAAAAACTTCCAAAAGAAATTGAATTTTCTTCGCAGGTTGTGTCGGTGCGATTTATCAACTGCGATATGAAAAACACAAAGATTTCACCGGTGCCGGATTGTCGGTACGTTTTTGAAAAAGTGCGAAATCTTCCGAAAGATTTAGATGTTCATGATTCTTCTTATGTGGCATTTAAGAAGTGTGATTTGAGTGGTATTGATGGGGCGCAACTTAAAAATGTTTCTAAAGTTACAATGTTTGAGGTTTGTAATGTGCCCGAAAATTTGGATGTGTCGCAGTGTGATAATGTTGAAATTTTAAATATGGATTTAAAATCGGTGAAAAATCTTGCGTTCAAAGACGGGGCGGATGTTTGTATGTTGGCGGTGAGAAATTTGCCTCATGGGGTTGATGTTTCTCGGTGTCGCGAATTTATTTGGTCTGAAGGTTCATTGGAAGGTATGCAGTCCCTTAAATTTGATGAAGGTTCACACGTTAGTATCAGTCATGCTTCGCACATGCCGGAGGAAATTGATGTTTCTCAATGTAAAGAAGTTAAACTTGCTTCAAATGATTGGTCTTCTGTCAAACGTATGGTGTTTCGAAATAAAATACAGATGCAAGACAGTTATGCTAAAATTCCCGAGGATTGGCAAGGAGAACTTGTTTTTAAACGACATACCAATGCGCTTGAAAAAATTTGGCATAAAATCGGGAATAAACTCAGTCGCTAATGTTGTTTGTCGCGCTGAATGTGAATAGGTTTTGGTTTGCGTGTGTGCAGAATAAAAGCTATTCTCCGAGGGTAAAGTCTTCTTCGTACTCTACGTGGTGACGGATACCGCGATAGTGATTTAAACTCAAAATGCGGTCGGCGTAGTCAATGTTTGACTGAGAACGATATAAACCAATGGCTTCTTTCTTTTTTTCCGCAACGTCGCTGATGTCTAAATAATGCGTCGGCATCGGCATAGCGCCCCATACCTCATAATATACCGGTTTGCCCGTCACACGCTTATTTTCTTTACGCAGACGGTCATAGAAAGCCGATACAACCACGTGGTCTTTGTGACTGTCGGTGCGGTGAGGCATGAAAATATAATCATAGCCACTTAAATCCAACTTTTGGAACAAACGGTAAGATTCAATCAAATTACCGTCTTCCGCGCGGACAAATTGATAAAAGTGGACATCATAGTATTGCATCACTTCTTCAAATTCCGCTTCTCTTTGATGACGGACTTCTTCCGGCTTGGAGCGGTCGCCGCCTTTGGTGCCGTCGGTTAATAGTATCACATCGCATTGTGGACCATATAGTGCCAATAAGCCGCCACAGCCAATCGTTTCATCATCTGCGTGCGGGGCTAATATGCACAATTTATCCGTCGGTTTTATTTTTAAGGGTTGCGGTTTGATTAAATCCGGCAAATGATAGTTGTGAACTTTGTTTTCAAACCAACGTCTTAATTTTCTCATCTCTCTTCCTTTCTTTTTTTAATTTTGTTTGGGACTATGCGACGGAGTTGTTGTCCTTGATGGCTTCTTTTTTGACAATAGCCCAAGCGACATAATCCGAAAAACGTTTGTTCCAAACAAAACTTTCGCCCTCTTTTAACGTAAGCGGAGCTTCACGGCGTTTTTTGTATTTGCGCAAAATGTAGGTTGTTCCTTTAAAACGGAAAGTCAACTTATCCAGCACTTTCCAATCTGGACGCCAACTTGCCGAATAACGGTGTACGGCGTAGGCGTTTTTGTTATCCGTGCCGAAGTGATCATAATCATACACAAAGGATTTGGGCGCAAACTCTATATGTCCCGATTTGATAAAGGTTTCTTTTAAGCCATATTTCTCGGTTAAAACCTCTTCAAAATAAGATGGGTTGGGACGCAAATTCAAACTGCCGTCTTCGTTGACAAACGGTGTGTCATCATAAACAGCCAGCAGGTCTTTTACTATCTGATTGTGCGGAACCGCTCCGACTAACGCAGGATTTAATCCTCGTGCCGTGCCACATTTTTGGCAGCCCATGAAAAAGTCATGCTGTAAGAATTCATCTAAAGGTTTTATGACCTCTTCGTCGGTATCCATATAAATTCCGCCTTCGTGGTATAAAGCCCATAAACGCACATAGTCCGACGCAAAAGCGTATTGTTTGTTGGCGATTGCTTGTTGGAAATACGGATTATCAAACTTTTTGATGCAATCGTTTGTCCATGCGACAATTTCATAATCCGGCAAAATCTTCGGCCAGGTTGCCATGCATTTTTTTTCAATTTCTCCGAAATCTTTATCGCCAAACCAGACATAGTGTATCTTTTTAGGTATCATCTTTTATCCTTTGTTTTGGTTAAACTGTTTTTATGCTAACGGCGGGGAATTAAAAAGCTATTCTTTTTAACGCTTTTTGCACAAGAGGGGAGAGGAGGGTGCGGTATGGAAAAATTATAAAGAGGATAGTTTTGGGGGGAGAAATGATTGATAATTAAGGGATTGAGCGGGGAAGATATAAAATTGTGCAAAATTTTGAAAAAAGTTCTTGCAAAAATATTTTTTTCGTTTATGTTTACTTCTCGTAGCGCATCGGGACTTAGCTCAGCCTGGTAGAGCGCTTGCTTTGGGAGCAAGATGCCGTTGGTTCGAATCCAATAGTCCCGACCACGTTAAAAACCCCGTCAGAAGTGGCGGGGTTTTGTGTTATGGAGAAAAAGGTAATGTCCGACATTGTTTGCACCAAGGGGATTTGAACCAACGGCGGTTGGTTCGACTACAAGCGAAAGGCGGGCGGGAGAACGCCGGTAAGCGGAGCTTATGAGCGCCCGTGCGGCGACCTTGAGGTGCTTATAATAAATAGGGAAGTAAGTTATTTTCAAAAAAATCTAACATATCGCCAACATCTGAAGTATCTCTCCACATATAATAGTTTTTTGTATATTCTTGAAACCAATACGCAATTTCTCTGTTACGTCGAGGGTCTCTTGTTATATCGCCGACTATTACTAACCAGAAGGGGAGGATAGTGTTGGGAAGTTTTCCTGTTTCTCTCATAATTCTTAGCAATCCAGGTGTGAAATATTTGCAGCTCCTTTCATGAGCGTTTCCTCTGCCTGCTTGCATACTTGTTGTTTCTATCCAACCGTCTTGGCGTTTTATTTCGCCAAATAATATTTTTCCGTTTTTTGTATTTCTAATGGCAAAATCCATATTGATGCCCCATGTATATTTAGGGGTTCCTTTTGCTGTTTTTAGGGAAGTGTCAATATTATAAATTTTCTCTAATACATCTTGTGGTAAAGCATATGTAGAGTATATGTCATTGAATTCTTTAGGATGTCTGTCAACAATGAAAAGGTCTGGATACACTGCATTTAATGCAGATTGTAATGCTTTTTGAAATAATTCTTCTGTTGCTAGTGCTTTATGTCCTGAAGTTGTTTGCCAATTAGCTCTTTTTCTTAATTCTTGTGTAGCCATTTATATTCCCCTAAAAAAGTTTTCCAAAGAAATATTTAATCCTTGAGATATCTTATATATATTTTCAATAGAGATATTTCGCTTTCCTGATTCTACAGAAGCTAAATATGTTCTATCCATATGTATTTGCAATGCAAATTTTTCTTGACTTAAGTTTTTTTGTAATCTGAGAAGTTTTATTCGCTGACCTATAATTTTTTTTATCATTGTAGTTCTCCGTGTAATTTTGTTTATGTTATTTTAAAATATTTTATTGAGTCAACGGATTATAAGTAACATTTTATATTGACTTTCTATTTTTTCTAAATTAAACTCCGATAGAGCATAAAGAGAGGTGTGTATGAACATTAAATCAGGGTATTCAATTTATAATCCAAAAGCCAAAAGTAAGATTAAAGTTAATCCGTTAAAGGAACTTTATCCTGATTTGCCTCGGCAAAAGTATGATGTTATTTATGCAGATCCTCCGTGGGATTATGGGGGAAAAATGCAATATGATAAATCATGTATTAAATCTGAAAATATAAATTTTGAAAAGGATGTTTTTATAAGTGCTGCCAATTTTAAATATCCAACAGTTCCGTTGCAGGAATTGCAGAAATTGGATGTGCCGTCTATTGCTGCGGATAATTGCATCTTGTTTATGTGGACAACAGGTCCTCAGATGGATAATTCAATTAAATTAGGGAAGGCGTGGGGATTTGAGTACAAAACAGTTGCTTTTGTTTGGGATAAACAAGTTCATAATCCTGGGCGTTATACTTTATCACAGACGGAATTTGTTCTTGTTTTTAAAAAAGGGAAATTTCCTGAACATAGAGGTGCTAGGAATATAAGACAATTAGTATCGGTTCATCGTGGGAAACATAGTGAAAAGCCTATAGATGTTATTAAAGGAATTTCAAAGATGTTTCCTGAACAGAGGAAAATAGAATTATTTGCAAGGAAAAATTATATTGGTTGGGATAATTGGGGGTTAGAAATTCCAAATAGTAAAATTAAGATTTTTTCTGAAGAAGATAAAGGCGATTTATTTAAATTTTGATTATGTATTTTAATAATGTATTGATTATCCCGACCACATTAAAAACCCCGTCAGAAGTGGCGGGGTTTTGTGTTATGGAGAAAAAAAGGTAATGTCCGATATCGTTTGCATCAAGGGGATTTGAACCAACGGCGGTTGGTTCGACTACAAGCGAAAGGCGGGCGGGAGAACGCCGGTAAGCTTTGCTTATGAGCGCCCGTGCGGCGACTTTAGGTCGTCAATCCAATAGTCCCGACCACATTAAAAACCCCGTCAGAAATGGCGGGGGTTTGTGTTATGGCAATTTGTAAATTATGGCAAGGGGAGGGATTTTGTATGGGGATCTTAAATAAATCTTTATATATGGAGTGCAATATTATTTTATAATTATTCAATATTTCGAGGACATTATGATTAATATTAAATTAAAGCAGTAGATGAAAATTGCGTTGGGTGTTGCGGTGGCGACTTTGGCGTTTTTTTTATTTGTAGTATATGGGCAAGGCGGAAAAATATTTGGTGGCTCGATGGGGCAGATAAAAATTAATGACGGAAAAGTTGAAGTGTTGGCAACGATGGATGAGGTTCCGTCTAAGCCTAATCGTGTTTGGGTGGGGACGTTTCAGCTCGTGTGGAATAAATTAATGGACGAATATACACACGGACCGGTGGTTTTGAAAGATTATAATTCTTCGCTGATTGAGGCTTTAAATCGTCGGAATTTTGATGCAAATGATATTGCCGCTAATGCTTATTATGCGACGTTTGGAAATAATTCTTTTGCGAAAAAAGCGGAAATCGGAAAGGCAATCAGGGAAAAATTTGATGAAGGAAGCGATATTCTTCATCATATGGAATGGACGCATGACGGGCGGCAGTTCATTATTTATGCTATGCTTAAAAAGGAATTTAAGTTTTTGGAAAAATTTTCGGATTTAGGGAAAAAAACTTTTGGGAAAAATAAAACGAAAACGGCCTTTTTTGGTATTGATGAGGATTCTGATGAAAATTTAGATGATACAGTTAACGTTCTGTTTTATGGCGAAAATGATTATGCCGTGGAATTGCTAACTCGGGGCAAAGATGTCGTGCTTTTGTATCGAACCGATGCGGATAAGTCTTTTGATGTATTGTTTGCTGAGATGATGGATAAAAAAGAGAAATATTCAGGAGCGGCGGATTTTGATGAAATAGATGAACTGCGTGTTCCGAATTTTGATTTTTATCTAAAGCATTATTTTGATGAATTGAGCGGTAAAACAATTGTGGGCGGTGAACGTGATGTGATTATTCAGCAGGCGTTGGAAACTATTGAATTCAAAATGGATAGAGAAGGCGTCAAATTAAAGAGCGAAGCGGCAATGTATATGGGGGATGGATTTATGCCGGTGAAAAATCCGAGGTATTTTTATTTTGATGATACATTTATTTTGTTTTTGATGGAAAGAGGGCGTCAACGTCCGTATTTTGCCATGAGAGTTCAGGATATGAAGCCGTTTCTCGGAGATTAGGCGTTTTTCTTAAATTAAAAAATGGTTACAAGCGCTTCGTTTTTGTGATAATATTTTTTTAGAAACAAAACTATTATATTATGAAAAAAATTATGATTTTGATGCTTGTGGTCATAATCGCATGCATCTCTTTGGTCGGCGCAGGTGGTATTTTGATTGCTTGCGGCGTGGAAAAGATTGGAACAACAGCGGTTTATATGGGTGCTTACACCGCTGCGTTTACAACTATTGCAATCTTTGTTTACGTTATCGTTAAAACGGTTTTGTTTTCCTTTTTAATTTTTTTCAAAAAAAGCATTGATGTGTTCTCCTATTTTTGATGCGGCATTTCCAGTACCATAAGGATTTTTTGTTCTGTCAAGTCTCGTTTCATTTTTTGATTTGGATAATATTTCAGATACTTTGCTTATTATTTTTTTTGTATCAGCTCCTACTAATTGAGCGAAGCCTGATTGAATACCTTCTATTCTTTCTGTTTCATAACGCATGACTAACACAGGATTACCAAAGCTTGGAGCTTCTTCTTGTATACCGCCACTATCTGTAAGAACTAATTTCGTGTTTTTCATCAAACAAACCAGTTCAGGGTATGTTAATGGTGCGGTTAATATGATGTTTGGTATTGTTGATAGTTTTGAGTAAATCTTATTGTGTACATTGGGATTAGGGTGCACAGGCAGAATAAATTGATGGTCTTTAAATTTTTTAGATATAAATTCTATGGATGATAAGATATTGTCTAATCTTTCACCATGATTTTCTCTTCTATGCACAGTAATTAATACCATTTTATCGTTGAATGAAATTCCTTTTTGATTAAGTTCTTGATACGCTGTGTGGATAGTATCTCCTGATAGACAGTAAAGAGCGTCAATTACAGTGTTGCCCGTTAAATAAAGTTTTTTTTCCGATATGCCTTCTTTTATTAAATTGTTATATGCTTGTTTAGTAGGGGCAAAGTGCAAATCAGTGATACGAGCAGTCATTTGTCTAAAAGCTTCTTCTGGGAATGGTTCAAATAAATTGTGTGAGCGGAGTCCTGCCTCTACGTGGAATATTGGAATTTTGTTATAGAAGCTTACAAGTGCACCACTGAATACTGTTATTGTATCGCCTTGAACTATTGTTGCATCAATTTTGTTTTTTTGATAAATTTCAGACAATGATGTTATTATTCGTGCTTGAACTTCTGCTAATGTTTGATTTGGGCGCATAACGTCTAAGTTAAAATCGGCTTTGATTCCAAAAAAATTCAATGCTTGGTTTGATAATTCTTTTTGTTGTTCAGTATTGCATACTAATGCATTATATGCGTTATTTTTGCGTAATTCTAATATTAAAGGGGCTAGTTTTATTGCTTCTGGTCTGGTGCCAAGAATTATTAAAATATTTTTCATTTTGCAAAGTCCTTTACTATACATATTTTTTTGCGCTTAGATATATTAAATTCAAATATTTTATGTTCATTTTTTAGGAGCGGCAGGTAATTTCCTTCAATTCCTGGATTTTTCTTAAATTGGATAATCTTGTATTTTAGAAAAGAGTAAACACGATGTCTTCTATATGGTTCAAACCAAGAACCATTAAAGTGATGTATACTATAATTTTCTTTATTATTTTCAGGAGTACAAAAATAGTATGATGGGTATATAATGCATTGAGGTGCTAGAACTGTTTTGTTGTTACCGTTATATGGTTTTTCTATCTGAAAATGTTTTGCAAAATATAATGAGATGCGAGTGGTGTTTGTTGTTTGGTCCATAATGCCATTTTTTATAAAAGGAATATTCTTATATTCATTTAGCAATTCATTAATGATTGGGTGGTGAGGTTTAGCTCCCATAAGTGCCGTTATGGGAGAATATTTTTCTCTCCATTTTTCGTATCCTGTGAAAAAATCATTTTCTAGGAAATTATCTATGTTTTGTGTGATTTCTAAATCTGTATCGCAATAAATTCCGCCTTGTTTGTTTAGAGCGTATAGTCTTAGGTAGTCGGAGACAAAAGCCCATTTTCTATTCTCAAATGCTTGGGATACATAGAGATTGTTTATTTGTTTTAGAGATTCATTATTCCACTCTATAATTTTGTAATCTGGACAATATTTTTTCCAACTTTCTATGCATTTGAGGACTAATTCTGGTTTTTCTTGGTTCCCAACCCAAACGTAATGTATAATTTTAGGTATCATATTAATCTTTCCTGTAACTTATTTATATCTCCACATGAGGTATTGGTAGGTGAGGTAGCGCGTGAGCTTGTGGCCTTGGCGGTGAAGTAAATCGCGGGAACGTAAATCTCGTAATTCTTCCGCAAAGGTTTGATACATCCCTGCTTTTTCTGATTTCTGTGAGCGTCTGCAGCGCCCTAATTGATGTTTTAATATGTTCGGGATAAAGGTCGCGCGCAGAAATTCCCACTCCGCTTTTAGTTCCGGCTTATGATACAGCTCATCTATATATTTTATTCCGATCCAGTAATCTCTTAATTGTTGCGGGGAGCCGCTGCTATGGGATAGGGAGCCTTGATTGATGGTATAAAAATATAAGGGAATATGTATCACCGCTGTTTTGGGAGATTTGGATAATACGGCATAGGTATATGGAAAATCTTCAAAATGAATCTTAGGGATGAAATCTATCCCTTCCAACAAAGACTTTTTAAACAGCTTGCTCCAGACGTTGTAATTGATTTTGTTCTTTTCTTTGGTGGTGCCCAAAAAGAAAGGCTTATCCGTAACAAACGCCGTGATGTCTTCTTTTTTATAGCGTTTTTGCCAGAGGGGGGCGTTCATGTTTTCATAAAAATCAAAACTCACCATGTCAACCGCGTATTTTTCGGCAATGTATAGCACTATCTCTAAGCATTGCGGGTGAATCGTATCGTCCGAATCCAAAAAATAAATGTATTGCCCCTGCGCCAAAGCTTTCCCATTATTGCGTGCTAGGGATACCCCCTGATTTTTTTGCGTTATAACCTTAATACGCTTATCTCTTTTGGCGTATTCTTCCAGTATTTCAGGCGTGTTATCGGTGGAGCCGTCATTGACGCATATTGCTTCAAAATCATCAAAAGTTTGCCCGATTACCGAATCTAGGCAACGACTTAAATATTTCTCTACATTATAACAAGGGATGATGATGGATATTTTCGGCATGGCTTACTCTCGGATTAAATTATCTTTAGTATCTTAACATGAGATATTGATAGGTTAGGTAATGTTTCAGCTTGTGCCCTTTGAAAGTTAGGGCGCCTTTCTTATCTAAATCTTTTAATTCTTCTGTAAAATACGGATATAAAATTTTGCGCTTTTCTGCCGGCGTTTGTTGGCAACGTTGCCATTGTTGGCGTAATAGGCTTGGCACAACACGAGTTTTGAATGTGGCAAATTCCGGTTCTAAATTCTTATAGATGTTATACAAAAAATTTATGCCTGCATGGTAGTCTTGTATATGCTTGGGGGTGGTTATCTGATGAGTTATGGATGTGTCGTTGTCCATATAAAAATAAAGCTGAGGTGAAATAATGGCTGTTTTGGGATTTTGCGCAAGAACGCCAAACACATACGGATAATCTTCATAATATATATGGGGAATAAATTGAATGTTTTCTAATATATCTTTGCGGAATAACTTTGTCCATACTTGGCAGAATATCTTGTGTTTTTTGACTTTTGAAATTGCTTGAAAAAAGGGATTGGTTGTTATGAAAACTTGAATGTCCTCTGTATTATATTTTTTTTGCTGCTGGCTTATCGGCCCATTGGCTGCAATACCAAAACTTACTAAATCCACTTCATATTTCTCCGCTATGGCATGTGCTATCTCTAAACATTGAGGATGGATGAAATCATCTGAATCCAGAAAATATATGAATTTTCCTTGTGCTAATGCCTTCCCGTTGTTGCGCGCCATTGATAAACCTTGATTTTCTTGCGATATCACTCTTATTCGGTTGTCTTTGGCAGCATATTCTTCCAATATCGTCGGTGTCTTGTCTTCGGAGCCGTCATTGACACATATCGCTTCAAAATCCGCAAAACTTTGTCCAATTACCGAATCTAGACAACGGCGTAAATATTTCTCTACATTGTAGCAGGGGATGATTATCGATATTTCCGGCATCTTATAACTCTTATCTGTTTTAAATAATTGAAGGTTTATAATCTTGTCGTCAAGCTAATTCATTTTTCTACTTAAAACAACGACTTTTTGCGATAACTCCACAACAAATATCCGGCGGGCTTACGGGGATGCTCAAAAAAACACCGGCTTGTTGCCGGTGTTCGGGGTAGTTCGTGTTTGACGCTTCTTGCTCCGTGTTGCTACGGAAAATGCAAAATCCGCTTTCTTAATCAGATTAGGGGATAACATATTAGTCTTCGTTGATACTGCGAATTCAAAATGCCGTCTTCTCAATACTGATGTCTTTGGGCTTTAGCGAATTTAATATTATTCTGCCGCTTTGATGCATCAGGATGATTTTATTGTTCTTCTGACGGAGCAATAACAGACTGTTTACTTTTTGCAATATCTGTACGTTTTCCGTTATCCGCTTGCCTTCCAAATTATACAGCGTCTGCTTACCGTAGCTTTCTACAACGTAAAAGTCTCCGTAGTCGATGATGCCGTCTACATTCTCTTGTTCAACCTCGCCGGTCGGTGTGTAAAGTTTGCGTTCCGTTTCATTCCAATATTTGCCGTCCGGCGTAAAGTATATCTTGGAGTCTGATGCAAAACTTAACAGCGGTTCAATACTGTTTTCTTTGAAGAAACACAGATGCTCGCCTATTACGCAACTGAAGTTGCCGTTGTTGAATTCGGATACATCCGTCGCATGATATACTTGGTACGGTAAATTGATGTTATCTTTTTCATGATAACCGCGACGATAATTTACTACCGTTTCATTCTCCTCGCTTCCGGATTTCTTCGTTTCGCTTAAGTTCACAAGACAGGCTATGTTTTTACGACACCCGCTGTATAAAGTTGTTTCCGCACCGATACGCCCGTTCGGATAATGATAGTACAGTCGGCCGTCGTCGTGGATCACAATGCTGAAATATCCGCCGAATACGGCAATACCGTTGCTTACTTTGTATTTGACCTGACCTTGGTCGTCGCATATCGTCCACTCGTAAATTTGCTCGTCGCACGGCTGTGGCTTACCTGCTTTCTTGGCTTTGGACGATGTCGCTTTCTTGGTTACACGAACATAGCCGCCACTGAATTTGATAAAGTCCACATCATGACCATGGTCAAGCAGAAGGCCTTTGTTGTTGTACAAATTCTTCTTCCCGTTTTGACATAAAACACACCAGTCATCTTCTAACGGCGTGAAATAATCAATGTCGTCAAATATCAAATTCCCTTTGCGCGAGTACATCATATATTCTCGACGATACCGATAATTGCCTGCTTGTGCCATATTGTTGGTCGGCGGATATAGCAATATGTAATTTCCACTTTTGAATACATAGGCACTTTCTGCAAGGGTGCGGTGCTTGATGAGCTGACCGTCGGGGGCAAACAAATCCAATAGACTTTCGTTGCGATGATTAATGTACTGTAACGCATACGCTCCGTTGGCATAACTTAATACACGAACTAATTTCTCCTCGGTGTTGGTAACTGCCTGAGGATTAATCCTAATAATTTTCATAAACTACAAAAATTTAAATCAGACATAAATTTATTTTAACGCGCCGAGTTTATCACGTTTCATTTTTATTTGCAAGTCCTTTTTTTGACAAAAAAATCCTCCTCTTATTGTCGTTATTTGCCGCTTTCTTTAGGCAATGGAGAATATGGCGCGCACTTCTTTCTTCTTGATGTGAAAATATCGTTGTTTCTTATTGTTTTTTCGTGACTGCTGTTGTTTGTATTTGACGTTTATTTTCTGTTTTGTTATACTTTTATTAGGTTCCGGCCGGTAATTTATCTATTTAGACGATTTATCTGCTTTTTACGGTGGGGGGGAAATCTTTTAGCGCGCTAAGGAGATTATATGTTTGTTGATATTGAAAATTTTAAGGGGACAATCGGAGTTGAGAATATCCTTATGCCCTATAAAAAAGGTCGGGTGGCTTCGGATAAAAAATCTCGCCTTCCTAAAGAAACGATTACTCCGCAAGTTTGTATGCAAATCCTTAAATCCACCAATAATCCCGTTAATATTAAACATATGCTCGAGTGTATTGAAGGGTTGCCGGAAATAAAACAGGCGCAATTTAAAGAGATCGTCTTGGCGGTGTTCGTCGGGCGTGAACAACCTGAGAAAATTATTGAATTAGGCAGAGAATTGGCACATGTTTCCGGCTATGATACAGAGCTGGCGGATGTCTTGAAACCGAAAGACGGTGAATTTCTACTTTCTGATGCAAAGGGGGGGAGAGGTTATCGCAATCGTATTTTGGATTTAACCGTCGATGAGATGAAACGCTTTGAGTGTTTTGAATGTACGGATGATGAATTTTCGGCTTTTCAAAAAAAATTGTTTCCTCATCAGTTACGGCTTCCGAAGGCGGAAAGAGTGTATTTTACAGATTGTGATTTTGAGGGGGTTAATGCGCTGACGTTTCATCCCGATGCTGTCGTTTATGCGAATAACGTATCTCATCTGCCCGAAAAACTTGATGTGTCAATGTGTCAATATTTTGTGGTTAAATCGGATATGCTCCCTATGGTTGAAAATTGGACTTTTTCCGAAAACGGCTTGGGGATTGATATGCGACGTATGAAACCTTCTGCTGATTTGGATTTGTCGCGGTTTGGTTATGTTAATCTGATGCGGAGCGATTTAAAAGATGTTTCCGGCGTACATTTTCGCGACGGCGCGGTTGTGATTTTGAGAGATGCTAAAAATTTACCGCCAAATCTTGATTTTTCTAAGTGTATTAAGATTAATTTGAGCGGATGTGATTTGAGCGGACAGCAAGAATTGTCCTTTCGTGACGGCGCAGATGTGGATTTGGATACGACGCAAAATCTACCGAAAAATATTGATTTTTCTCGTTGCTCTAGGGTTATTTTGTGTGAGAGTGATTTGAAAAATCAGCCCAATTTACGTTTTGCCGATGGGGCAGAGGTTACTTTGCATACAATGGACTATCTTCCGGCTAATCTTGATTTTTCACGTTGTGCGGTCTTGGATTTATTTGATTGTAATTTGCAAAATCAACCCAATTTACGTTTTGCCGACGGTGCAAAGGTGCGGTTGATTGAGGCTTATAATACACCAAAAGTTCTTGATTTTTCTCCTTGCAGTCGTGTTCGTTTGGTGAATTGCAAACTCGATAATACGCTGGCGATTATCTTTAAAAATCAAGAACAATACGAAAATAGCGATATGGGGCTTTTTGTAAAAGAAGATATGAAAATCTTTTTTGCCGATAAAATGTCCGATGGTGATTGGAAGGAAATCGAAAACTTGAAAATCCAGCAAAATAACGGTTTGAAAAATATGTGGCGCAATATGAAAATTCTTTGGGGGCGATAGGAGGTTATGATGTTTGTCGATATTTCAGATTATAAAAGCGCGCTTGCTGTTGAAAATATTTTAATGCCTTATAAAAAAGGCAGGCTCTCTTCCGATAAAAAAATGCGCCTTCCAAAAGAGAAGATTACACCGCAAGTTTGTATGGATGTGTTACGCTCTACTAATTATGCACGCAATATTAGAGATATGCTCTTATGTATTGCCGAGCTTCCTAAAGCCGAGCAGGCGCAGTTCAAAGATGTCGTTCTTGCTACTTTTGTCGGGCGTGAACAGTCGACGGAAATTGTCGAATTAGGTCGAGAATTAGCACGTTCCTCCGGTTTTGAAACTAAATTTAATGAGGCGGAAAATGAAAAGTTTGCTTTTTATTTGGCTTCCGCGCCGCAACGCAGTATTGTGTTTAAAACCGATGAGGGAAATTTGTTCGGTATGGATTTTTCTTCCTATGATAAATTGATTTGTAAAACCGATAAGGTTCTTTATTTGGGGTGGTCGACAGATCCTGATTCCGATGATTATACTCCGCCGGTTACCTTGCCGCCAGTTATTGAGGCTCCGAAGTGTCCGGTTGTGAATTTTGGCGAAGATAGTTGTTGCGACGGAACTAAATTGCGGAAATTGATACTTGCAGAAGGTGGGGCCGTTTATATACAAGGGGTTAATCCGTTGCCCGAACAGCTTGAGATATCCGATTGTGAGAAAATCGTGGTCGGAAACCGCGATATGGCGCTTTATCAAAATTGGAAGTATCGCCCCGATG
>CASFTO010000009.1 GCA_949297665.1 uncultured Alphaproteobacteria bacterium | reverse complement strand
TCATTTTTCATAAATGATCTCCATAAGGTTATATTGCGTCTTGGCAGACCGCAATATTTTAACCTTATGGAGCGTTATGTCAAACTCATCGCTATAAGCTTTACTGAACCACGCGTCTAACGCGTGGTTTTCAAAATACAATCAAAAAAGGGGACTAATTAAAGCCCCTTTTTTTTAGCAAAAATAAAATTACCTCAAATATTGCTCATTAGCTTTCAAAAAGTCGCGAGCAATATCTTTACCTTCCGCCGTTCCTTCATACCAATAAAAATTCTTATTTTCTTCTTTTAATTCCAACACGGCCGGCTTTGTCATCTGTTCATATTCAGCCAATCTCTCTGGCAAAACTTCATCATCTTTGCGTTTAATCAAACGTCCGCCGCATGAACACTGCCCATCGCTGACCTCATGAGCCATTCCGCACTTTTCACAAATACGACGATTTTTTACTCGTTCCAAAATCAGATTCACGGGTGTATCTCTAAAAATAACGGCACAATTGTATTTAGCAACCAATTTATCAAATTCTTTCACCTGAGCCACAGTGCGTGGATAACCATCTAGAATTAAGATTTTAGCTTTTACGCTTTCCAACAAATCCGTCAACATTTCATTAACAATCGCATCAGGAGCAAGCCCTCCTTCTTTCATATTTGCTGCCAATTTTTTACCTAAATCGGATTGAGCTTTAATTTCCTGACGTATCATCGCACCCACGGAAATAGACAAGATATCCCCCAGTGAAAAACCATATCTTTGCGTTAAGACTTCGATTAAAGAAGAAGCAATATATCCTTTACCCGAAGCCGGCGCACCAATCAATGAGATTACAAATTTTTTATCCATTATTATCAGTCCTCAATCTAATTTCTATTGTCTAAAAACCATAAAAAAGCTCCAAACATCCATTTGAAGCTTTATAAGAATACAACATAATCCTTAAAAACTATTTTATATACTCGTCCAAATCATCCACATAAATTTCTTCAAATTTAGGTTCATATTCTTCACTATTCACTTCAAAAGGTCGAATTTCCTGTGGCTGTTCGGGCTTTAGAATAACTCGGTCGGATTTAACTACCGTATCAGGCGTAATTCTAATCGGCTGAGCTGAATTAATATATTGTTGTTCATCCTTATTTTCAAACGATCTAGAAGGCAACTTTTGAGTTTCAGCAGTCGTTTCCTTTTTCATATCATCAGGAAGTTTCAATTTCTCACGTTTAGTTGTTTCGTTTGGAGCTTTCGCACTTTCAGAAATTGAAGTTTCTTTTTTATTTTCTGTTATTTTCTCCCCTTCATCTTCACTAGGAACATTTTTCAGAGCCTCGGCATTAACCTCAGGTTTAACAATTTCCTTTTCAGAAGAAGACATATCCTTTTCATTTTCTTCAGGTTTCATCAATTCCGGATTAAGCGGGTGAGCATCTTTAGGCAAACGAATCAAGCCATAACCGGAACCACCGCCGTTAGCCGGACCGGAAAGACCAATAGAATAATAACCGCCGATATATCCATAATCTAGATCAATATAATCGACATCAAACATAACCCGAATAGTCGTCGTACCGACACTTGTCATATCGCATTTAAAGCCATTACCGTTAAGAACAACATCATTATTACTCTTAACATACAACATTGAAGTATCAGGTTTACAAACCGTAGGAGTTTGTCCGTTATAGCTTAGATTATAACCTAAAGCCAAATTGAGAGCTGTTTTTCCTTTAACAATAGAGGCATCAACAATTTTCACTCCATCAAAAAAGACATAAGCTGGCGTAACGCCGACTTTTGCCGGCACGGTCAAATATGGATTCGTACAAACATGTGCCTGAGGATTAGCCTCACAAAGAAGTGCCGTAGCATCCAAATTATTATCCACCAGATGAGCCAACGAATTAAATATATATTCTCTCGACATCATCAGCTCAGCCGGAGCGCATTGTTTATCACGGCAAACAACTAAAGAATTAAGCGGCGGCACGCGTTTATTATACACTTTAGCAGCATTATCGGGACTATTTAAATAAACGCCGGCATCACTAGCGGTCATATTTTGCCCGTTAAACACATCATCTTGAGGTTCAGAAACATACTCATACTCTCCATCATTCCACCATGACGAAGACTGAGAACAAGAAACAAGAGCCAATGTAGCAACTGTACACAACAGCCTCAAAAACATTTTCTTCCGCACGCTAACTAACCTTTAAACAAATTAACAGTACTCTATTAATGAAGAAGTTATATTGAAAGTGCGTCAATGGGAAGAAAATTGTCAAAAATATACACATCTTGGCAACAAATATTTATAATAAGCAGCTGTTTAAGCATCTTTTCAGCAAATTATATTTACGCGCAAGAACAAAATTGGATTACCCCAAAGAGTCCCAAAGAAGTTATAGTCGTTGACGGTGACAGTTTAGAAATCGGGAAAAAGCGCATACGTTTAATGGGGATAGACGCGCCGGAATACGAACAATTTTGCAAGAATGAAAAAGGTAGATTATATCCATGCGGAAAACAATCGGCTCAATATTTGCAAGACTTAATTAAGAATAAAGAAATCAAATGCCACATACATAAAAAGGACAAATACGACCGAGAACTTTGCACCTGTTATGCTGACGGTCAAGACATAAATGCGGAAATGATAAAAAGCGGTCAAGCCATCGTATACTTAGAAAGCAACTACCAGAGCGAGCAAGCCACAGCTCAAAAAGAGAAAAAAGGGATATGGCGCGGAATTTTCATCCATCCCCGACTTTTCAGGCTATTAAAGAGCCAATCTGCCTCCCAAAATAAAATTAATTTAAATTTGACATCAGATTCCTATTGACACCTTTAAAAAGTTATGTATAGTGCACAAAAAAGTTATGTTTAAATTTCGAAAAACAGGTGATTTAAAATGTATGCAGTAATTAAGACAGGCGGCAAGCAATATAAAGTAGCATCAAATGATGTTATCAAGATTGAAAAGATTGCTGGCGAAGCCGGAAGTGAAGTAATATTTAATGAAGTATTGGCTATGAACGATACCATCGGCACGCCATTAGTTGCCGGAGCAAGCGTAAAAGGCACCATTATAAAACAAGCCAAAGACGCCAAAGTAATTGTTTTCAAGAAAAAGAGAAGACAAAACTATCGTCGTAAGAATGGTCACAGACAAAATATCACAATCGTAAAAATTACCGATTTGTGTAAATAAGCAACTAGGAGATTAAAAAAATGGCACATAAGAAATCAGGCGGTAGCTCATCAAACGGACGCGATTCTATCGGACGTCGTTTGGGTGTAAAGAAATTCGGTGGTGAATCTGTAATCTCCGGCAACATCATCATTCGTCAACGTGGAACAAAATTCCATCCGGGTGAAAATGTAGGCATGGGAAAAGATCACACAATCTTTGCAACTACCGAAGGAAAAGTTGAATTTAAGACCAAAGCAAACGACAGAACATATGTATCTGTTGTCCCTGCAGAATAAATCAACAAAAATAAAAAAGATAACGGGGATGGCAAACATCCCCTTTATTTTTCAAAAAAGTAGCATATACTATGCACAAGAAGCTCTAACCAATGGAACAATAAAATGAAATTCTTAGATCAAGCAAAAATATACTTAAAATCTGGAGATGGAGGCAGAGGCTGCGTATCATTCCGTCGAGAGAAGTATATTGAATTTGGCGGGCCAAACGGCGGCGACGGCGGCAAAGGCGGCAGCGTATATTTTGTAGCTGTAGAGAATTTAAATACGCTGATTGACTTTCGTTACCAACAACATTTCAAAGCTCAAAACGGACAACACGGCATGGGCTCAGAAATGAGTGGCGCCAAAGGCGAAGATTTAATCATTAAAGTTCCGGTCGGGACAGAAATTGTTGCCAACGATGGAGAAACCATTTTAGCCGATATGGTCGAACCCGGACAAATTTATATGGCAGCCAAAGGAGGGGATGGAGGTCGTGGCAATACCAGATTTAAGACATCAACCAATCAAGCACCTCGTTATGCCGAACCGGGTTGGCCGGGAGAAGAGATGTGGGTATGGCTGCGATTAAAAATCATAGCCGATGTAGGTTTGATTGGTTTACCGAATGCCGGAAAATCGACCTTTCTAACCGCTGTCACCAAAGCACGCCCCAAGATTGCGGACTATCCGTTTACTACCTTACACCCCAATCTCGGAGTCGCTTGGGTTGATGAAAAAGAATTGGTACTAGCCGACATACCCGGCTTAATAGAAGGAGCTCATGAAGGCATCGGATTGGGCGACCGTTTTTTAAAACACGTAGAAAGATGTTCAGTTTTTCTACATTTGATAGATGCAACTTCTGAAAACATTGTTCAGGATTACAAAACGATTCGCAAAGAATTAGAGCTATATGAAAGAAAACTAACAGAAAAACCAGAAGTTGTCGCATTGAATAAAATCGATTCGCTCACCGCTGATGAAATAAAGAAAAAACTTTCATCACTTAAGAAAGTTACCAAATCTCCCGTATTTGCAATTTCCGCTATTGCTAACATGAACACTACAGATTGTTTACGTGAAATTGCTCAATACGTTCCGATGAGAAAACACAAACAAGAAGAAGACGCTGAATTAAAAATTCAAGAAACAGAAACCGCTCCTAAAAAAAGCTGGTCTCCGTTAGATTAAAAGGATAAACAAATGACAACAGAAGACACCAAATTACTGAATTTAGTTCAAAAAGTCTTAGACGATAACAAAGCAAATGACATTGTAACAATAGATTTAAAAGGAAAAACCTCTATTGCCAATTACATGGTTATCGCCAGCGGTACCTCCAATCGTCATGTTGCATCTCTTGCAGACAAATTGAAATATGAACTAAAACAAAACGGCTACACATGTTCTTCTGAAGGCGAAGAAAAAGCAAACTGGGTATTGATTGATGCTTTTGACGTCATCGTACACATTTTCTGCCCAGAAGTAAGAGAATTTTACAATCTAGAAAAGATGTGGAGTTCTGTAGCAGAATTACGCAAAAACTAAATAAAAACAACACAGCTGGCACTCAATAAAAAATTATTTATTGACAGCTCTAAAAAAGACTTGATTTATTGTTTCTAAACGTGTATCAAAGTTGAAGTAAACAAAATAGCTGTGTTTACATAGGGGTATAGCTCAGTTGGTAGAGCATCGGTCTCCAAAACCGAGTGTCGTGAGTTCGAATCTTACTGCCCCTGCCACTCAAGATGAAGACGCTGAAAGGCGTCTTTTTTCTTTTTAAATCAATAATTTAATCGAGTCCGTGTGAGATGTATCAAATGAGGCTGTTTCCCGCTTGTTACACGGACTACTCAAAATAAAATCCTTTATTTTACAAGTGGTTAATTAGATGAAATTATATTTTGTTTTGGGATGTTTGAAATAAGCAGCTAAATCATGATGAATAATTTACTTGATATTTAATAGAAAAGTGCTATTTATAAGTCATTAAATAAAATTATTGTATCACTTAAAATTTAAAATTATGATGTCTGAAAAAGAATTTATTACTTTTGTCATAGCCGACTTACGAGCTCATTCCGAAACATTAAGTATTATAGGAATGTTCGTAGTTATCTTCATTTGTCTTTGCTATCTGGTAAAAATGATGTCAGCAACTGGAAATGCGCCTATTCCGAAAGCGCCTAGAAAATTAGACGAGATTTCAGAGGACATTAAAGAGATAAAAAATTTGCTAAAAAAATCTTAAAAAAAATTCCGTTCCGTATTTTTATATGGGCGGATTTTTTTATTTGGGATTTAAGGAATTAAAAGTTTTGCAGAATAGATAATTTTTTTCTATTTGTCGCTTATTGAGATTTGTTTTAGGCGACGTTCTTCAACATATATTATGTTGAAGCTTTCATAAAATGGCAATGATTTTTATAAGATAGTAGTCCGTGGATTGTCCTATATCCCCTGCCAATAAAAAAACCGTCCGAAAGGGCGGTTTTTTTAGCACTTGAACTAGAGATATTCTTAATAATCACCGTGAAAATGTTTTCTAGTAACATCTTCCACGGATAGTCCTTTAGGTTCTTTGCAGTGTCTCATCTTAATAATCTCAAGTACATAACTTTCCGTTGTAAATCCTGAACTTCCAGCATTTGCTCTTTGAAGGGCTAATTATTCAGCTAAATAGACATTTTTCTCAGCCTTAAGCAAAGCTGAAAGATTCAAATAATCTGTTTTTACAGGACCTTTTTTCTCCATAATCTCTAATTTAAATAGTTAAACAACATCATTAAAACTCAAAAGCATTATGAAATTTTGCCTAAAATAAATAATTTCATAATCAACCTTGCCCATGTATTGTCCTATATATTCTACCATACAAGATAAAAGTATATTAAAACGTCTTTTTCCTACTCAAATAACAAGCTACATCTCTCCAAGAGATTACCTGCGTAAACAATCAATATATTTATTGACATCTAAAAAAAACTTTAATATGTTTTGCACATCTGTTAGGATGTTCAGCAATTAGGGCTGTATAAATTTATTGCAACTCAAAAAAAATGCCAATAACATCCTGCTAAATTTTATCAATGTAATAGAAATGGTAGAGCTATGGGAAATACAAGTCCGGTACAATTTTTGAGACAAGTTAAACAAGAAGTAAAAAAGGTTACTTGGCCTTCTAAAAAGGAAGTAATGCGCGCTACGATTATGGTACTGATAATCGTTGCAATTGCATCAGCATTTTTCTTTTTCGTAGACATGATATTTGCCGCAATAGTTCGTTTAATCTTCAAATATTAGGAGTTTTCGATGACAGCGCGCTGGTATGTTGTAAACGTATATTCCGGTTCAGAAAAGAAAGTAGCTGAATCAATCAGAGAACAAGCCGTTTTAAAAAAAATGGATGACAGAATTTTAGAGGTTTTAGTTCCAACCGAACAAGTCGTTGAAGTTCGAAAAGGAACAAAAGTAAATGCTGAACACAAATTTTTCCCCGGATACATTTTAGTAAAAATGGAAATGAGTGATGATGCATGGCACATTGTAAAAGACACACCTCGTGTAAGCGGTTTTTTAGGTAGCCACAATAAGCCTCAAGCCATTAGTGAGGCAGAAGTTAAGCGCATCATGACACAAATTGAAGAAGGTGTTGAGCGTCCATCGACTGAAATTTACTTTGAAGTCGGCGAACAAGTCAGAGTAACAGATGGGCCATTTGCATCATTTGTAGGCGTTGTAGAAGAAGTTGACAACGAAAAATCCCGTGTCAAAGTATCTGTTTCCATTTTCGGTAGATACACACCGGTAGATTTGGAATTCGGTCAAGTTGAGAAAATATCTTAATAAACAAGACCAATAAAAAGCCCGCAGAAATGCGGGTTTTTTATTGTCATAAAACAAGCAAAAACCGGCTACCAAGCATAATTCAAGCCCGCATCAATACCATATCCGGAGTAGTCGCTCCCAAATGTATAATTAGCCGAAGCATATGCAGACAAAGAGCGTGACAAACCAAATTTAGCCCCCAGTTCCATTCTCCCCAACAATTGATTATCGTAAGTAGAAATAGCATCCAGT
The DNA here is from genome assembly GCA_949297665.1 of uncultured Alphaproteobacteria bacterium. Taxonomy (GTDB): domain Bacteria; phylum Pseudomonadota; class Alphaproteobacteria; order RF32; family CAG-239; genus CAG-267. Next base: position 29,676 of record CASFTO010000009.1, on the reverse strand, counting down.
CCGCTGATATTAACAGAATCGCCACTTGCATAAGTTTGAATAATAGAAGGTTTAGCATAAACTTTAGCGGTCCCTCCATTCAAACAAAAGAGATGTTCAAACCTCAAGCCCAATTCAGCCTCAATATAATGCATCAAATCAAAATCAACCTGTTTCCCCATATTATCCCTAAAGCCGTCTAAATCAAGAGCGGAATAATACAAACCGGCACTAGGTTCAACAATCCAAGCATAAGGCAGATAAAACTTTTTAGCTACTTCAAGACTAGCTCCATATTGCATAGCATCAGTATTCGCAAAAGCCACACCGTCATCTGTTTCCATATTAACATCTTGAGTACCAGCAAACACCGTAGCCAAGACTGCCCAATTATAACGTCCGTAGTGATAATATAAACCACCCAAATAACTATCTATATCCAAAGAAGAGCCTGAATCAGCAGCATATTTCCCTTTACCTGACAAATCATAATCCCCCTGACGATATGCCGCAAACGCCCCTAAGCGACTATACTTATTTGTTTTGAAATCAACACCAGCCGTTACGCCTTGAATACTTGCATCCATATGAGTAGGAGCATCAAGCTCTGCATTATCATAATCAGCATCAATCCACATATTATATTTATGCTGAAATTTCCGATCACAACAACCTTTATTCTGCTCAGCTCGCAAACCCGAAGCAATTTTCCGTCCGATACCTCTATTTTGCTCAATCACGGCCGACTGCATACCAACATAAGCAGGAATTTCCGGAGCATACACCACATCACCAGACGATTCATTACCACTGCTACCATCATCACCACCGCTATTATCGCGAACGACTAAATACCAATTACTTCCTTCAGTTTCACCACCATAATTACGAATAGAATCCCACATATACGGACTACCAATAACACGGCTAACATTAAATTTCGATTCGGTAGCTAAATCATCATTAGGAGCCTGCACAAAAATTGTCTTAGCATCTGTAATATCATCAAGTATATTTTGATTTAGCGAATTAACAATAACATTAGTCGTACCGGAAACATCTCCGCTAATATTCAAAAGACCATTATTAATAGCGTTAGCCGTTTTATCCACCTCAACATCTAATGTCAAAATGGGTGTACCACCATCATTATTCGCCACATAATTCGACATATTAACTTGAGCATCTTTACCTAAATGAAAAGCAGACAGACCGGAGAGATTAAAATTATTAACATTATCGACCATATTATTAAAGATTACTTCACCGGAGCCATCGCCGGAAAGATTGACATCATAATTATTTCCATCTATGGCATCATCAAAAACAATATCACCGTTTTCTTTAGTTACCAAATTCAAGATAGCTGCATCTTTATTTACGGAACCATCCATATAAATGGCATTGCTCTTATTATCAGCTTTATTTCCGCGAAAGATGCTATCATTTCCCTGAGCGGTAATAGTCAGATTGTCCGCATAAATAGCCCCTCCCTTAGCCTTTTCATCAGCAGATACAGCAGTATTATTATAAAAATTAGAATTAACAATATTAAGACTATTCCCACTATCAGTACCATTCATACTATAAATAGCGCCACCCAATGCTTCCAACTTAGCCGAAGCCGTATTTTCGGAAAAATCACCATTAATACTCTTAATAACAGCCGTTTCATTATAAATAGCCCCACCATAAGCACTTGCGTTATCTGAATTTGCCTGATTCTGAATAAAATCTCCACGAATATTGTCAATAGAACCTGATGAATTAAAAATAGCCCCCCCCTGAGCATAAATTTGTGAAGAAACAAAATTTCCGTAAAAATTACCATTAAGATTACTCAAAGCACCTTCTTGATTAGAAATAGCGCCGCCAAAAGCTCCATTATAACGACCGACCTCATCAGAAACAGCATGATTATTATTAAAATCGCCGTTAATATCCCCGATTGTCCCCGACAAATTATCAATAGCTCCGCCATAAGCCTGTTCTGCACCTTGAGCATAATTATCTATAAAATTGCCATTAATTTCAGCAATATATCCCTGATCATTATTATGTATAGCCCCCCCTGCAGCATAACTGGATGTATCAACATGATTAGCAATAAAATCGCTTTGCAAGTTATTTATTGAACCTTCATTAATTATAGCCCCGCCGCCTGAGCTTTCACCACCGACAAAATTTCCAACAAAATCCCCATAAATATTCCCGATTGAAGCAATTTTATCATTATAAAGAGCGCCGCCCCAAGCATATCTACCATCCGCACTATTTTGAATAAAATCACCCTGGATATTACCAATTTCCCCCTGATTAGCCAAAGCACCACCTTGAGCTCGTAATAAACCTTCCGTCTGCGTCTGAGTTTTTAAAGAATTACCGATAAAATCTGCCTCAATAGACACACCCGTAAACTGTCCGTTACCATCTTTTTGTCCAATAACCCCGCCATTATAGACAGCACCACCACGAACATAAGTATCAACATCAGTTCCTGTAAAATCATAACTATATTTATTATCTTTATATAAAGTTCCGGAAATACCAGAAATATCCCCGGTATTATTAAGTCCGACACCTGCGTCTACATCAGGATTCTCACCATCTCCGCTCCCTTGGCCTATTTGAGAAACAGTTTCATTATATGTTTTATCCTCATTAACTTCATATTGATAATACTGAGGAACAAGTGCATCATTCCCAGAAACCTCATAAACTTTATAGACACTTCCAGAAACATTCTGATTATACTCATCTTCAGAAATAGCTTTTACATTATAAGCCGCATCATCTCCCAAGTGAGGCGTAGCAAGATATTCAGCAGATACAGGACATGCAACAAACGACATTCCCGCAAAAAAAAGACTAAAACGTTTCATTTTACCCTCAAAACATATAGCTAATATATTATAAGGATACAACAAAAGCCTTAAAATCCTCTTAAAAATCGAAAAACTTTTTATCTCCCCTTAAACGCGCCTCACAATACGTCCATAATTCATGCTTGCAAATCTGCGCATAATCATCCGCCCAAAATTTTTTAAAACAATCAAACAACTTCTGCAAAATATTTAACTTATTCAACAATACAAAAGAAGATTCGTACGCCAAATCAAACACGCAAGCCATATACATAATTGCCTGATCTGCAAAACTTTTAACATTTTTTACATCCACGGCAGAATGTTTCATAAAAGCCTCCCAAACCAGAGGACTAGGAATTTTAGTTTGATAATCTAACAATGACTTTAGAAAAAACAAATTTTCCATTTCTTGAAAATGTCTAGACAAGAGATAAAAATTAGCTATTTTATCAGCATCTCTAACCAAATAAATGATTATTTGAATTTTTCTGCGTTCCTTTTCGGACAAATTGGAATAATCCCTATCTTCCCAAAGACGTTCGATTAAATGTCCGTGATGTCGAATAGGAAGAATAACCTCAACATCGTTAAAAGATGTATTTTGTTCCAACAAATTAGCCCCATACACACCATGATCGACTCTTCCACCGTCTTCATGCAAAAAGACTTCATAAAATCGCCCAAGGTCATGCAATAACAAAGTTGCTTTCAATTTTTGCAACTCAGGCAATGAACAATTATGAAAGACCTCTTCATGCTTTAGCAAATAATTTCCAACTCCCAAAACCTGATAAGAATGAATTTTTTTCTCATTCATAACCTTTCGAGCATGTTCAGAAGCATCCTGATAATAAGTTTCGTATTCAGCATTCAATAAACCCTGAGCTTTTTCAAACAACATAAACACCTCCTGCCGACATTCCAACAAAAAAGGGAATCCTCAAAGAGGATTCCCATTAAATAAAACAGTAAAATTAGAAACCTTCCGTATCTAAGCGCTTACGCAACTGTTTTCTGGCTCTGCGAATAGCTTCAGCTTGACGACGAGCCTTCTTCTCAGAATTTTTCTCATGACAACGTCTTAATTTCATTTCACGAAAGATACCTTCGCGTTGCATTTTTTTCTTCAATATTTTCAAAGACTGTGCCACGTCATTACCGATAACAGTAACTTGAACCACTTAAATCACCTCTTTTCTCTGTATAAAAAAATTAAACAATGTAGTGCCCTATAACATATATTTTTTTATAATGCAAACAAAAAATACATCATAAAAAATAAAATATGTAACAGATTTTTAAGAAGTTCTGTTATAATCTTAACCTAAAGCTACACTAAAGGACAACAAAATGACAGAAATTGAAACAAACAACACACTAAAACAAGACCCGAAAAATGTTTACGAGCTAATGGAAAACGATGCCGGCGAAATTATGGTTCTCATCTATGCCGGAGAAGGAAAGCCAATAAATCCGACATTTATGCTAAATGAAAAAGAAAAACTAATAGAGATTATGCGGAGCAAAAAAGACATAATCCTAATTGAGGGCTTGCAACCGGAATCAATTCAAAAGATAAAAAACATAAAAACTTTATATGTATGCGAAATGAAATACAACGAAAATCCGGAAGCAGAAAATGAGATTGTCAATGCCTACGCAGCGGCATTAAAAAAAAAAGCAACAGTTCCGCAAGAAGAACAACAAAAGCAGTCAACCGATCCCCAAGAAACTCTCGCAGAAAAAGCCCGCAAAGCACGAGAAAACATCATAAACAAGAATAATACAAACGATTAAAAGAGCTCCGTTGTGAGCTCTTTTAATAAAAATTCTCACCAATCAACAAGACATCTCTCAAACTCTAACAACATTTTAACATCCCTCTCAACCACTAATTCAATATCACATAACTTATACCAAGACTAAATCTATTAAATTCCACTTTATAACCATATTCCAATTTGTACCATTTTGTGCCTGCCTTTCAATTTTCTATTGTTTTTAATTTTAAATCTTGATAATTTATTCTCAGATTTTTGCAATAATTCATGTAAAAAGGAAACACAAAGATGTTGGATATAAAATTTATCATAGAAAATCTGGAAACGGTAAAAGAAGGCCTAGCCAAAAAAGGCTACACAAAAGAACAAATAGACATAGACGGCTTAATCGCCTTACACAGAGATGTTAACAAACTAAAGACATCAACCCAAACCTTGGCAGAAGAGAAAAATAAGCTAAGCAACTCAATAAAATCCGCATCCAACGAGAACCGCCCTGCAATTATTGCTAAAAGCAAAGAAATCGGAGAAGAGTTGAAAAAAGAACAAGAGTTGTTAGCAGAAGAACAAAAAAAGTATGATAACATTATGTGGCGAATGCCCAACCTGCCGTGTCCCGAATCCCCGGTAGGGCCGGATGAAAGCGGCAACGTTGTAATCAGACGCATCGGTGAGCCAACAAAATTTGATTTTACCCCCAAAGACCATGTTGAACTAATGGAATTAAATGATTGGTCGGAATTAGAGCGCATAACCAAAGTTTCTGGCGCCAGAACTTATGCAATCAAAAATGAATTATCACGCTTAGAATTAGCAATGCACATGATGGTATTGGATAAATTGACAGAACATGGATTCACCACAATAACCGTACCATCCTTATCCAAACAAAAACCTTTATATGGTATGGGCTACCTGCCATTCTCACAAGACGAAGTTTATTACATGCCGGCAGATGATTTATATTTATCAGGAACAGCCGAGTTAGTTTTAAACTCCTTAAGAGCCGATGAAATATTGTCTGAAAATGACCTTCCCGTATTATATGCCGGTTTTTCACCTTGTTTCCGTCGCGAAGCCGGAGCAGCCGGAAAAGACACAAGAGGTTTAGTTCGCGTTCATCAATTTTTAAAAACCGAGCAATTTGTAATCTGCAAAAATGATATTGCAGAAAGTGAAAAATGGCACAAGACATTGTTGGCAATTTCAGAAGAAGTATTGCAAGATTTGGAATTACCTTATCAAGTACTTGAAATTTGTACAGGAGATATGGGAGCCCCGAAATATCGGCAATATGACTTGGAAGCCTGGACGCCATCACAAAATTGTTATAGAGAAACACACTCTTGTTCAAACATTACCGAATGGCAGGCACGTCGTACCAATCTAAGATACAGAGATAACAAGGACGGCAAAGTTAAATTCGTCCATACATTAAACAATACGGGCATTGCGACACCGCGTATCTTAGTACCATTTATCGAAAACCACCAACAAGTCGACTATACCGTCCGTATACCAACCAAATTGCAACCATATATGAACGGTAAGAAATTTATTGGTAAAAACGCCAAAACCAAAGAAGCATAAACAACAAGAGCACAGGAGAGTTATGAAAAGGATTGATAAAATCATCAATTTTATGCGTGCATTAGAAGAAGTGTGTGTCGTCAAAAGAGATTTGCTTTTATATGAAGGCTCACCGGAAAATGATGCGATGCATATTTTCAAGCTCTCCTTTTTGGTAATGTTAGTCGCCCCCTACCTTAAGAGCGACATAGATTATACTAAGATGTTGGAAATGGCTTTAGTACACGACATAGCCGAAGGAAAGGTCGGAGATTATACGGCAGCAAATCAAATAGCCAACCCGTCCATAAAAGAGGAAAAGAAATATAAGGAAGCCCAAGCAATTCAAGAACTAAAAAATTTGTTACCTGCACCGCTAAATAAAAAAATATATAACTTATACCAAGAATACGAAGAAAAAGAAACCCGCGAAGCAAAGATTGTTTCAGTCCTAGATAAATTAGAAGCAAATTTACAAGCCAACCAATATAAAGACGGAGATGTGCGCTATTGGGGCTTATGCGAAAATGGCGGAGAATATTATAAAATGGCTCTAAAAAAGAAACCTCTGATTAAAGAATTGGATGAACCCATTCTTAGAGATTTGGAAAACGCCATTATTACACTATCAAAAGAAAATATGAAAAGATGCGCCCTATCCCCCCAAGAATGATAGCGAAAGATTTTCACGATGTTATTATATGTAGATAAAAAGAAAGAACGACAAAAAAAAATAAAGCGTAGCCTTTTAATCATAAGCATCATTTTTGTAATATGCCTTAATTTCATTTGCTTTTCAACTGATTTAAATCAAACAAAGAGCCGTCTGTTAGAATATAGAGCCCAAACCTCAACACCACAGTGGTACACACAAACAGAACCAATAACAATCTTATCCACCCCATCAAAAACAGAACTGTTCATACTCATTCCACAACATCTTAATCGAGAAAACTTAAGCACAATAGCGCATGCATTTTCCTACATTCCCCCACAAGCCACAGAGATTAAATTCACACCAGAAATAAATGAATCAGCGCTATTGTTAAAATTAGCCCAAATATTTGCCCCTGAAATAAAATCCAATAATCACTCCACTCAAATTATCGTTTCATCTGATGAAGATAAAATATTAGAGCTGACTCAATCAAAAAATTATTCCCCCAAAACAATAAATTATACCACATCATCCAACACATTTCAAAACCAAGAACTCCAAAATTTTCTTGATACATATGTCCCACTTCCCCCCATCACCACAACCACTCAAGAACAAGAAAAAGAAAATTTAAACCGACTGATAAAAGACCATAAAGACATCATTTTAAGCGTTATTCCGTCAAAACCATATTCAACCATAAGCTACCCTATTTCATCGCAATACATTTTATTACAGAACGCCTCAATATGCCTATCATCACAAGAAAAAAAAATATGTAAATTGAATAACGACCGTTCATTAACCCAAAACATCACAGATTCCATACAAAAATTCTCATCCCATGAAAAAATACAAAAATTATCCTTACTTACATCTCTTCAAGAAATTCCAATTCACACACCACTCACCCAAGATGATGGATTAATGTTTCGTTTTGAGCAAAGAGAGCATATTTTATTACCGCAAGAAATAGAACAATCCCCAAAAGAACAAACAGCAAGCAACATTTATCGTTACATAAAACAACAAGCGGGATTAAATCCCGATTACAATAACCCTAAAATGAAATTTTATAAATTCAAAACAGTGGAGATAAACATAGATGACAACATATAATGGCTATGAGTTAAATTACAGCATTGAAGAACTCAAAAAGATGACCACAGAGGAAATGACGGATATAATCCTCTTGTCAGATAAATCAGAAGCATACCAAGCACTGACAGAAGGAGATAAAAAGGCTTTACAACATTTAGTCGCCGCCGCCAAAATTTTAAACAATGTTAGTTTACAACAAGATAATCCGCTCAACATAACATTAAAAAAAGCCCTTGAACAAGCGGCCTCACACAATGAACAAGCCGCATTATCATTAAAAATGTTCAATTCACTAAACGGCGTAAGCGGATTAAACGGTATAGATGAAAAGCCGATAAGCATCTTCAAAAACCTAACCACGCCTGCCGGCAAAAACTTCTATCCGCAAGATTTAAGTATCAGCGAATTTCACCAAATTTTATTGAACATGTTTGCAGCAGGAAAAGATAAAGAAGTTGCAAAAATATTATCTGCTCGCACCATGGTCGTAAGAGAAAAAGATGAATTAAAAGCGATTGATTATACCGAATACTTTAAGGAAGAATTTTCAGCCATGGCCAATGAATTAGAAGTTGCCGCGCACTATTGTAGCAACACCTTGTTCAAAGAATATTTATCATGGCAAGCACAGGCTTTATTACAAAACAATGAAGACATGGATATGCTTGCAGATAAACATTGGGCCATGATGCAAGACACCCCTCTTGAATTTACGTTAAGCCGAGAAAATTACGATGATGAGATGACCTCAACCGTATTAGAAAATCCCGAATTAGCCAAATTGATAAAGGAAAAACACATTGAAGTAATCGCCAAGGATATGCTTGGTGCGCGAGTCGGCATTGTAAACAAAAAAGGAACAGAGTTGCTTTTAAAATTTAAAAACACAATGCCGCAATTAAGCAGTTTAATGCCTCACGCCAATAAATATACACAAACCGTCAACGCCAATACAGAACTTAAACAAACCATGGTTGATGTAGATTTAGTGAGCTTAACCGGAGATTACGCCCAGTGTCGTGGCGGAATGACCGTAGCACAAAACCTCCCGAATAACGACAAATTATCCATCAAAACCGGTGGAGGCAGACGAAATGTATACCATCGCCAAGTACGCCAAAGCCATGATCCGGAAAGAACACAAAAAATGCTCAACGCATTTTTACATCCAGATTTCCACAAATACTATAATTTAGAAGCAGACCATCTGTTCGTAATCGGTCATGAAAACGGACACTCGTTAGGACCGAGCAGCGAATATCAAAATGCTCCCGGTATTTGCAAATCAATTATTGAAGAAAACAAAGCGGATACAGTATCCATATCATTTATGCCGGAATATGTTAAACAAGGCATCATCACGGAAGACGAATTAAAAGAAATTTATACCACATGGATTTTCCGCCTATTACTACGAGCAAAACCGATTTTCCCAACCGAAACCTACAAAATTGTAGATTTAATAGAATTCAACACCCTATTACAACACAAAGCCATTAGTTTTGACGAAAACAAATTAATCCATATTGATTTTGCAAAAATAAGTCCTGCAATGTATGATTTGCTAACGCAAGTGATTGAGATACAATTATCCAAATCTCCCCAAAAAGCACGTCAATATATAGAAGAAAACACCACATGGAACGATTTGCATGAGTACATAGCCAATACCCATAAAAAACTAGGCTTGAAAAAATACAAGAATATTGTAAACTTCTTCTAAAAGACTTGCGCAACAATACGAAATACGCTATAAATTGAATAAGAACGACAACAAGGAGATACACAAATGTTTGGAAAATTCGTTTACGGACAATACTCGTTGGCCGTAGCTTTCTGGAAATTTTCTGTTTTGGGCTTAATTGCATCAAGTTTTGTAACAAGACTGCTAATGATATTCTTAAAACAATCCGTTGGTTATGAAACAAGATTTTTACAAGTTGTTTGGAATAACATATCATTATTAAGTATGAATCCGGCAGCGTTTACTTGGTTATGTTTCTATACCGCTGCATTTCTAGGCACTATAACCTATTGTATTGTATGCATAATAGGAATGTGGAACACATACAAAGAATATGAAAAAAGTAAAATATTAGCAATTATCTGCATGATGATTGTCTGGATACTGGTTTACTTCGCCATAAAATATTCAATGTATTAAAAATTAAAGAACCTCTCAAAAAAGAGGTTCTTTTTTTATATCAATTCATTTTGCATTACCGAACAATAACAATTCTCTCCCAAAGATTTGGTTCACCACACAACTCAATAAAGCAAGTATAAATCGTTAGTATGAAATTCAATTTTCAATTCTCTAAAACATAAAAGGGAAGCCAAGTGGCTCCCCTCAATTTCATCTCGATTAAGTAGATGTAATTAAATATCCAAATTAACCACATTAAGTGCATTTTCTTGAATAAAGTCTTTACGTGGTTCAACCACATCCCCCATAAGTGTAGAAAAGACCTCATCAGCTTCTTCCATTTGGTCAATTTTGACTTGCAACAAAGAGCGAGCCTCAGGATCGAGAGTCGTTTCCCAAAGTTGTTCAGGGTTCATCTCGCCCAAACCTTTATAGCGTTGCAATGTAATACCTTTTTTACCGGCCGCCATAACCGCATCAACCAAAGTAACCGGACCGGCAATAACAGTTTCGCCACCTGTTTTAGAAACAAGTTTCAAGGTCTGAGAAAAGTTTTCCGCCAAGAAATCCTTCATAGAATTAAGGATTCGCGCTTCACCGCTTTCCAAAATAGAAGCGCCGACAATATGTTCTTCTTTAACACCGCGTAATGTACGATAAAAAGAAATATTACCATTATCTAAAATCTCAGCCTTCCACCCGCGGTCATATTCAGCCTCCAGATTATCCAAGCGAATAACCAGCTTATCCAATTCAGCCTGCAAACGCGTCTTATCTGCTTGCAATTCTTTATCAAACAAACCGCAGATAGCCATTTGTTCAACAATATGCTCCGGTGCTTTTGTACTCAACATAGAAACCAGATTGCGTGCTTTTTTTGTACTTTCGACATAAGCCACCAAATCTTGCCCCAAGATTCTCTCACCGTCAGCTTTTTCCAAATAAGCGTCATCACAACCGCCATTAATTAAATAATCTTCCATTTCTCTATCATCTTTAAGATAAATAATGGAATTACCACGTTTAGCTTTATAAAGCGGCGGCTGTGCGATATAAACATAGCCACGTTCAATCAATTCCGGCATCTGACGATAGAAGAAAGTCAGCAAGAGCGTTCTAATATGCGCACCATCAACATCCGCATCGGTCATAATAACAATTTTGTGATAACGGCATTTATCGGGATTAAAATCATCACGTCCGATTCCCGTCCCCAAAGCAGTAATAATAGTACCGATTTCAGCGGAATTAAGCATTTTATCAAAACGTGCCCGTTCTACATTTAAGATTTTACCTCTCAAAGGCATAATAGCCTGATTTTTTCTGTCCCTTCCTTGTTTAGCAGAACCGCCTGCGGAGTCCCCCTCAACGATAAACACTTCAGACAAAGCCGGATCTTTTTCCTGACAATCAGCCAACTTACCTGGAAGCGAAGAAATATCAAGCACACCTTTACGACGGGTCAGTTCACGAGCTTTACGAGCAGCCTCACGAGCCGTTGCCGCCTCAACGATTTTACCAACAATAATTTTAGCTTCAGCAGGATGCTCATCTAACCATTCTTTTAATTTATCGCCCATAACCCCTTCAACAACAGGGCGTACTTCCGAAGAAACCAATTTATCTTTAGTTTGTGAAGAAAACTTAGGATCTGGAACTTTAACAGAGAGAACGCAAGTCAACCCTTCACGCATATCATCACCGGTAATAACGGTTTTATCCTTTTTAAGCAAACCATTTTCAAGAATATAGTTATTAACTGTGCGTGTCAAAGCACCTCTAAAACCGGCCAAATGCGTACCACCATCTTTTTGTGGAATATTATTGGTAAAGCACAACATACTTTCGTTATACGCTTCGGTCCATTGCATAGCCACATCAACTTGAATATCGTTTTGTTCACCGGAAAAACTGATAATATTTTCATGCAAAGGAGCTTTAGATTTATTTAAGTGAGTAACAAAGGCTTTTAAACCACCTTCATAATGAAAAACAACTTCTTTCGGCTCATTACCACGATTATCAATAAGTTTCAAATAAACCCCTGAGTTCAGAAAAGCTTTTTCACGAATAGAACGTTCCAAAACATCATAATTGAATTCTGTCTGCGTAAATGTTTCCGGAGAAGGTAAAAAAGAAACTTCCGTTCCATGTTTTCCCGGAGTAGAGCCTGTAACATGAATATGTTCAACAACATTACCATTTGCAAATTCAGCCTCATACTGTTGATCATTACGCCAGATTTTCAATTTCAGCCATGTAGAAAGCGCATTAACAACCGAAACGCCTACGCCATGTAAACCACCGGAAACTTTATATGAATTATTATCAAATTTACCGCCCGAGTGTAATTCGGTCATAATAACCTCAGCGGCAGAAACACCTTCCTCTTTATGAATATCAACCGGCATACCTCGTCCGTTATCACGAATTGTCGCCGAACCATCCGGGTTAAGAATAACTTCGGTTTTATCGCAATAGCCAGCCAAAGCCTCATCAATAGCATTATCCAAGACTTCATAAATCATATGATGCAAACCTGACCCATCATCAGTATCACCGATGTACATTCCCGGTCTTTTACGAACAGCATCTAAACCTTTTAATACCTTAATTGAATCAGCATTATATTCTTGTTCACCTTTAACAATTTCTTCTTCTGTTAATTCAGCCATTACCAACCTCTGTTATAATAAATTTCAAGCACGATTTAATATAGCACTTCCACAATTTTAACCAAGTAATTTTTACAAAAAAGCCCAGGTTATCCCCTATTTTTTACACCAATATACGATTCATCAACGCACTAAATACCACCGCGCAAAATTACCAAATTGCAAAGTAGATTTGAAGTATGATACAAAAATTATAACCTATACATTTGACAAAACATTTCATAAAAAATGCCTTCAAAAGAAGACATTTTCATTTAATATTACTTTACAAACAATCTAAGACTAAGATCGAATCACGCCCATCATTCTTTTCCGTTCCATAATTTGACGCGCCTGAACATTTTTCTTATGTTGAGTTCTAATGTCAGAAATAATATTTTTAGGAGCCTTCACTTTCTCCCCTTTTGCAATACTATTTACAATACGCTCACCATTCGCTTTAACGGCTCTCCATTTTTCAGCATCACGCATATCCATAATTTGTTCATCACCAATAGACAAAGGAACGCCCATTCCGACATCTTTAAACCCAAACTGCTGTTCCAAAGCGACAATAACTCGAGGATCTGTCGTAACAATCATATCCCCACCGAAAGAAGTCATCGCCGCATAGACACCGTTATTACGACCAAAATACCCAGAGGCTATCTGTTGTTCTCCATTTTTTCTGAGATTAGTTCTTATATCCTCCGCCATATTTTTACAATTATCTTTTCCGGTATTAGCATCCATCCCCCCAAAAGAGCGAGAAGGGTCCTCTATTAAGTATCCCGATTTATCACGACTAACTGCCACTTTTACTTTATGAGATGCGTCTACATGCAAATAATCATTATCACTAAACCCCATTTCCGTAAGTATTTCCTTCAAAGAATGAGAATTAAACCCCTCATTACCATGAATATAATCAAAAGCTGGATCATTAGACATCTTTTTTCTCCTCCCTAATTAAACCTACCTATAATATACACGATTTTTTAACTAATCGCAATAAAAAACGTCATCATAAAAAAACGATGACGTCTAAACATTTCCCGACAAGTGCAGTATCATTTTCGCACATCAAAAACATCAAAATTTTCTTTTAAGTGCTTTAATAAATCTTCATTTTCCACCAAAGCCAAACACTGACTTTCCGAAGTATCCATATCCGAAGGGACTTTCCGATACTTTTGAAGATAATATTCTTTCACCCCCATACTTTTAAGAGTATCAGCAATTTGATAAAGATCATCAATCGTTAAAAAACGAGGATCGCAAGTCGTACGACATTCAAATGCAATACCGGAGGCAATAAGTTCTTTTAAGCTATCCAAAACCTTATCAACATCCCCCCAACCACCGGTAACAACTTTATATTTTTCCTTATCAAACGGAGCTTTAATATCGAATCCGACCCAATCAACATGTTTCAACACTTCGATAAACTTCTCTGGACGATAACCTCCGGTATGTAATCCGATTTGATATCCTAAAGATTTAACTTCATCAATAGCATCAATCAAACCATCTTGCACCAAAGGCTCCCCCCCGGAAAACACAACAGCATCCAGCATACCTTTTCTTTGTTGAAGAAACTCAACAAATTTGTGCCAAACAATATTTGTATCGGCATTAACATCCTGAAGATGCGTATTATGGCAAAACGGACAACGCCAAGGACATCCCTGCATAAAGACAACAGCGGACATCTTATTTGGAAAATCGACGATACTGAATTTCTCAATACCGCCGATTCTAATAGGGTTCATAAACACCCACCTCTAAGCAAGAGATTATTCTGCAGCCAAAGCCAATGTATTTTCAGCTCTGCAAACACATTCACGAGCCTCACATCCCTGCACCGCTTTTTCTTCGCAGAAACACAATCTGCTATTATACTCACCTTTTTTACCAACATTAAATTCTGTTGTTGGTCGAATATATCCCATAACTCTGGTATAAACTTCACAACGTTGTCTTTCGGAATCATCCAACATAACGTCATTAATATTAATAATATTGCTCATTTGTCTCCCTTTCATATATAATACTATTCTACGCTACTTCTTGCTTTTTTGCAAGCATTTTTAACTTTTCTGCCTTTTTTTCTTGATCACAAATCGGACAGAATTCATGTTCACCGGCAATATACCCATGTTTTGGACAAACAGAGAAAGTCGGTGTAATCGTGATATAAGGCAACCGATAATTGGCCAAAACCTTTTTAATAAAGTCACGACAAACTTTTGCGGAGGAAATACGTTGGTTCATATAAAGGTGAAGCACGGTCCCCCCGGTATATTTAGATTGCAATCTGGCTTGCAAATCCAAAGCCTCAAATGGGTCATCAGTATAACCAACCGGCAATTGAGAAGAATTCGTATAGAATGGAGCATCAGGAGTCCCCGCCTGAATAATGCCGACATAACGTTTTTTATCTTCTCTGGCAAATCTGGTTGTTGCACCTTCAGCCGGAGTCGCCTCAAGGTTATACATATGCCCGGTCTCTTCTTGAAACTTCACTAATCTATCACGAATAAAATCTAAGAATTTCTCGGCAAAAGCCTGTCCCCAAGCATCCGCAATATTATGTTCATCATTAGTAAAGTTTCTAATCATTTCATTCATACCATTAACACCGATAGTAGAGAAGTGATTACGAAGAGTACCCAAATATCTCTTAGTAAACGGGAATAATCCGTTATCAATCAAACGTTGAATAACTTTTCTTTTAATTTCCAACGAAGTTCTGGCAATATTCATCAACTCATCAACTCTTGCAAACATTGCCGTTTCATTCCCTTTATACACATATCCGAGTCTAGCGCAGTTAATAGTAACAACTCCCACAGAACCAGTCTGTTCAGCAGAACCAAACAAACCATTACCGCGCGCCAATAATTCTCTCAAATCCAATTGCAAGCGACAGCACATAGAACGAATCTGCCCTGGTTTCAACGATGAATTCAAGAAATTCTGGAAATAAGGCAAGCCATATTTAGCCGTCATTTCAAACAACAACTCTGTATTTTCATCATCCCAAGGAAAATCCCAAGTCATATTGTATGTAGGAATAGGAAAAGTAAATGGTCTTCCTTTAACATCACCGCCCATCATAACATTGATATAGGCTTTATTAATCATTGCCATTTCTTCGCCCAAATCGCCATAAGTATATTCTTGTTCAACACCGGCAATAATAGGATGTTGATCACGCAAATCCTCTGGGCACACCCAATCAAAAGTAAAGTTAGTAAAAGGCGTCTGCGACCCCCAACGAGAAGGAACATTGAGATTATAAATTAATTCCTGCATACACTGCTCAACTTGTTCATATGTCAATTTATCATTTCTGACATACGGAGCCAAATAAGTATCAACCGAAGAGAACGCCTGAGCTCCTGCCCATTCATTTTGCAATGTCCCCATAAAATTAACCATCTGCCCGACAGCGGAAGAAAGATGTTTCGGAGCACCTGCCTCAACTTTTCCGGGAACACCGTTAAAGCCTTCGCGCAACAAGTTTTTCAAAGACCAACCGGCACAATAAGCAGCCAACATACTCAAATCATGGATATGGATATCACCATTTCTGTGAGCTTCCCCAACTTCTGCCGGATAAACATGCGACAACCAATAATTTGCGGTAACTTTACCTGAAACATTCAAAATCAAGCCGCCGTTAGAATATCCCTGATTAGCATTTTCTTTAATACGCCAATCCAAATTTTCCAAATACTCATTAACAGAGCTTTCAACATCAATAACTGTTTTACCGTCACCACGCATTCTATTTCTTTTATCACGATACAAGATATAAGATTTAGCTGTTTTAAAGTAATTTGAAGAAATAAGAACCTGTTCAACAACATCTTGAATATCTTCAACGGAAGGCAAAGACTCATCAAATTTATGAGATAAAATCTTCATCACCTGAGCTGTCAAAAGCCAAGCATCATCACTACCAAACTCATTTGTAATTTCGCCGGCTCTCAAAATTGCATTATAAATTTTATCACCGTCAAAATCTGCAAGAGTACCATCTCTTTTCGTTATACTTTTAAACGGCATTTTATACTTTTTTGCCGTGGGCATTTGCAACTCATTATTTGCCATTTTTTTATTATTCCCTTCTCTCATAAATGTAACAAGTTCATTTTTTGACTTCACGAGCATCATACTACATATTGTGTTAAAAAACAGTAAAGACACACTAGATATAGTAAAAAATACTTTTAAAGCCCCGTTTCAACAACTAAAGTCATCATAAAAAAAACATCTATTTTGACAAGGTATGAGCCTTCATTTTTTTTAAATTTTTGATATCATACTAAAATTAAAACGATTTTTTTTTTTTAAAAGGTCAATAACCCCCCCTCCAATATCTTTAAATACGTTACTAACAGCTTTTTAAAAAAAATATTTCTGACCAAATTTTTCACTAAAAAGGGGTTGACCTAAATCATATCAACATATAAGATATCCGACGGATAAAATTTCAGGGAGTATAAAAATTGCAAAAAACCATAATTTGGGACCTAGATAACACCCTATATTACGAAACAGACGAATATAAAAACAAATTAAACGAAGCCACGGCAGCAGCGGCGATAGAGGAATTCAACGTTCCTTTGGGTTTTAAAGAAGCCACGGCCAAAGTAAAAGAGTCGTATGCCACCTATCGGGATGGATTAGAAATATTTGCACGAGAATATGGCATACCGCATAAAGAACTATATAAATCATACCATAATTACAAAAGCGAGTTAGTAAAAACGATAGCCCCGTATGAAAACTTATTAGAAAATTTACAAGGTCTGCAATGTCCGCAATACATATTTTCTACATCATCCAAAGACATTTGCGAAAAAATATTAAAACACATCGGTTTATATAACTTTTTTGAAAATAGATTCTACTCG
Organism: uncultured Alphaproteobacteria bacterium; assembly: GCA_949297665.1. Classification (GTDB taxonomy): domain Bacteria; phylum Pseudomonadota; class Alphaproteobacteria; order RF32; family CAG-239; genus CAG-267. Next base: position 11,996 of record CASFTO010000009.1, on the reverse strand, counting down.
GTAGAAGATTTTGACGTATATAAAAAGAATGAAAGCCCCGATGTATATAAACGTTTATGTGAAAAAATCGGTGTCAATCCGAAAGATTGCATTTTTGTAGACGATAGTTATTCAAATTTAGATTTTGCTAAGCAATGCGGAATGACAACTGTCCGCATATACTACGGCAACAATTCAGCCAAAGACATGCAATTTATCGATTCTGCCTATAAAGGCATATATGAATGCATTTCTGGTTTAAAGAAAGACTACAGCTGTTAAAAAACAACATAAAAAGCCACCTAAAGGTGGCTTTTTTTTCTATAATTTACTTTTTATCAAATTTCTCACAAAGTTTATTTTCGATAATATAATTTTCAACAGAATCTAATTTCATCTGTTCGGTTTCCACTTCTTTTCGCCACACCTCAACCTTTTGTTGCAACTTTTGCAAATACTCAACATTTAACTCTTTTGCAACAACATCAGCTTGCTGCCCCGGCGCAACAATTTTAACCCCAACATTTTCAAAGAGTCTCTCTGTTGTTTTTTTAAATTCGGGCAAAAAATAATCCAGAGCTTCAATATAAATTTGCATATGCGTTTTCTCGTGCCTTACAGCCACATCATACAAACAAGAATCTTTTTCTAAATCTTTCGAAATATAAATAGTAGGCACATAATATCCAAGATGAGCTTCTATTTTTTCGGGATAAACACACTCATAACCATGACTAATTTCGATTTGCCCGACAGTTAAATTAAAACTAAAACCATCTCTCACTTTCGTCAAACCAATCGGAATAAAATCTTCAGGCATCTCGAGTCCATTGGCCTTATATTTTTCTTGAGTTTCTCGCATAAGAAAATCTTTCCCTCTCGTATAATTATACCGAAGTTTTCCATAAGCCGAAGTAACTTCAACCACAGGTTTATCAATAACACTCAAACACTCATCAGCATAACGTTTCATAAGACTATCATCGATTGCATATCCAACTTTAGCAAGCGAGGCCGTAAAAATTAAGGCAAAAAAAACTTTTTTCATCTATAATCCCTCACAAAGTTTTTCATATAGCACGGAGTCAATCCATGAAATATCCATACATTATAAGCATAATCTTGTCCAGTTTTTTTCTATATAAATCAGTATCAGCCAATACATCCCCTCAACAATATGCATTTTTCATTCCGAGCGGAGCCTTCCAACAAAATCAAGAAGTTCAAGACATTCGTCTGATGCGCCCGCGTTATGTCCAAACTGAAGAAGAAGCCCAAGAAAATCAACAACAAACAGAAGAATATTCAGTTTCCAGCCCCTCAATCCAATCCGAACAAACTCAAAGAAAAACATCTCTAACATCTCAAGCAACATCAGCATCATACAATCCCTCACCAACCTCCTTAAAAACAAAGAAAAAATCGACTCTGCCAATTTCAGGAAACACCATCAAATCCGTACAAAAGATTAAAGTTCCATCCGCAAAAACATCAACTCATATAATCTTTCCGGCAGACAGCTCCGATTCTGAATCTACATCTACTAAAACAATCACAAAACAAGAAATATATCAATTAGATGAAAACACCAAATTAACCGCTCCGCAGCAAGAGGAAACCTTACAACCTAAATTAACCTACAAAGAAGAACTCAAACAAAAGAGTCTATCCTCTTTACTTAATAAGATTCCCTATCCGGATTCCTCGCAACCCACATTCAAACAATTATATCCATACTATGGAATGGAATTAAGGGTTTATCAAAACCGCGGCAAATTTCCCCGTAACAGCAAACAAGAAGAAACCTTAGCAAAAGCCAATTCCATAAAACGTTTTGACGTCAAATAATCTAACCACAAAGAAAAAAATAGACGGCACTAACAAGCCGTCTATTTTTTCATCAAATCAAGATTAATCATCTCCAATACGTAACGCTTCAATAAACGCAGATTGAGGCACTTCTACTTTACCAAATTGTCGCATTCTTTGTTTACCTTTTTTCTGCTTATCTAAAAGTTTACGTTTACGAGTAACATCACCGCCATAACATTTAGCTGTCACATCTTTACGCATAGCTGAAATAGTTTCTCGTGCTACAACACGACCGCCAATTGCAGCTTGAATCGGAATTTTAAACAAATGTCTCGGAATTAAATCTTTCAATCTCTCACAAATTTGACGCCCTCTAGATTCGGCTTCGCTTCTATGACATAAAAACGCCAATGCATCAACAGGTTCCTCATTAATTAAAATCTGCACTTTAACCAAATCTGATTGTTCATAACCAACCAATTCATAGTCAAAACTAGCATATCCGCTTGTAATGGATTTTAAGCGATCATAGAAATCAAACACAATTTCATTAAGAGGGATTCGATAAACCACCATCGCTCTGGAACCAACATACGTCAGCTCTTGCTGCAAACCTCGACGCTCCGTACAAAGCTTCAAGACTGCTCCTAAATAAGTATCAGGCACAAGAATTGTCGCTCTAACCATTGGCTCTTCAATAGAAGCCACTGTTGACAAATCCGGCATATCAGCAGGATTGTGCAACATAATAGTTTCCCCCTTGGTCAAATTAATTTTATAGGCCACAGATGGAGCTGTTGTAATAATATCCAAATCAAATTCACGACCAATTCGCTCTTGAATAATCTCCATATGCAACAGCCCTAAGAACCCACATCTAAAACCGAGTCCCAAAGCCGCTGAATTTTCATTTTGATAATCAATACTGGCATCATTAAGTTTCAATTTTGCCAACGCATCTTTTAAAGCCTCATATTGGCTGCTATCAACCGGAAAGATAGAACAGAACACCACCGGTATAGAAGGTTTAAATCCAGGCAGAGCCTGCTCACAAGGTCTCTTATTATCTGTAATCGTATCACCGACACTACAGTCGCCAACACTTTTGATACTTGCTGTAATATACCCAACTTCTCCGGCAGACAATTCATCAGCTTCTTGCATTTTTGGTGTAAAAACACCCAATCTATCAACAGTATAAGTCGCATTATTGCTCATCATACGGATGACTTGTTTTTTACGAAGCACACCATCTTTAATACGTACTAAAATAACAACGCCCAAATAAGAATCATACCAACTATCAATCAAAAGTGCCTTAAGCGGAGCTTCAACATCTCCCTGAGGTGCCGGCAAATGATGTACAATAGCTTCTAAAAGATTATCAATACCAAACCCTGTTTTTCCGGAAGTTTCAACCGCATCACTCGCGTCAATCCCTATAACATCTTCAATTTGAGTTTTAACTTTTTCAACATCTGCAGAGGGTAAATCAACTTTATTAAGAGCCGGTACAATTTCATGATTATTATCGATTGCCAAATAAACATTAGCCAATGTTTGCGCCTCAACACCTTGTGTCGCATCAACCACCAACACCGAACCCTCACAAGCAGCCAAAGAACGAGAAACCTCATAAGAAAAGTCCACATGTCCGGGAGTATCAATCAAATTCAATACATACTCTTGCCCGTCACGAGCCACATATTTCAAACGAACAGTCTGCGCCTTAATAGTGATTCCGCGTTCACGTTCAATATCCATGGAATCCAAAACCTGCTCTGTCATCTCTCGGCGTTCCAACCCGCCGCAACGTTCAATAATTCTGTCTGCTATTGTAGATTTACCATGATCAATATGAGCAATAATCGCAAAATTTCTGATTTTCGCCAAATCCTGCATAGAGTTATCCTTAAAACAAATTTACAAACTTATATCTGTCATAAATTAAATTTTAACGGAACGCAACAGATTTTAAACACTTTAGTATTGCAAGTCACATAAAACTGTGCTTAAATAGAGAACAATAAAATTATTCTGCAAATAATACGGAGGTTGCAATGATGAAATTTATAGACATAGAATTTGGTTCCGGACGTTATCAGGAACTGTTGGATTTACGCTATCGTATATTATTGCAACCATTAGGATTAAAATTTCTCGATTCTTTCCGAGAAGAAGAAGCTGGTTTCCTGCATATCGGTTGCATAGATTCGATAAGTGATAAATTAATTGGCGGCTTAATTATGGTTCCGCTGGATAATGAGGAAATCAGAGTAATGCAAGTAGCGGTAGACGTCGTCCACCAAGGAGAAGGGATTGGTAAAAAATTAATTGAATACGCCGAAAAGACCGCAAAAGAAATCGGATATAGTACAATGGTAATGCACGCAATGCTTTCCGTTGTTGGTTTTTATGAAAAACTCGGGTTCAAACAAGACGGCGATTTATTTGAAGAAAAAGGTATTAATTTTATTCGAATGGTCAAAGAACTTTAAAAATTCTCCAGCAAAAATTCTTTAATCAACAAAGCCGTTTGTAACGGGGTCTGCACATCGTTACAAATAATTTTATCTGTGCCAATCGGATTTTGATACCCTTGTTGATACATCTCAACAATACGCATCTTTTCTCGCTCTGAGAGTTCTCTTGTTCCGCGATTTTTAAGACACATTTCCATAGAGGGAGCTAACGTAACACAAACAAACTTATCATATTCATCTGTCCATTGACGCCAACTATCAAAATTACGTTGGCTCATAGGATAAGCAAAAAACAAGAATTTATATCTCTGTAATTTTTTCTCATTATGCATAACTTCAGCAAGCCGTCGCAACCGCTCAGCTATTCCAGCTTTAAAATCAAGTTGAAGTTTTTCTTGTTCTTCATCCGAAAGCAGTTCATCAACTTCTAGAAAAGCCGAGCCTTCCAACAATTGAATCAAGATTCGTCCGACCGTTGACTTTCCAGCATTAATCGGCCCATTAATATTAACAATCAGCACCGTTTTAATCCAGATAAAGCGAACTCATCTTATAACGTTTAATAAGATTACGTAACAAAACGCCGATAATCGCAGCAACAGGAACCGCCAACATTAATCCGAGGAAACCTAGCAAAACACCACCGGCCAATAACGCAAACATAACCCAAACCGGATGCAATCCGACATTATCACCCACCAATTTAGGTGTTAAGAAATTTCCCTCCAAAAACTGTCCGCTCAAGAATACGGCAACAACATACATAACGTGCGTAATATCGTTAAACTGCGCAAAAGCCAAAATTATCGCCAACACAAAACCGGTAATTGAGCCGACATACGGAATAAAAGAAATAACTCCGGCAATAAAACCGACAAGTAAGCCTAATTCTAACCCCACCAACTTCAAGCCAATGGAATAATACAAACCTAAAATCACACAAACACTAAGCTGTCCACGAATAAAACCGGCAATAATTGTATTAATTTCTTGCATACTTTGCATAATACCCCTTTTAGATTTTTTCGGTAACAATCCTTCAAATTTTGTAACAAAAGTATCCCAATCGCGTAACATATAAAAAGCGACGATAGGAGTAATTAAGATAAGCGAAATAAGATTAATAAAAGCAAACCCGTTTGCGATTAAGCCTTGAAATAATTTACTTGCTAATTTCACCCCATTACCGATATTTCCCTTAATCATATTTTCCAAATTACCTGCAAACAAATCAGGATACTTTTCAGCTAAATGCTTCAGCATCGGACGAATTTTATCCAACAACAAGGCCAAATATTTAGGTGTAGCCTGAATAAGCAACGTCAACTGACTTTCGACCATACCCAAAAACAAGAATATAGCGGGAATTACCAACAAAATCATCAGTATACAAACAATAACGGTCGCCCAAGTTCTGGACATTTTACATTTCTGTAATTTAATTGTCAGCGGGTTCAACAAATATGCCAACAAAATACCGGCCACAAAAGGCATCAAAACAGAACGAAGCATATAAAGAAAGAAGAAGAACACAAAAAAGATAACAAACCACATATAAGGGTTCACATAAAAGCGACTTTGCACTTTAGCTGATGACATAATAACCTCCTTCTTTCTTTAATTTATATCCCCTCAAAGCCAAATTAGCCTGCAATTTTTCCCAAACACCGTTATAGATAAAACTAAAATGAACTTTACCGTTTGCCATAGAAACGACCTGAACATCTTTAACTTGCGAATTTGTCTCCAAAAAACGTTTCAAAGTAAGCCATTCACCAAGTTTCGAATAAGAATAAACAGCATCTACTTTCTGATTAACAATTTTGTCATCATCATGCCAATTTTCAAGTTTAGCAGCTTTTTTAACATCTTTAAAAAAGGGCAATACAGCATCTATCATATCCTGCGGAGTAGCATTTTCGACTATAATTACTTCAGCAATTTCACGACTTGGAAAAGATTTAACATAAACCTTACCATCTTTTAGTGAATATTTCAAAACATAAATATTTTCCACATTATTAAAGCTGGAAAGTTCCCCAAACTCTGCATCCGTCATATCATAAAAACGATTAGCCTCAACAGCCGTAATATTTCCTAAATTTTTATCTATATCATGAAGAATGAGGTTACCTTTGCGTACATCACGACGTCCGACAAAAGCCTGTCTCCAAAAATTTGCATCACTCCATAAATCAAGCGTACCATCCGCTTGCTCAAGCAAAGGGACGACCAAAATAGTTTGTTCCTCCCCCACAATCATAGGCAAATTATTTTCGGCCATATACGCTTTTAAGACATCTTCATTAACTGTGACTCGCAAATCTGCAATATAACGAACATTTGAAGATTTCTCCATAAGCACCATAACACCTGCAATAAAATGTTGAATCTGATTATCATTTAATTTATCCAACTCCTGGACACTCTGATTTGAGCTGATACTCAACAAAACTTCATTTAAGGCATCTCTTCTGGCTTTATTCATAGCTTGTTTTTTAGCTTCCACGACATTATCAGCGGTAACATCCACATTAACATCCGCCTCAAAAAGAGGTTTAGCCACAACATCACCGGCAAAAATAAATCCCAACGTCACAACAAAGAAAAATCTAAACACGATAAAATCTCCCAAATTAATTATAATTAGATTTATAACGTAAAAGCATAAAAATCAAACTTTTTTATTGCCTTTTAAAAGGTTATGATATTAACTGAAAAAAACTTTTCAAATATACATCACAAAAGGACGATAGAGATGAAAATAACCAAATTTCTTGATAGCCTTTTAGAGAGAGCCTCTAAAGAGCTGAAAACGATTGTATTACCGGAAGGCGAAGATGAACGTATTTTACAAGCAGCGCACACCATTGCTGAAAGAAAAGCGGCCAAACTAATCATATTGGGTAATCCGGAAGAAATCAAAGCATACTTCGACAAGAATAACTGGAGTATGGAAGGAATTGAATTACTGCAACCGGAAACCTCCGACAAATTAGAAAAATACGCCGATTTATTATACGAATTGCGCAAAGCCAAAGGCATGACGCCAAACGACGCCAAGAAACTAGCATTAAACTACAATTATTTTGGAACATTAATGATTAAAGCCGGCGATGCAGACGGTATGGTATCAGGAGCAAATCACTCTACTGCAGATACTGTAAGACCTGCTCTTCAAATCATCAAATCTGCACACAAAGATCGCAGCGTATCTTCCGCTTTAATTTTGGTAGCCAATGATAAGCCCTATATTTTCTCAGACTGCGCTATCATCATCAACCCAAGCGAACAAGAATTAGCCGACATGGCCTTAGCAAGTTCTGAAACCGCTTTGAAATTTGGTTTATCTCCAAAAGTTGCCATGCTTTCATATTCAACCAGAGGTTCTGGCTCTGGCGGTATGGTAGATAAAGTACGCAATGCCACCAAACTTGCTCAAGACATGTTGTTGCTTGACGAATATAAGAGTCTCCCAATCATGATTGACGGAGAAATGCAAGCTGACGCCGCATTAGATGCTGTTGTTGCAAAGAAAAAGGCACCAGATTCCAGAGTTGCCGGACAAGCAAATGTTTTAATTTTCCCATGTCTTGAAGTAGGAAACATCAGCTACAAATTATTGCAACGTTTATGCGGATGCGAAGCATACGGACCGATGTTGCAAGGTTTAAATGCACCTGTAAACGATTTATCGCGTGGAGCATTAGCCGAAGACATCGTTGGAATGATTGCAATTACCGCAATTCAAGCAACCAAATAATCTAACCCCAATAAGGAAAATAAAATGAAAAAGATTCTTGTATTAAACTCAGGTTCATCTTCATTAAAATACCAGTTATTTAATGTTGATGGCGACAAATATGATGTTATCGCTAAAGGAAAAGCAGACCGTATCGGTATTCATGGTTCTTTCGTAGAAATCAAAATCACCGGTGGTGAAAAAAGAACCAGAGAAGTAGCTTTGCCAACGCATAACGAAGCCATTGCAGAAGTAACTAAAGAATTGCTAAACGGCGCATTGAAATCAATGGACGAGATCGACGCTGTTGGACACCGTATCGTGCAAGGCGGCGACATTTTCAAAAACTCTGTTTTGGTAACAGATACTGTAATTGACCAAATTGAAGAATTATCCGAATTAGCTCCATTACACAACCATGCTCACGTATTGGGTATCAGAGCCGTAAAAAAACTTTTGCCAAATGTTCCGCAAACAGTTGTTTTTGATACTGCATTCCACCAAACCATGCCAAAAGAAGCATTCTTGTATGCTCTTCCGATTGAACAATATACAAAATACAAGATTCGCCGCTATGGTTTCCATGGTACATCACACGCATACGTTTCTCAAAAAGCAGCTGAATTAATCGGCAAAAAAGGCAAAATCATCACTTGCCATTTAGGAAACGGTGCATCTATCTCTGCCGTTGACAACGGTCTTTGTCAAGATACATCAATGGGCTTCACTCCACTAGCCGGTCTCGTTATGGGAACACGTTGCGGTGATATTGACCCATATATTCCATTATACATCTGCAAAACACAAAACAAAACACCAGATGAAGTTAATGAAATTTTGAATAAGAAAAGTGGTATGTATGGTCTGTGCGGATATTCCGACAACCGCGATATTGAAACACTTTACGGTGTAGAAGAAGCCGCAACAGATGCGTTAAATACATACGTTCACAGCATCATCCGTTTCATAGGTGCATACATTGCAGTTTTAGGCGGTGTTGACGCTATCGTATTCACAGCTGGTATTGGTGAAAATGGTTCTTTAGTAAGAAAATTAGTTGTAGAACGTTTAGCTTACTTAGGCATTACTTTAGATGAAGAAGCTAACAGCAAACGTGGTGATATTACAGAAATTTCCACTAAAGACTCAAAAGTTCGCGTATTCGTTATCCCAACCGATGAAGAGTACATGATTGCTAAAGATACAATGCAAATTGTATTTAATGCATAAATAAAATTTTATCTATACCCAAACCAAAAGGCTCTCTTCATAAGAAGAAAGCCTTTTTTATAGCCTTGTCATATTAAGCACTGAGTAATCCACGCCATTTAGCCATTTCAGCAATATCAGCATCAAACTCATATCGTTCTTGGTACATCTCAATCAACTGAGAATTAGCAAGTTTCACTAACTCTTTCTGTGCTGCAGAACAAAGATGATGATAATCCAAATAATACTTAATCATTTCCAAATTACCGGATTGCACAAGCAATACAACATCATCATCGAGCCAATCGTCATACTTTTGAATTTGAATTTTCAAAAGTTGCGGATATCCGGCTTTAAGAATAGCTTCCACATATCGAGCAATCTCCCCCAAAGCCGAAGGATGATTAAGAGAAGAAACTTCTTGAATTTTCTCAATCAGTTCAAATCTCCCTAATTCAAGCAATTTTTCCATAAATTTGACATCAACCAACCAATTATCAAAATATTTCAGAATAACATCATCAGAACAACGTTCAGCCAAAACATCTTCACAACAAAAGCTATTATCCTCAATATATTCTTCTAAAAGTTTTTGATTACCTTTCCAAATCAACAGTTCGCTACATTTCAAATAAGGAAAATACGCTCTCACTTCCTCATCTGTTCCAAAATAAACAAGAGCTTCCTCTTCTTCATAGGTTAAATCTACACCTTCTAGCAATGCTTGACGCGCCACTTCCAAACGAGCCAATTGAATAGGAGTCGGCTTATTCTCTTCAGGCTCGGGCATAACCCATTTTGCACGATGAACTTCTGGCATAATATGGTCGATTTTAGGATTTACCGACTGACACGCCTTCTCCGTCATTTTCCGAATAATAAACGGCTTCTTAACAACCATAATAGAAGAACACCTACCTAAGCGAGGTGTTTTCCCGCATATTCCATCAGAATAAATATAAATCGGAAAATTCATTTTCTTTTTAAGACAGATAATAGCTTCGCTTAAAGATAAATTTTCATCATCCCAAATAGCCAAACATTCATTTTTAAGACCAGAAGCAGTAAATTTTCCTTTTACAACCACAATAGCATTCATCTTACCGGATACAATAGATTTACCAAACGAACCGTCAGCGTAGAAATAAAAAGGATACCCGATTTTCGCTCCGATATCATTAATTTGTTTTAAAATAGTATTTTTCATCACATAAAAATTTTAAGTTTTACAATAATTTAATTTTACGGAAATACTAGATATTAAAACATTTTCTGTCAACAAAAAAGGGAGCCGCTATGCTCCCCTATCTGCAATAATAAAAAACGGCTTAACGATTAATCAGCACAATTTCAACACGACGATTCTGTTCTCTGCCTGCAGCAGTTGCATTAGATGCAATCGGATTAGAAGAACCATAACCGTTAGAAACAATACGACTAGCATCAACACCTTTCAATCTCAAGTAATTAGAAATTGAGTTAGCTCTCATCAAAGAAAGAGAGTTATTGGTAGCGGCACCACCAGTACTATCCGTATAACCATTAACTTGAACCATTGTCTTGCTATATTCGTTAATAACTTTAGCAATAGAGTTCAAAACCGGTTGGAAACCCGGCTTAATATTAGCATCATTAGAATCAAACGTAATATTACCCGGCATAATCAAATAAATCTGACCATTAACTTCTTGCACTTGAACACCGGTATTCAACAATTCTTGACGCAATTTACGTGCCTGAACATCCATATAAGCACCAGTACCGGCACCTGCAGCCGCACCAACGCCTGCACCGATTAAAGCACCTTTCTCACCACCGGCTAAAGCACCAATACCCGCACCTGCAAGAGCACCAATACCAGTTCCCCAAGCGGTATTAGAAACTTTACTTTGCCCCGTATAAGGATCTGTTGCACAAGCAGTTAACAAAGAAACTGATAACACACTGCAAATAAGTGATTTTTTCATAAAATTAACCCCTCAATAAATTACTGACACATACAATTTATAGCTTTGAGAGCTTAAAATACTCTTAATGTTTTCCGACCTTTTTCAAAACATAGCGAATAATTAACAACAAATAAAGAGCCCCCAATCCCCACACGAGCCAATTCTTCAATTCTCTGTCACTAATAGCTCTTGTAATTTCATTAACATTAAGCGCACTACCGGCAACTTTAATACCATCCGTCGGTTTCTCATGTAAAATATTGACAACATACTGATAGTCAGGATTAAGAAAATCAAAGTTCAAAATCAAATCTTCCCCATAAGGTACAACTTCGGCCGTAATAGCATTAGTCGTTTCATCATTATCCAAATTATAATGTTGCATCATAGCGTCTTTAGGCACTTCTATCCGAATAGGATCATGCCCGACATGAGAAACATCGGTACCTGAAAGTGCCTGTTCTCCCTGATTATAGAGATACACTTTCGTTAAGTATAAATCTTTATATTTTTTTCCTTTAACATCGACCGCATATTCATTAGTATTATTAGAAGAAATCAACTTTACCGTATTAGTTTGATAGCGCAAAATCGGCCGACTGACATAAAATTGATAGTATCCGAGAGCAATAGCAGAAACCGCTAGAATAAAAGCCCCCGTCGGACTGGTCCAAAAATTCCAAACACTTCCAAATAAACTTCTAAAAAAACGTTTTTCTTCTTTTTTCTCATGACGCGTAAACATATCCCCTCCTCCTTAAACGCCATAGATATAAGCCATAAAAATCAGTTTTAAAGAGCAAAAGAGCCAGCAAAAGCGAG
>CASFTO010000008.1 GCA_949297665.1 uncultured Alphaproteobacteria bacterium | reverse complement strand
CTTGACGTAAACTCTTACATTTCTCTTTGTCAACATTCTTTAAGCTGTTTTGATAGCTCTTAATCGTTTCTTCTACTCTTTTATCATCTTTATAAGAATTAAATAAAATTTCTGTTTGAACGATTTTGATTAAGGTTGCTAAATCATTTTTAGGTGTTTTTTCGCCACTGTTATCTTTGCGGTATTCATTGTCTTGCTCAATGATTTTTTGCAAAGCATTCTCTACCTCAACGCGAGGCTTATCTTGCCAATAGTCTTGACGCGACTTTTGGTAGTCTATCGCCTTTTGATTGCGAGCCAGCACATCTTTGATATAATTTGCATACAGCGCTTCGCTTTTATCTTTTTTCATCATCGCGTCCCTCTTCGCTTATTTTTTATCATAATAACATATTTTTAACACTTTAGCAAGCCTCCCGACACATATTTTACCATTGACCGAGGGGCAAAATTGTGGTATAGTATAGGCGTGATGAATATTAGTGTGGTTGATTATTTAGGTGAATATTATTAGTAATAACATAACAGGGAATACTGTTTATTTGGAGAGATTTTGATGCGTTGGGGATTGTGAGTGGCTTGGCAACAGGTTATTTATGGTCTTTAATAATTCACTTATAACATCTTGATTTAGAAGGCGGTAGCTTGCGCTGATGCTCCTACGTGGAGAGATGATTGGGATTTATAAGTTAAAAGAAGTTTTGAAAAATAAACAAGTGCTTTGTTTCATTAAATTTTTAAGATATGAGACAGACAGACTTCACAAGCCTGATTCTCTCTATGAGAGAAAGACTTACTAAACCGTTATTAATCGTAACGGTGGTAAGTGTGATCGCAGCCATTTTCCTCGGTTGGGGGTTTGGCGTTTTAGCTGCGCTGATTTTTATCTTGGTGATTTTTATTAACGGTATGTACGTGGTTATGCCCGGACATGCTGGGTATAAAATCACGTTAGGTAAAATGAAAAATCATAGTTATCCGGCTGGTTTTGGCTGGATGATACCATTTATCTCCTCCATGTCGGAGGTAGATATTACCCGCCAAACTCACAAGGATACAAACGCCATGAAGAACCGTGAGCGTCGGGATATCTTCCTGACCTATGTTCTTACATGGAATGTGTGCCCAAACAACGTTCATACTCTCCACGCAACCATTGGAGAGAATGAATATGTGGGTAAGGCACTCTGTCCACAGCTAGATGCGGCCTTTACCGAGGTGGTTGCCAATAAGACTTATGAAGACATAAACGGCAAATTAGCCGATCTGTCTTCAGAGGTTAAGGCCAACTTTGAGCCAAGATATGACCATAGTCTCTTTGAAAATGTCGAACTTAATATTATAGAAGTTAAGTTTGACAAGGATTATGAAAACGCTGTGTCAGAAATGGCCAAAGTTGAGATGCAGAGAAAAATTGTTGAGGAAAAGGCTGAGCAGCTGAAGATCTCTACCACAGCGAAAGCTGAAGCCACAAAAATTGCGGCGGCTGCTGATGCTGAAGCTATGAAATTGAAGGCTGAAGCAGAAGCTGCGGCTCTCAAGATGAAGGGTGCTTCTGAAAATGAAGTACGGGCTCGTTTAGGAGAAATCCTGAAAGAGCATCCGGAACTCATCAAAGAAGTTCTTGCCAAGAATTTCCCGAAGGTTTACGGTGGTGGCGCAACCCCGCTCATCAACCTCGACGAGTTACTTGGCAATAAATAACCCCGTCCCTGTTAGGAAGGTTCCCTGTGCATTGGCACAGAGAACCTTTTTTTTGTGCGCCTCCCCTCTTCTTTTTAGCCTAAAAAAATTCCGCTCCTTATTCAGAAACGGAATTTTTATCACACATTTGACTTTGCAGATTATTTTTCTGCATCACGCAATACGTCTATCGCTCTTTGCATTTGAACTTCTTCCACCGCATACAACGGTAATCCATTCAATACCAAAGTCGGAACGCTACGCATACCAATCTTGTCTGCAGTTTCTTTAAAGCTTGCTAACAATTTTTTGGTTTCTTCCGATGCATAGTCTTTTTTGAATTGCTCCATATTCAAATTCATATTGCGAGCCAACTTGTCAATAGCCGGTTCATTAACTACTTTTTCTTCCATCAAAGCCGTGTACATCTCCAGTAACTTGCCTTGCTTTTGGGCGGCTACAGCTGCCTTAGCTGCCAACTCAGAATTTGGTGATAAGAAAGATACCGGTTTGAATACAACTTTAACATCCTTGTTCTTTTTGATGATGTTCTCAATTTTTGGAGCCATTAAGCGGCAATATCCGCATGAAAAATCAAAGAACTCTACCAAAACGTATTTTCCGTTTGGGTTGCCCGCGTATAAATCTGCTTTATTGATTTCATCGGCGTATTTTTCATACTTTTCGGCTTGCTCCAACAACTTCTGTTGCTCTTCTTGCTGTTGATAGATTTGTAAAGCTCCAACCACAATCGGAGGATTATCCATCAATATATCCGCAACCCTCTTTTCTAACGGTGTTAATTCTTTTTCCGCCGCGGCTTTCTTCGCATTGGCGTCTTTGTGAAATGCCGCTACTGCATCATACGCGATTTTCGGATTTTTCTTCAATACACTCACAACCGCTTTGGCTAACTCTTCATCCGAGATATTATCCAAATTTTGCGCGCTAACCGTATGGGCGCCAAATGCTAACATTACGGTCAGGGCTGTGGCTGATAACAATTTTGTTTTTCTCATTTTGTCCTCTCTTCTGCTCTCTATTTACAGGTTTCTTGGTTAAATTCACATTTGCCGAACTCGTTGCCGACCTTATCACGATAGCGGATACGCATATTTATCCCCTCGTTGATAAACATCGGCTTGATTTTCGGACACATCTCTTGATAAGCCTTTCCGCAAGCGTCGCGCTCTATACTTTTCGTTAAAGCGGCTTTCGCGGCGGCGGTTTCTTTGCTGGTATCTATATCCGCTTCGTATATGTATGAAATAACTTTGTCTTTATACTCTATGTCCGTCCAGGTGGTTATTTCATCTATTTTTTTCGGCAAGGTCTTTTTTATTGTTTCCAACATCACGCCGATTTGCTTTTCTCTTTCAACGGCTTCAGCTGCGGCTTTTTCGGCATTTGCTTTCGCTTCCGCCGCGGCTTTTAGTTTCTCTTCCTCCGCCTTTTGTTTTGCGGCTTTTTCTTCCGGCGTTTCATTTATTTCCGCCAACAAATTCTTCAAACTCTCATCTTCGGATACGGATAAGTCTAACTCATCGGTCGTGGGAGCCGGCGATGTTTCAACTTCGCTTGTTTCCGCAGCTTTGGTATCACTCAAAATTTCCGGCGATAAAATATCGGCTTCCGGCATAACATCTTCTTTGGTTAAGCCTTTTTCTTCCGCCTTTACTTCTCCCATTCCCCAATCTTCGTCCAAGCTCAAATCTTCATCTAACTCTATATCGTAATCTGCCATCTCTTGCAATGTCTTATTCACATCACTTAATGACTTCATTTCATCTTTTACTTTTTTATCCTCTTTGGAAACGGTTGATGCGGCTTTTGATGTATCGTCTTTATCTATCTTTTTACTGTCAAAACCTTCCGCCTCTATTATATTGGCGCGAAAATTCTCAAACTGATAACTCAAATATTCATCTAATGAGATTTTGTTATCTTTGTTGGTATCCATCTTCTTAAATTCATTAACAAAAATTTCTTCTGTTGCTTTAAGCTGCTGCGATGCATTTAATGCCCATGCACTACCAACTGTTGTTGCCAGCATTGACGCCGAAAATAATAACAGATATTTTTTCATCGGAATTCACCTTACAAATTTAATCTTTGTAAATGATATTCGCACCGATTATCTTAAATTTTCTTTAACGGATGGAAATTATTTGCGCCATCATAGAATGTTATCGACTTGGTTAATTTTTGATATGCCGATACATATTGCTTAAACCTTGAGGCTCGCTCCAATATCAGACTTTCCGGAACATAACGATTGATTTTCTTGGCGCGCTCCTCGGCTCTTTGTATTGCTAAAGTTGTGTCGCAGACAATGAAATCTACCGCTGTTTGATAGCCTTTTTTATGTATATTCTTGAATAATTCCAAATGCGCCGGATTTGTTCCACTATGCTCAAACATAATATTCAACTTCATATTCATTGCTCGGCGCAATAATTCATAGCCTATGATACGAGCCGGCATTTCGTATTTTTGAAAGGCTACAACTTGACCAAACTGCGCCAAATCTTTTTGATATGACTGCATCGAGGTCATAATCTTATCAAAGCTTAAAAACAAAAAATTAGGCGGCAAATGTGTGGCGCAAAATGTACTTTTACCAGCGCCGGGAATACCTGATATTTGTCGCAATTCCGGCTTTGCCACGGGATGAAGCCCTTGTAAACTTTTAGCAATTATCTCTTCGCTTTCTTTGTTCTTTATAGCTTTGTAATCTGCATTTATCAGCAAATTCAGCGATGGCATCAGTGTCTTTAACATTTCTTCACCTATATTATATCGCCCAAGATTCTGCAGGACTTAATTCTTCCAAAAGGTCAAATGTTTCACTGGCAATCATCAGTTCTTCATTTGCAGGAATAACGAAAACTTTTACTTTGCTTTCCGAGGTACTGATATCAGCTGGTGCCGGACGTTGTTT
>CASFTO010000007.1 GCA_949297665.1 uncultured Alphaproteobacteria bacterium | reverse complement strand
GGTGGTGCGCAATCAGACGGTGGTTTGCGGTAGGTTGACATATGAGAGTTTTCCGAATCGTTCTATCGAGGGGTGCCGGATTTTTGTTTTGACTTCAGATGAAAATTATGAAGTTAGTGATGAAAAACATCATTGCGCTATTTCTTCGCAAAAAGTGTTGGCTGATTTGGATGATGATATTTATGTTGCCGGGGGCGCGGCGGTTTATTACCTATTTATGACAGGAAAAGAAAAACTTAAACCGCATATTGTTGTGGATTGTGTGTATATGGGGGAGATGCAAGATTATGACGGAAAGCCGATTTCTATTACAGATAGTGTGGCGATTTTACAAAAAAATTATCGGCGTGTTTCGCCTTTTTATGTAAAAGATAATGTGGAAAGTGCTGTCTGGATTAGAAAAGGAGAATTTGTTGAACAGAGCGTCTTGAAACGTTTGGTCGCTATTTTGGAAAAAAATGCAGAAATTCGTTGGTGATATACATTTGCTTTTATGCACAACTTGAGTTTAACAAGTAATTGTTCTTGCTTAATGATTTTCTTTTTTTTAAGCTCGTTCTATCGTGGTTAATGGACTGAGGACTTTGAAAATGAAAAAAATGTTTATGTCGCCGCTGTTTATGCCGATTGTGTTTATGATAGTTTGGCTTTCTTTTATGGCAGGGGTTTATTATTTGTATCCGAATGATATTTTAAGCATCACTGAAGAAGGGGGAATTATTGAGGATATTACTCATTTCGGGTATGTTGTTTTAATTGCTATGCTAATTATTCGTAGTGATGAATTTGGTGATAGAGTTAAAACATGGGCAACGCTTTTTTTCTTGACAATGTGTGCTTTTTTGCGCGAACAGGGGATTCAGCATCATTTGTCGCAGACCGATACTACTCCTTTTAAATCCAGATTTTTCTTGAACCCGAATAATCCTATCAGTGAGAAAATTATTTTTGGCGCTGTTTTGGTTGTCGTTGCAGGAGCAGTTGTTTATTTGGCGGTTAAATATTCTAAACATTTGGTTCGTTCTTTCTTCCAATTTAATCCGGTGACTTGGTCCATTGCTGTTTTGTGTACGGTTGGTGTTTGTGCTAAACTTGTTGATAGATTTCCTTCTAATTGGAAAAAAGCTCATAATGGGGTTCCGCTTCCCGAGCAAACCTATGCGATTTGTCAGTTGATGGAAGAATCGAGCGAAATGTTCTTGCCTTATATTGCTGTTGGTGCGTTGTATCAATTTAAGTTACAAAAACAAGGTTGGAACGCTTAATTCTAACTTATGTATGGTGTTGAGGGTTGAAATGGAGGGCTTCAATCCTCTTTTTTTGACTAAAATGTAAATTTTGACAAAAAAGTTCTTGCGTGAGGGCCGAAAATGTGGTATGGTAAAGAAGTTTTTGAATAGATATGTTTAATTTTTTTATATTTACAATTATGAGACAAATGAATTTAGCGGCAGCTCATGTAGCGCCGAGTGTATTTAGCGGTGTGGTATTGCGTGGTTCAAAACTGTATGCTTGTCAGGGAAGCAAGACGCCAATTATGTCCGGAGTGGAAAAAGTTTCAGTTGGAACCAAGTCTAACAAAATTTCAATGTTGGACGGTCAGGTATATGAGTACACGCCCGACTGGCAGACATTGATTGCCTTTAATGGGCAGAAAACCACGCAGATTGGAACGTACCGTATTGCATCTGCAGAAGAAATCGAAATTATTTCAGACTATGACCTTGTGAAGGGGCGTGGGCTGAAGGTTATTAACGGACAAGGTATGATTCTGCACGAAAACGTGCGGGCATTTATGCCAATTAATGATCGCTTCTATCTCATCCGTGAGGCTGATGGGGGATGGAAATTCTTCTATGCAAAGGGACTTAGTGGTCGAGGCCGTGCGTTGTTGAAATCCAACCTTGTCGTTGGCAGAAAGAAATTGCTATTTGATGAAAGAGGTAAAATCCACCTTAATCAGTGGTCTCCTCTTTATTACGATAATCTTTATTTTGATTAATCGTATATAATTCATCGCTTTTTTAGGGGCTGCTTTGGCGGCTCCTTTTTTTGTGGCAAGGAGGGGCAATTATAAAGATTGACAAAAGATATATTAGGAGCTACTTTAAGGGTGGTTATTGATTATTATGAACTTTAAATTTAAGAATTATGGAAAAATTTTTTAGTAAAATTTGGTGGCCGTATTTATTTATTATCGGTCAGTTATGTATTGTCGGGCTTGTTGGCTTGGTCTGTGGTATAAATGTATTTTGGTTGCCATGGTATAGTCTGGGTGTGGTTATGCTGCTAGGGCTTTTGCTGGTTACTCTGCAATTTCTGGATTTATTTCGGAGTGCATATAAACTTGAGGGGCTTGCGGTCGTTATGTATTTAGTGGCGATTTTTAGCGTGCTGAGTGTTATCAGCTTTTGTCTTGCACCATCCGGTGGCATAGCAGGCAATTTTGAACATCTTTTAGCTCTTTTGATACCATCTGCAATATGGTGGGTGAGTGCTTTGTTTTTTCTTCCTAAAATGCAAAATAGACAAAGTAAAGATTTGAGTATTGCAGTATAGATGCTGTAACTTAGTATTCTGAAACCAAAATCCGTTTTAAAGCGGTCATAAAACTCAATTAAACAAAGTATAAACGCTCCTTTTTTAAGGGGCGTTTTGCTTTTTTAAATCGCTAAATTTATAAACAAAAAACTTGACAAAAGGATAAGGCGTGTTAGGATAACACCAATTAACAATTATTATGAATCTAAAACTTTATGTGTTATGAAAAGATTATTATTTATTTTGAGCTGTCTAATGATAGTCAGCCTAAGCTATGCAGACACAGTTTACGGAAGGTTAGAAAAGCTGGAAGGAAACTGTGCAACGGTACATGTATATCCAGACAATGGTACACCGCAAGTTGTTACGTTAAATTTAAAAGACACCGAAGATAAATATCTGCACCAACCGCTACGAGCAGAGGGGCAAGGTGTTTTTGTTTATAATGGCAATACTTTAAGTCAAGTAGATGAAGATGCAGCAAGGCGTATTTTACAGGTAACCTTACATGACATTTTTTGTATGACTTTGGTTCTAGTGATGGTTGCGTTCATTTTATCTTCGAAATTTAAGCGTATAGAAGCACAGATTATAAGTAAAAAAAGGCAACTGCTGGTAAAAATACAATATGGCGTACTTTGCCTTTCTTTATTTATAACAGCTAATGGTGTTTTAGGCCTTTGGTTAAGACCTCAATTAGAGCTAGTGAATTATGGTAGAGTATCCCCACTTGAGCGGTGGGCATATATTATAGAAGATGAAAATGGTAATGAACAAATTCATGATATATCGGGATCTGTTTGGGATATCTATTATTACGCCGATGGAACCTGGGGCAATCCGACTACGGAAGGTGGAATAATTAAAGGTGGAAACAGTTATAAGCTCTATCAAAGCTTCGGCAAAGATAGAAAAGTGATAGAAGCAACGATACGGTACGTTAATGAAAAAGTGGCCTTTCAGCAGCGCGTATTAAAATACCTAATGTTTATCGTATGGGGATGCACTTTTATACTGTATATACTACCTCTATTAAGGGAAAGAATTAGACATTTGAGGCGTACCAAGGTAGAAACGGTTCGTCTGAAAGTAGAAAAAAAACGTCAAGAGCAAAAACTCAAAAAACAGCCTGAGTATCGCCGCTTTTGTGAAGAGCTTGTGACAAAGTTCTGGGTTGACTATTTGGAAAGTCCTGAAGAAACAACGGTATTGTTGGCACGTTTGAAAGTTGCTTTGCAGAACAGCGGTTATCAGAACTGGCAGAAAGAGTTTTATGATGTCATAGCCATGCGAGCAAAAGAAAGTACTCGCCCACCGAAAGAGCAACGTCAAAAGGCATCAAATCAAGTAAAAGACGAAGAGTTGGACGATATTCGGATAAACTTCAATGGTTTGTTTGTAACGGCTGCGCAGTATCGGATATTAAGCTCTGATATCAACGCTCAATCATTAAGTCTGGAAGATTTGATAATTTACTGTCGCAAGTTGGCGGAAAAGATGCCGGAGTTTCGGGATTTCTTGAAAGGAAAAATTATCAGAACGCCTCAAAGTTTAATTGATAACAATGAGGCTTATGCGTTGTTTGGACTGACGTTTGAAACATTGACGGAAGATAAATTGAAACAAGCGTTTCGTTATTTGGTTCAACTTTATCATCCTGACAAAAATCCAAATGCTAAAGCCAAAGAAATGTTCCAAAAAGTACAAAGTTATCATGCATATTTGGAACAAGAACTCCGCCGCAAAGCAGCCTGATAGCTCAATAAGAATAAGCACAAACGCCTCTCAAGAAAGGGGCGTTTTGCTTTTTATGGATGGTTGTATGGCTTTTTCTTATTTTGAATTTGTGTATTAAAAAAGCCTGCATTAACGCAGGCCTTTTTGTTTTGAGTTTAGTTTATAGCTCCGGTACGGACGCTTTGGTGCGCTTTTCTTCCGGAACAGGTGCGTCTTTGTTTTTATCAACCACTTTGCCGGCTAAGACGTCTTTGATTTCATCTCCGGTTAGAGTTTCATATTCCATTAACGCTTGGGCTAAAGTTTCCCAATCTTGTTTGTGTTTTTGCAGAATCTTTTTGGCTTCTTCGTAACCTTCTGTTACAAGTCTTTTGATTTCCGCATCCACCAAACGTGCCGTATCTTCACTCATATTCTGATTTTGAGTTACCGAGCGACCTAAGAAAACTTCATTGGAGTTTTCAGAATAACGAATCGGTCCCAATAAATCGCTCATGCCCCATTCGGTTACCATTGCTCGTGCCAAATTGGTTGCGGCATTGATATCTGATGACGCTCCAGAGGTTACCGCATCATAGCCGAATTTTAACTCTTCCGCAACACGACCGCCCATCAATATCGCTAATCGGGATAGCATTTGGGCTCGCGTATATGAGTATTTATCCTTTTCCGGCAATTGCTGTACCATACCCAAAGCACGACCTCTCGGAATAATTGTCGCTTTGTGTATCGGGTCGGTGTCTTTGACATTTAATGAGCAAATCGCATGACCGGCTTCGTGATAAGCGGTTAATTGCTTTTCTTTCTCATCCATAGCCATAGATTTACGCTCGTTACCCATTAATACCTTATCTTTTGCGGCGTCAAAATCTGCTGAACTTACTTTCAACTTGTTTTTGCGGGCAGCTAAAAGTGCTGCTTCATTAACTAAGTTGGCTAAGTCTGCACCCGAAAAACCAGGTGTGCCTCTGGCTACAACGCTTAAGTTTACATCTTTTGCCAAAGGTACTTTACGGGTGTGAACTTTCAAGATTTCTTCACGACCTTTGACATCTGGATTGTTTACCGTAACTTGACGGTCAAAACGTCCTGGGCGGAGCAGGGCGGGGTCTAATACATCCGGACGGTTGGTCGCAGCGATGATAATCACATTTTCGTTGGCTTCAAAACCATCCATCTCTACCAATAACTGGTTTAAGGTTTGTTCACGCTCATCGTTACCGCCGCCTAAGCCTGCACCACGATGACGACCTACCGCATCAATTTCATCAATGAACAGCAAACATGGTGCATTCTTTTTGGCTTGGGCAAACATATCTCTTACACGAGATGCACCAACACCAACGAACATTTCCACAAAGTCCGAGCCTGAAATCGAAAAGAACGGAACGTTCGCTTCTCCGGCTACGGCTTTGGCTAATAAGGTTTTACCTGTTCCCGGAGGGCCGACAAGTAAAACACCTCTCGGAATTTTACCGCCCAGGCGTTGGAACTTTTGCGGGTCTTTCAAAAAGTCAATAATCTCTTCTAACTCTTGTTTGCTCTCATCGGCTCCGGCAACATCCGCAAAGGTGACTTTTTTGGTATTCTCTATCAGTCTGGCTCTGGATTTGCCGAAGCTCATAGCTTTATTATTGCCGGAATTTGCTTGGCGCATGAAGAATATCCAGACACCGATTAATAACAACATCGGGAACCACGATATAACTATTCCCCAGAAAGTGCTCTCTGAGGTATCTATCGGGCGTGCTTCTATTTTTACGCCGAGCTTGCGCAAAGTTTCAACCATGCTTGGATCAAACGGAGCGTAAGTTCTGAATTTACTGCCGTTGTTGTAGTTGCCATAGATGTCGTTGCCTACTATGGTTACTGACTCTATTTGGCTGTTTTCGGCTTTATCCATAAATTCCGAAAAGGCGATTGGAGTGGCGGCGTTTTGACGTGCTGTTGGGGTAAAATTGTTCATTACCACGCTGAGCAATATAAACGCAACCAACCAAAATATCATGCTTTTCATCGGTTTCATCTATTTTCATTTCCCTTTTATGTATTTCCCTGATTAAGGGCGTGTATAACTCTAGTTTTTCACTTATATTATATAGAGTGAACTCGCTTAAAACTCAATAGCTATTTTTATTTTAGGGAAAATTTGGGGGTAGATTGACTTGTATATAGAGATGGAATTTTATATAAAAAAATGCCCGCAGTTATAAGGCGGGCGGATGTTCAGAAACCGTAAGCAATTGACGGCTCGACTTATTTGATAACTCTTATTCGTCGACATCCGTCCGGACGTGACTTATTTTTTACCTCTTTGGGTTCATTGCTTAAGGGATTCTGATGCCCTGAATCTAATGTCCTTATTAAATTCAGCTGTAACTATATATTACGTTATATGTTTTTGCAATATTTTTTTTATTCTTTCTGTTTGAAAGTGTAAAAAAAATCTTTATAAGGGGATTTGTGATTGGTAGAAAATTTAATCTTATTTAGGGAAATTTGCTACTGATAGAGTTCTTGAGAGGGGAGAGAATGATTATTTTTTGCTTGTTGAAAAGTCCTATTTATGCATGCCGGAGTTTAAAAACGCCGTCTTCGTAGCCTTGGATGCTTGTATCGCTTTGTGCCATTTCCAATCTTTTTTCTGCCAATGCCACATACTCTTTTTCTCGTTCAATACCTACATATCGACGTCCTAATTTGGCCGCAGTTACCGAGGTTGTGCCAGAACCTAAAAACGGATCAAATACCACATCTCCTTTGTTGCTCGAGGCTAGAATCAATTTGGCAATCAATTTTTCCGGTTTTTGCGTGGGATGAGGGGTGTTTTCTGACATCGACCAGAACGGAATCGAAATGTCAGTCCATAAATTTGATGGGGCGGTCAGGCGATATTTTTTTCCTTCTTCCTCATCGTCTTCCTGCCAGTCTTTCGGAAGCCCGTTATCATCTTTGTACGGCGCTAAAACCGGCCGTTTTAATTTGACAGCATCTAAATTAAAGGTGTATTCACTTGATTTGGTAAAAAACCAGATGTCTTCAATGCAATTCTTCCAATTGTTGCCTGAACTGCGACCTTTTTCGCGTTCCCATGTTATTCTGTTTTTTAGTAGGAAATATTTGCCGGCAATTTCCGGTATGGCAATTGACGTGTTCCAATCTGAGCAGATATACAAACTACCGTTCGGTTTTAAAGATATAAAAACTTCCGCCAGCCATTTATCCATCCAACGTTTGTAGTCGTTCCAGTCCATCGACTTAAATTCTTTGGTGCCGAACTTTTTGGTTAGGTTATATGGCGGATCGACAACAACCAAATCCGCAAAATTCGCCGGTAAAAATTTTAGGGCTTCAAATGTGTCTTGCCAGATGGTGCGGTTTAAAATTTCACTGACTTTTGCTTTTTTAGTCAGTGTTAATGCTCTTGATGAATATTCATCGACTTCTTCTGGGCTTAATATAATGGTTTTGTTGCGGGGGGCCGGTGTCGATGTCATTGATTTTCGCCAAACTTGTTATTTACCAGCTCGGTTAAATTGCTTATTGCTTGGGCGGCATCTTCACCGCTGGCACTTACTTTTATGGTTGTGCCTTTGGCCGCGGCTAACATCATTAAACCCATGATGGAATTTCCTTCCACCGTTTGTCCAAGTCTTTCAACTTCTACTTCCGCGTTCAGTCCCGCTATTGCTTTGACAAAGCTGGCTGCGGCTCTGGCGTGTAATCCTCTTTCGTTTATTATATTTAATTCTACGCAGATTTTCTCGCTCATCTTTATTTTCCCAGTAATTCAGAGGCTATGGTGATATATTTAATGCCGGCTTCTTTCGCTCCGCTTACCGCTTCTTTTAAGCCTTTTTCTTTACGCAATGTATTTAACTTTACCAACATCGGCAGATTGATACCCGCAATTACTTCCACTTTGGCTCTGTCCATTATTGATATGGCTAAATTTGATGGTGTACCGCCGAACATGTCGGTCAATACGATAACACCATCTCCGCTGTCTACGTTTTGTACTTTATTCAAAATATCATTGCGACGTTCGTTCATATCGTCATTCGGGCCGATACAAGCTGTTTCTATTTGTTCTTGCGGGCCGACGATGTGTTGCATTGCAGATTTGAATTCATCGGCCAGGCGACCGTGTGTGACCAACACTATTCCTATCATTTATTTTGCTCCACTTTTCCAGATTTTAACCGCACCGAAAGCCTCAATGATTTCTTGTTTGCTCTTGATGCGCTCTAATTCATCGGCTCGGGTTTGGCGTCCTTTAAACGAAAATTCTTCTACGGTGTCTACAGGTACGGCATAAGTGCGTTCTACCGTTTCGCCGTTTATCTCTACAATCATTACAAATTCCGACTCGGCTAATACGGAACCAGTTTCTCCGTTTATTCCTTCCAATTTTACCGCAATTTTGCCATCTCTCTTTAGTAATGCGGTATTCTTACCGTCATATTCTAACATCGGGTTAATCGGACTATCCTTACGGGCGTCGATGAATATGGCTAATTCCCCGAATTTGTTTTCTATGATTTCAAAAAAATCTTGTTTCTCTATTAATGTGTAGTACTGATTTTCCATGTTTCGGCTCTTGTCTAATTAATGTTACCAACGCTATCTAGAATATCACAAACTTTTATAAGTGTCAATTAAGTTTATTCTGACTTAGTCGTTTTCTTTGCCGGTGTCATAACTTAATCCTGAATTTTGTTGGGGCGTATTTTCTTTTAGATGTTCGGATAATCTTTTGGTCGGGGTGCGACGTCCGGACTTTTTTAGGATTAATTTAGCCAATTCGTTTTCTTCTGTTTCTTCGTCGGTGGGTGTGGGGATGTTTGGTGCGGTAGCGGGAATTTTCTTTTGTTTTAGAAGTTGCCGACGGGTTGGGGATGACGTGGAGGCAGAGATGTCTTGCGGATGAGAAGTCTTGGGAGTGAATGTGTTGTGTTTGGGGCTTGCTTTGGCTGCCATGTTTGCACTCATTACGGCGTTTAACTTTCCGGCCGTGTGTTGTTCTTGGGTTATCCTTATCGTTTCTTTTTCTTGACGGGCGCGAGCTTGTTTTGCGTCATATATTTCTTCATTATCTAATAAATTGATGTTGAAAAATGTGTTTCCTTCCTCTTCATCTTCTTCGTCATAGACTTCTTTGATTTTTTTGCGGAGACGGTTTAAGGCTTGCGGGGAGGGGGTGGGCGCGGCAGGCTTGCGTAGTTGAGCGGTGTTTTCCGTTGTGGCGGCATCTTCCAATTCGGCTCGCCCTTCTAATCTTTTGCTAATGCGCTCAGCATCGGAAACGCTCTTCTTTTCCCAGTTTATCAGTTCTTTTTTGTTGGGGGCGAGTTTTCCCGTCATTGTTTTTCTCCTTTGCGTGTAGTTGCTTGATTATTCGCGATGGTAGGTAATCATTAAACAGGTATCGGCCAATATTACCGGGGTTACTTTTAATTTTTGCTTACTGCGCATTTTTAATGTAAACGGTGTGCAGGTGGTTATGTGTTTTAACATGTCTTCTCTGAAAGTTTGCCAGTCTTCCAATTCCGGTAGCTTCTTTTTTTGTTTATCCAGTATGTCGCGGATTGCCGGTGTGTCTTGTATTTCGGTTTCGGCTATTCCCCATAAACTTAAGAACGAACTGTTGTAGGTCTTGAGGCGTAAATTCGGTGTGAAGATAATTACGGAATCGTCAATGTTATCTAAGATGTCTCGTTGAACCGCAATTAAATCGCTTAGATGCCTGGCTGCGGCTAAGCGGTCGGTTATATCTTCATAGGCGATAATCGTTCCGTCCGGATGGGGCGCGCGAATGCGGCGGAATGTCCTGCCGTCCGGTATATATAATAAATCTTCCTTTTGTTCGGTTAATGAATCGAAGGCCTTGTTTTCTTCATCTTTATACGCCTTGAAATCCGATACTTCGGGTAAGGTCTTTTGCTCGCGAATCTTATCTAAAAATAGGTTGTAATGCTGTGGGTTGTCTAAAAAGTTATTCGGTAAATTCCATAATTTCAAAAAAGCCGTGTTTCCAAATGTAAACTCGTGTTTCGTATTTATGATGCAAAATGCCGTGTCTAATGAGCTTAATATGTCTAAGTGCGTATCTAAGTGGACTTGATAATTGCGTTTTACTTCGTCAAAACCCGTGATGTCTATTAATGAACCGATGGTGTGGGAGGTCTTGAGTGACGAATCGTAGTAGGGGGTTTCCGTTATCTCATACTTCTTTAATTCTCCGTTGTTTATAATGTTGATTTGTTTTTTCTGCGGGGTGTTTGATTCTTTGGCGGTTTTGGCTAATTCCAATAAGTTTGACGTGTTGCCTAAATCTCGTAATGTGCTGTTTTCCGGCGTGATGTCTTTGAAATTTTTTAATCCTAATAAATTTAGGTATTGGCGGTTTAAAATTCGAATATTTAATGACGAATCTCGCAACCATATCGGATAGGGGAGATTGTCAATTAATATTCTAAAATCTTCAACCTCTTTGCGACTTAATAAGGCTTCTTCCGTTGCGCGATCGATGAAATTGGTTTCTCGCGTGATATCTCTGAACCATAGACAGTTGCTGTTTATTTGCGAATCGGACGAGTTTATGCGTACTCCCGTTACGACAAAGGTCTTGTGGTTGTTGCTGTGGGCTAAAACTTCAAAACTTAAACCATTCTTCTTTAAGTTATTGAACATACTGCTTAATTTTT
Source organism: uncultured Alphaproteobacteria bacterium (assembly GCA_949297665.1). Classification (GTDB taxonomy): domain Bacteria; phylum Pseudomonadota; class Alphaproteobacteria; order RF32; family CAG-239; genus CAG-267. The sequence goes on along the minus strand of CASFTO010000007.1, from coordinate 26,352 downwards.
CCGAATCGGTGCGGGTAAATGCTGAAAGTATCTCGTTTAGGGGGCTTTGTTCGCCGCTCGGCAAATTTAGCATGGTGGCTAAACGACGTGAACAGTATTGATATTCTTTGTTTTTGTATATGGATAGAGTCAGGTAGCCGTCTTTTGAGGCGTACAACATTTCTTCATAATGACGCGTGGCGATGTCTTGTTTGGATAAATCGTTCTTCAGCTTGCGGTTGCGACGAATTAAAATGACGGCTAATAACGGAAATACCAAACTTATTGATAGCCATATATACAGCAATGTTGTCAGTGTTTCTATTGTCATTTTATCCTTTCCGTTTCTTCTTTTCGGGCGCGCTCTATACCGACGGGGTAAAAATGCTTTTTTAAGTTTTGGGTTAAAAATTTCGGTTGTTTGTTTTTTTGTTTTATTATATAGCTAGTTCTATGATATTTGTTTGGCGATAGCAAATTAAAAATTGAAAGAGTGAACAATATGTATACGTTGGTTTTTGATACAACCGGAAACGGGTTGGCTTTGGCACTTTATAAAGATGAAAAATGTGTGCAGAAAATAGAGAAAAATGAAGAGTTTGGACAGGCGGAACATTTAGCCGTCGGTGTGGCGCAAATTCTTAAGGATAATAAACTGAAAATGGCTGATGTCGAATTGTTGGGCGTTTGTACGGGACCGGGGTCTTTTACCGGAGTGCGTTCCGGTTTGGCTTTTGCGCGTGGTTTGGGGTTGGGCGCACCGCAACTGAAACTGACCGGCGTGACGGCGTTTGATGTTTATGCTAATATGCTTAAAGAAAAAGATAGGGCTTTTTATAATGCGGTCGTGATTGAAACGAAACGTGAGGATTTTTATTTTCAGTTGTTTGATGAGAATTTAAAGAAAATTTCTGAGCCGCTGGCATTGACGCGTGAGGAAATCGCTCGTAAACTCAGAGGGAAACAGGTCAGCTTTATCGGTGATGGCGTGGAGAGGCTGCTTTCTCTTTCTTTAGGCTTGCAAATTAAGCAGGTCGAAATTGTGGATGTGATGGATGTAGAGGCGCTCTTTCGCACCGTTTATCAAAAATATTTGCAGAAAATGCTTGATTTTCCCAAACCGCTGTATATAAGAGGGGCTGACACTTGTGTAAAATGAGTAAAAAATTATAGATATGTTATAAAATTGGTGTTAGATACCTATTCTAATGGAATTTGTTTATGTTTATCTTATTTATGAAAGAGGTTTGCCGTGACTAGATCCGAATTGATTGAAAATATTGCTAAGAAAAATCCTAACCTTCTGTTAAGCGATATTGAAAGAATTGTCAGTGTTATTTTTTCTAGCATGACGAGCGCTTTGGCTAAAGGCGATCGTGTCGAATTCAGAGGCTTCGGAGTGTTTTCAATTCATAAACGCGCTCCGAGAATCGCTCAGAACCCGAGAACCGGCGATAAAGTGAAAATCGGTAATCGTAATATTGTACATTTTCGCGTTGGTAAAGAATTACACGAGAAAATGAACGAAAATTAATCCTTTTCTGCCTGATTGGAGGTTGTATGTGGCTGATTAAAATCTTACTTATGGCATTGTTCTTCGTTTTTTTGGTGCAGAATAATGAAATGGTTAATGTCTGGCCTATACCGCAGGATAATCTGACTGTCGCTGTCAGCGTCGTCTATCTTGTGCTGTTTTGCGTGGGATATCTTTGCGGAAGATTGTCGGCTTGGGCTGCTTACGCTCCTCTCAGAGCTATGGTCAGAAAACAGAAAAAAGAAAATAAATTGCTTTCTAAAGAACATGAAAAACTTAATCAAGAACACGAAAAATTAAATCAGCAAATTACTTCTTTGCAGGAAGAAAAAAATGAACGTGTAAACGGTTTTTCGCTTAATCGTAAAATTAAAGGGTGGTTTTCTAAGCCCTCTGTGGATGATAAATGAGTAATAAAAAAAAGAACTAAAGCGAGGTAAATCATGAATTGGTTAACTGATATTGTCAGACCTAAAATTAAGAAAACAACCCCGAAAGAAATTTCTGATGATTTATGGGTTAAATGTCCGGAATGTGGACAAATGCTCTTCTCTAAAGAGTTGAAGCAATCTATGTATGTTTGCACTAAGTGCGGACATCATTTGCGCCTTTATGTTGATAAACGTTTAAAACAACTTTTTGATGACGGTATCTATTCCGAGATGATATTGCCCTCGGTTAAAGAAGATCCGTTGAAGTTTAAAGATACACAGCGCTATACCGACAGACTTAAAGTTTATCGTAAAAAAACGGGAAATAACGACGCAATTAAAGTCGGTACCGGTAAAGTTGCAGGTATAGATGCTGTTGTTGCCGCTATGGACTTTTCTTTTATGGGGGGATCTATGGGGACGGCTGTCGGTGAAGGAATTGTAGCTGCTGCCGATTATGCGTATAATCATGATTGTCCGTTGATTATTGCCAGTGCTTCCGGTGGGGCTCGTATGCAAGAAGGTATGCTCTCTTTGATGCAAATGGCGCGTACTACGGCGGCTATTAATCGGGTTAAAGAAAAAGGTTTGCCTTATATTTCTATCTTTACTGATCCGACGACCGGTGGTGTTTCGGCTTCGTTTGCGATGATTGGTGATGTTCATATTGCTGAGAAGGGGGCGATGATTGGTTTTGCCGGTAAGCGCGTGATTGAACAAACTATTCGTGAAAAATTGCCAGAAGGTTTCCAAACTGCTGAGTATCTTAAAGAACATGGTATGGTAGATATTGTGGTTGAGCGTAAAAACTTGAAAGAAACAGTTGATAGAGTTTTGAAACTTTTGATGGCTAATCGTCATAAAACAGCGGCGTAATAGTGTTTGAAAGTATGGTGTTAAGGCGGGGTATTTTAACTCCGCCTTTGTTTTTACTTTTATGGTAAATTTTGTATGGCGGGTATTTTCTTTTTTAGAAAAATGTATTGGGTAAAAAAAATATTCTAAAATACTGAACAAATCTAGCCAAATCTCGTTATATTTAAATGTTGAAAAATTGTTTAAATTAAGGTATGGTACATACATACTTGTAAATATGTATATTTAATTTGCGAGGTTTGAATGTTTAAAAAAATTGGTTTGATGATGACGGTTGCACTTTTGCTTTGCGGAAAAGCGCAGGCGGCCGATACGGCTAAAGTTTATATTGATCAAAACGGTAATGTCGTGGCTCAGGAAATTTATGTGCCTCAAACTTTTGACACGAAGACTGTGACTACTACAACGGTGGAAACGCAACCGGTGGTGGTGCAAAGAGTGACGACGTCTACTTGTACAAGCGGGTGTCGCGCAAAGTGTCATGATTGTGTTATTCCGGCGTATGTTCATCATCCGAGATTGTTTCGCCCGTTTAAGCCCTATCATCCACGCTATCCACGTCATCATGGATGGAGGCATTTCTAAAGGATAAAAGTGTTGTGACGATTAATTATAAAAAATATATCAATTTTTTGACGGTTTTAACGTGGTGCTTGTGCGGTATCACGTTTCAATCGTCTTTGGCGAACAGCTATGTAGAGATGATTACGACACCGCCGGCACAGAATACTAATTCTCAACCGATGATTTATGCAGATGAAGTATATATCGTGCAGCAACCAACTTATGTGCAGGTTGAACCGCAAGCGGTAAATATGCAATATTCTAAAATTTCCGGCGCGCCGATAACTTCCTCTCCGGTGGTTACTTCATCTTATCCTAAATATGTCGCTTGGAGAAATGCTCAAAATAATAATTGCTACTATGTTCACGATGGTGTGCAGAATCTTATTTATTTTATAGGTGGGGCTGTTGCCGGACGAATTGCATACGATATTTGGGGACCGCATCATAGGCATCACTTGTTGGATCATTGGTAGTTTTTTTATGTTTTTTCGGCTTTGTTTGGTGTAATTTGGCGGCAAGACTTGACTTAATCGTTTTTAAGACCTAAATCTATCTCAGGTCAGTTTTTTTTATTTTTTAAGAGGGTATTATGAGTGCCGAAAATGATGATGTAAAAAATAAACAATTTGAAGATGAAACAGAAAATGAAAATGTTGCTGAAGATGTTGCTCAAAATGTAGAAAGCGGTGATGAGGGGGCTCCAGAAGGAGTGGCTCAAGAGGCTTCGGATGAGGGACGCGATAAATTAGAAAAAGATTTTGCGAAACTTAAGGATGATTATATCCGTTTGTATGCCGAAATGGATAATATGAAGAAAAGAGCTCATCTGGAAAGCGAAAAGACCATTAAATTTGCCGTTTCTTCTTTTGCAAAGGAACTTTTGGGTGTTGCCGATAATCTTGAAAGAGCTATTACAGCAATGAGCGGTAATGCGGAATCTTGCGCGGAGCTCTTAAAAGGTGTGGAATTAACGCAAAACGAATTAACGAAAGTTTTTGAAAAATTCGGCATTAAACGCTTTAACCATGTTGGCGAAAAATTTGATCCGAATTTTGAGCGCGTGGTGCAGGAAATTGAAGATAAAAAGGCTAAAAGCGGGGTTATTTTGGCAGAGCTTCAAGCGGGATATACCATTCATGATCGTATCTTGCGTGAGGCTATGGTTATTGTGGCTAAATAGTTTTTTGCCACATTGGGAGATTGTCTTTAGCGGTGTCATCTTTTGATGCCGCTTTTTTGTGCGCATTTTTAAAATGTTGACAAAAAAATAAAGTGTGCTAAGTTTTTCTCAGAAAAAAATTATTGTAACTAAAATTTATGGCTTATGGGAAATTATGAAGCAGATGTTTCCGTCTTGACGGGACAATTTTTGAATTATTTAAATGTATGTGGACAAAAACTTGGTTATCCGTTTTTGCTGTATTCTAATGGAGAATGCGGGAAAAAACTGGTTTCTTCTGATGGTAAGCACAATGCGGTGGCTAAAGTGCTTAAATCTTCTTGCGCTGATGATAGTTCTTTATCGTCTTTCGGTGTCGTTTCGGAAGATAAAACAGATGGAATGCAAGATTGTGAAGCGTTCTTGAAATACTTAAACAATTGTGGATGTGATTTGGGGTTTCCATTTGTTATTTTGAAAGACGGCAGTGTTGTCAAAACTCCGCTTTCGGCACAGGATAAAACAACAGTGATTGTTAAGGTTTTGCGCGCGTTTAATGATGGTGCTAAATTAGGAGCGATTAAAGTTGAGGTTCTTTCTAAAGAAAAAAATCCAATCTCAGATTCAGATGAGGCTTTTTTAGAACTGAAAGCAATTATCGATGATGGTGATGTGGGTGGGCTTGAAAAGCTCGGTACTCTTAATCATCAGATGACGGAGTATCTGTTGACAAATGCCTCTAAAAAGATGTTGATGGTGTTTTTGCGCCGTTGCAAGCGTAATTCTTTGAATCTGAAAGAGCTGGATTTGCTGTGGCTTAAAAAAGATATGGAGCTTTTGGATACATATTACTGGTGGGTTCGGGTTCCTGGTAAATAGAGGGTATTTTTAAGGCAGATGCAAATTTTATTTTAATGTTTATCGGCAGGGTTCTTCGGAACTCTGCTTTTTTTTGTTTGAAAATCAAGGGGCTTAGGCTTGACAATAAAAATATTGCGGTGCTAAATACCTGATAGTTTTTTATTATTATTCACTAAAATTTATGTCTTATGAAAAATTATGAAGCAAAATCAGTTCATAACTTTAGTGCATTGTTGGAACAAGGAAAATTGAAAGATTTTTTGCTTGAACAAGGGTAGAAACTTGGCTATCCGTTTTTTGTGTATGATAATGGTGAGTGTGGCAAGAATTTTGTGGCTGATAATCCAGAGGTCAAGACTTGTTTGAAAGTCTATCGCTTGTGCTCTGGTGAAGATGAGGACGGTATTTATTGCGATTTGGCGGAGGCGCAGCAGAATAAAGAGGAAGCGTTGCAAGAGATTAGGTCGCTTATTCTTTCTCAGAAACAGCTTTCTGAAAAACAGGAATGCTTGTTGGTTTTGTGCGGTTCGTTAAAGGATGTTCGCTTATATTTGAGTTATGCTAGACAGCTCACAATGTCTGCGTTCCAAATTCTTGTTAAGCGTGATTGTTTTCCGCTTCTAGAAATGTGTATCTATGGCGGTTTAACAGTGGAGCAAGATATTTATTTGGTGCAACATGGATCCAGATATTTGCTTTCTCACTATGTTAAAGATTATAATCTCAAACCGCAGGTTGAAATTGAGCTGGTTAATCGGTATGACTTTGAACTTTGGGATTTTTATACCGAAAATGGTGATTTTTACCCAAGTACATATGATTATATGCGAAAGTTGGCGGAAAAAAATGAACAAGTGCGTTCTTGGCTTAGAGGCGTGTATGTTTATTGAGCTTAGATTGTGGTTCAAATTTTTGAGGCAGGTTCTTTATGAACTCTGCCTTTTTTGTTTGGAGTACGGTATTGACAATAAGTTTGTCGGTGCTAAAGTTTGTTTTATAAAAGTATTATTGTTTCACTAATTTTTGTGTTTTATGGAAAATTGTAAATTAGCAGAGATTTATCAACTGGTTGATAATGGGCAAGGTTTGTCTATTGAACAAAAAATGCTCTTGGCTGAGCAGGGGGATTTGAAACACTTGGTTCGTTATTGGAATTTTACAGAAGATGTTGATGAAACGTTTTTTCAGAAAATTCTTGAAAGAGATAGCTGGCGTTTGTTGAACGAGTGTTTTTCCGTGTGGAGTGAACATGAAAATTTATGTCGCTTGTTGATTGAAAAAGGGTCTAAATTTTTGATTGTTTGTTATTTGGCTGGTCCAGAGGGTAAGGGGCTGTCGGCTACGTTGGAAAAGGCGCTTATTGATCGTAAAGATTTGGAGCTGCTTAGCTTTTATGATAATGCGTATGTTTTTGATGAAGAGAGTTTGGATTATTTAGCTGAATTGGCTAAATCTGATTCAAACTTGAGTGCGTGGCGGCGAGGTTTAGATCTTTAAATTTTCTTTTTCCGATTAAAAAGCAGAGTTATTTAATTCTGCTTTTTTGTTTTAAAATCATAGGCATATTGTGTGAAAATTCCGAATGATTTTATATGTGTGTTCGTAAAGATGGAAAAAGTGACTTAAATATTTTAATTTAAATACTTTTTTTTAAGATTTTAAAACGTAGAGTTTCTGAAAATAAAGTTTGAAAAATAAGTTTTAATAGGTTAGCTTAGGGATTATGAAAAAATTAGATATCTATATAGCCAAGCAAATTGTAACCGGTTTTTTGCTTGTGGCTCTTTCCCTGATGTCCATGCTATGGCTGACACAGTCGCTTCGTTTTGTGGAAATGGTAACAGATAAAGGGTTGCCGGTTTATTTGTTTGTGGAAATGACATCTTTGTTGATGCCGCGCGTCTTTACTATTCTTTCTCCGATTGCGCTTTTTGTTGCGGTTATGTTTGTTTATAATCGTTTGCTGATGGATAGCGAATTGGTGGTAATGAAAGCGGTGGGCATCAGCTCGGTGGTTATTGCCAGAGCCGCTATCGCTATCGGATTGCTTTTAGCCGTGTTTAATGTTTTTGTACTTAATGTCGGAATTCCTGCGGCCGAAAGTAAATTTCGTGATTTGGAGTATGAGGTTAAAAACAGCTTCTCTAAAATGATGTTGCGCGAGGGTGCGTTTACTTCTTTTAAAAATAATATGACTATCTTTATTGATAAATTTATGGACGACGGTACGGTGCGGGGAATTTTGGTCAGTGATGGTAAGAATCCGCAAGAAAAAGTTGTTACCGTTGCAGAAAGCGGTATGCTTGAATATACCGATATCGGACCGAAAATCTTGCTTAAAAACGGAACGCGTCAGGTTATGAATAAAAAGAACGGTCAGTTTTCTTCGATGACGTTTGATGATTATGTCGTTGATTTCGGCGATGTTTCCGTGGCGCGCAAAAAAGATAAAAGCGTGCGCGAAAGAAGTATTTCCGAATTGTTTGAGGAGGCCGACAAACAAGGTGTTTCCGAAAAAGATGCAAGGGCATTTAAAGCGGAAGCTCATCGTCGTATCTTGGCGCCTTGGTTTAATTTAATTTTTGCTTTGTTGGCTTGTACGGGCTTGCTTATTTCAAACTTTAATCGGCGCGGACAAGGAAAAGTTATTACTGTTTCTATTTTGGCGATGATTGTCGTGCAGGCTTTGGATATGACTTTTGCAAATATGGCGCGTAAACATGAATGGATTGTTGCCTTAATGTATCTTAATTGCTTTTTGCCGTTGTGTATTGCCGGAGGATTGTTGTGGAAAACTCCATCGTGGCGCAAAAAACGCTCTAAGGAGATAAATGATGAATTCTAAATCTTGGCTTTCCTCTATCGCCCTTCTTTTGTTTGCAACAGTATCTTTTGCTGCTAATGAACCGGTTGCCGGTGCTTTTGTTCGTAAGGAAAGTAATGTGGCCCCGAAGGCCGAATTTTCTCCCGGGAATATGACTGATATTATGCCTTCTTTCGAAAATGATAAGGCGTCTGATTCTAACCAGAAAGAACAAGGTGAACCAGAGCAGGAAATCTTTTTTTCGGCAGATGAAATGGAAACAGATGAGGCGAATTCCGTTATTATTGCATACGGTAATGTTGTGGTTACTCGTGGTAATCTGGAACTGATTTGCGATAAATTGTGGTATGACCAGAAAAAAGATGTGATTGTTGCTGAAGGTAATGCCGTTCTGACTGAAGAGGACGGGAGCGTCCTTTATACGGATAAAATTACTTTGTCCGAAAGAATGAAACGCGCAGATGTTGATAAAGTTAAAGTTATTATGCGTGATGAATCCCGTATTTGGGCTGATTCTTTTGTTAAAAAAGTTAATGATAATCGACAAATGCGTAATGCTTCTTATACCGCTTGCAATATTTGTCAGGGAAAATCTCCTCTTTGGCGTATTGACGCGCGTAAGGTGAATTATGATGCCGAGGGACAAAATATTAATTATAACGATGCCGTCTTAAGAGTGAAGAATATTCCAGTTTTTTATACGCCTTTTTTGAGCCATCCGTCACCTGAGGTTAAACGACGTTCCGGACTCTTGATGACTTCGATGGGCAGCACGTCTTATACGGGGCAATATATTCAGCCAACGTATTTTTGGGATGTTTCCGATCAAACCGATGTTATTCTTTCGCCTTATTTTACAACCGATAGAGGAATCGTTTGGGGCGGACAGTATCGTCAGTATTTTTATAACGGAGAAATTACGGCTGAAGGTACTTATTTGGAAGATGACGGTAAAGATTATGATAAAGTGGATTATAAATCGTTTAATCGTCCGAAACATCGGGGTAATTTGTTCTTAAATGCTCGGTATGAAATTAATGATTATTGGGTGGCGAATCTTGATTGGAATTATGTTTCCGATGTGTTCTATCTGAAAGATATGGATTTGCAGGGACGTGATGATCCGTGGTTGACCTCTAAACTCTCTTTCGAACGTTTTGAAGGACGTGATTATGCTACAATTGAAGGGTATTATTACAAACTTACCAGTTATAGTCTTAAGGCCTCTAATAATGCTGAATATCAAAGCCGTATGAAAAGTTTGCCGACTGTTGCTCCGTATATGGAATATGAACATATTAGTGATGCAAATTCGTATGGCGCTTATTTCAAAACGAATATCAGTTCCGCTTCTGTCTACCGTGATAATGATGAAGAATCTCAACGCTTGACGATGATTAATTCTTGGGAGTTGCCGTATACCAGTGATTATGGGGAACAGTATAAATTTGTGGCTTCGGTTAAATCTGATGTGTATTATGTCGATGATTATATGTATAATTTAACTGACGACTATGATGGGACACTTGCCAGAGTCTTTCCTCAGTTGGGAGTTGAGTGGCGCTTGCCGTTTGTGCGGGCAACCGAAACTTCTCGGCAAATCTTAGAACCTGTTGTTGTCGCTGTGTTGGCTCCGGATAACGATAATGATGTGGAGAAAATTCCTGATGCCGATAGTGCCGATGTCGAATTTGATGATACAAATATCTTGAGCTTGGACAGATATGCAGGTTATGACAGAAATGATGACGGTAGTCGTATTAGTTACGGCTTAAATTGGAGCTCTTACGGTAATATCTTGGGACGGACTTCCGCTTTTATTGCTCAGAGTTATCAATTTTCGGATAATAGTTCATTTATGGATGCCGTGAACGGCGGAGATGATAATAGCCGTTTTTCTGATTATGTCGGGAGAATTTATGCTTCTCCTAATAAATATTTGGATTTGAATTATCGTTATCGCTTGGATAAAGATGATTTTGATTTGAAATATAGTGAGTTGGGGGCAAAAGTTGGCTCAGATATTTTTAATGTCTATACTTCGTATATCTATTTGCAGCCAAATCAGAATTCTTATTATAAAGCCAGCGAACGTAAAGAACTTTATTTTTCGGTTAGCTCGAAGTTGACAAAGGATTGGTCGGTTTCTGTTTATGACCGTATTGATTTAACTGACGGCGGCGGTCCTTTGGAGCATGGCGGACAACTTATTTATGAAGATGAATGTTTGAAATTGGCGTTTGTGGCGAAAAAATATAATTATGATGATCCAACATTGGATGATGATTATGAATTTGGGGTTACGTTCTTCTTTAAAACTTTGGGTGGAATGGGATCTAAATAAGTTAGGAGTATGTGATTATGGTGCTTAAAAGAGGACTTGCTTTTATTGCCTTGGGAACTTTGGTTTCTTCAATATCATGGGCGGCAGATGTCGATTTGTCTGATTTAGATAAAGCCGTGCGGACGTCTGCTTCTAAGTCTATTATGTTTAAAAGAGGACCTGAGGCGCAACTCGAATTGGAACGTCGTGCACAGCAGGAAGAAGAGGAAGAAGCTCGCAGAAAAGCTGAACAAGAAGCAAAAATGAAAAAAGAACAGGCGGTCTTTCGCCCGTATAATTTGTTTGGGTCAGGGTGGAAAATTGTTGCTACTATCAATGGTGAGATGATTTCTAATAAAGATTTGCAAGAACGTGCTAATCTGTTTTCGTTGACAACCGGACTTAATGCTAATGCCAAAAATAAAAAAATGGTTTCCGATAAAGTACTCCAAAATACAATCGATGAAAAAATTAAATTGCAGGAAGCGGAAAAACAAGGGGTACATGTTTCTGATAAAGAAGTGCGTGATGCGTATCGGAATTTTGAAAAAGCCAATGGGGTACCTGCCGGAAAATTTAATAATGTGTTGAAAGAGTATCAAGTCAGTAAAGATGTTTTTATGACGCAAATTAAAGCTAATTTGTTGTGGAATAAATTAGTTGCGAATAAGGTCAGTATGAGCGGGGTTGGTGTTTCCGAGCGTGAAGTTCAAGATGAATTTGCGCGTATTAAAAAAGATATGAGTACTCCTAAATATATGGTTTCTGAGATTGTTATTAAACGCAAAGATGGTGAACATATTGATGAATTAGTCGAGATTTTACAGAAAGATCCTCGTTTTGAATTGTATGCCGCGCAATTTTCACAGAGCGCAAGTGCTCCTTCGGGGGGAAAACTCGGTTGGGTGGCTGTCGGACAACTTCCGGCGCCTTTAGATAAAGCTGTCCGTAGCTTAAAAGAAGGGCAGGTTTCTAATGCTATCCCTTATCGAACCGATTTTTATATCTTTAAAATGGATAAAATTTATAATCCCGCTAAAGATAAACAGAAAATGCCTACCGAAGATGAGGTGCGCGAGTTTATTAAAAATCGTAAAACTGATGAAATTGCCAATAAATATATTCGCGATTTGCGGAATCGCGCAGTTGTTGAAAAAAAAATCTAATCGGTCTTGATATTGAGGAGGTGCTTTAAGCATGGTGAATGTTCCTTCGACGAAGTTTTTTGTGGAAAAATACGGCTTGATGGCGAAAAAATCCTTGGGACAGAATTTTTTGTTGGATGCGAATATTACCGATAAAATTATGCGGCTTTCTCTACAAGAACAAAAACTTAATGATTTTAAGTCTGAGCAGGTGGTTGAAATAGGTCCGGGGCCGGGGGGGCTGACACAGGCGGTCTTGCGACAACATCCGCAAAAAATGACGGTTATCGAAATGGATGAGCGGTGTTTGGATATTTTGCATGAAATTCAGGGCTTTTATCCGCAGCTCGATGTTGTTGAAGGTGATGCGTTGAAATTTGATTTTTCGGCTAAGGCTGAAGTCGATGGCAAATTTCATATTGTCAGTAATCTTCCTTATAATATCTCCGTGGTGCTTTTAACTCGATGGTTGAAAAGTGTTCGTTGCTACAAAAGTATGACGTTGATGTTTCAAAAGGAAGTGGCGGACAGAATTACCGCCTCAATCGGAACAAAAGATTATGGTCGTATTTCTGTTATGGCGCAATTACAATGCAATGTTGTTAAATTGTTTGATTTGCCGCCGACTTGTTTTGTACCGGCACCGAAAATTTGGTCTTCCGTTCTCTTGTTCAAACCAAAGGAAAATCCTCTTGATGAGGTTGCTTTGGCGCAGGTCGGGAAACTTACTGAACTTGCTTTTGGGCAAAGACGAAAAATGATAAGGCAAAGTTTGAAGGCTCTTCCTGATTTGCCTCTTAAAGCCGAAAAACTCGGAATTGATTTAACGGCGCGTGCCGAGAATTTGACACCGCAACAGTATCTTGATTTGGCGTTGGCTTAATCTTGTTTGATTTATACTAAACTTTGGGTTAGTCCTATTTAAATTTTTAAAAAACAAATTATTTCTTCTCTTGTTTTTAGTTCACAATTTTTTTATAGGAGAAGAAAATGACAGAAGGTGTTAGATTTCCTACTTTAGCATTTATTACCGGTGGCGCCGGACAAGCTAATGATGGTATTCCGCCTCAACCCTTTGAAACTTTTTGTTACGATTCAGCTTTGCTACAAGCTAAAATCGAAAACTTTAATGTTGTTCCATATACTTCCGTTTTACCGAAAGAAATTTACGGACATATCGTGCCGGTTGATAAGGTGGTTGATCAATTTAAACATGGTGCCGTTTTAGAGGTTATTATGGCCGGTAACGGTGCTAATCGTGATGAACATAAAGCGATTGCTACCGGTGTCGGTATTTGTTGGGGTAAGGATAAAAAAGGAGAACTCATCGGCGGATGGGCTGCCGAATATGTTGAGTATTTTGATACCCACATTGATGATGATATTGCTAAAGGTCATGCCGAAATGTGGCTCAATAAATCTCTTAATCATGAACTGGAAATCCGTGGTGTTGAAAAACATAGCGAGTTCCAAATGTTCCATAATTACATCAATATTGAACAACAATTCGGGTATTGCTTAACTTGTCTTGGGTTTCTTAATTTTGAACATGCTCCTGCGGCTAAAATCTGATTGTGATTTTTAGTACTGCTTTAGGTGAATTTTTTTTAATTTGTAAAGGATAATACAATGGCTAATAAAGACAATGCAAAAGTTGCTGTTACTACAACGGAAAGTAAATCTTCCGGAGGGGGGCAACTTGGTGTTTTGGCTCTTGCCGGCGTAGTTGTCAGTTCAATGATTGGGGGAGGCATTTATAGCCTCCCCCAAAATATGGCTGCCGGCGCGTCGGTCGGCGCTGTGCTTTTGGCATGGTTGATTACCGGTATCGGGGTCTTTTTTATTGCGAATACGTTTCGTATTCTTTCGGTTGTAAAACCGGATTTGACAGCCGGTATTTATATGTATAGCCGAGAAGGGTTTGGCCCTTATGTCGGCTTTACTATCGGGTGGTCGTATTGGTTGTGCCAAATTTGCGGTAATGTCGGCTATGCCGTAATTACTATGGATGCGCTTAATTATTTCTTTCCTCCTTATTTTGCAGGTGGTAACGGATTTTATTCCATTGTCGGAGGTTCACTCCTTATATGGGGATTTAATGCGCTGGTTTTGAAAGGTATTAAACAGGCAACGATTATTAACCTTATCGGTACAATCGCTAAAATCGCGCCGTTGTTGTTTTTTATTGTGATTACGCTTATCTTCTTTAATTCTGGTAAATTCTCTTTCGATTTTTGGGGCGAAAAAGAACATGCTCTCGGGGATGTTTCTAACCAAATCAAAGGAACTATGCTCGTTACACTTTGGGCTTTTATCGGGATTGAAGGAGCGGTGGTTATGTCTAAGCACGCTAAAAATCAAAAAGCTGTCGGAACCGCTACACTTCTTGGGTTTGCCGGTTGTTTGTTGATTTATGTGCTTCTTTCAATTTTGCCCTATGGCTTGTTTACGCAAGAACAGTTGGCCAAAATGCCGAATCCGTCTACCGCTGCCGTGTTGGAACCGGTTATCGGTAAATGGGGCGCTTATATCATGAATATCGGCTTGCTTATTTCGGTTTTGACCAGTTGGCTCGCTTGGACCATGGTTACGGCACAAATTCCTCAGGCTGCTGCCGAAAACGGTACGTTTCCTAAGGAATTTGCTAAAGAAAATGCAGCTCAAGCTCCGTCGGTTTCTTTGTATGTTACCAGCGGTTTGATGCAACTCTTTATGCTTATGGTGTATTTTTCAGGTAATGCTTGGAACACCATGCTCAGTATTACTAGCGTGATGGTGCTGCCGGCTTATTTTGCCAGCGCGATGTATTTATGGAAACTTTGTGAAGATCATGAGTATCCTAAAAATTTCTATATCGCTCGCTCCTATGCTCTGCTTTCCGGTGTGTTGGGGGCGGTGTACGCATTATGGCTTATTTATGCGGCGGGATTGAACTATCTGTTGATGGCACTTATCTTTATGGCGCTCGGTATTCCCGTTTATATGCATGCGCGTAAGCAAAGTGCTCCAGATGAACCGGCGTTTTCTACCGGAGAGCGGTTTGCCGCCGTTATCTTGGTGGTGGCGGCTCTATTTGCCGTCTATGCTATGGCGACAGGTATTGTCAGCGCTTAAGCTGCTATAAAATAAAAGCACCGTCATTTCGGTGCTTTTATCTGTTGTTTCGCTTTGTCTTATACGTTTAATGCTTTACGGTATGTTTCAAGCAAAAATTCTTGCTCGTCACGGTCGGCTTGATTCATCTTTCTTAATTTGATGATGGCTTTCATTATCTTTACATCGAAACCAACGCCTTTGGCTTCCGCATATATGTCGCGAATGTCTGATGAAATACCTTTCTTCTCTTCTTCCAAGCGTTCTATACGTTCAATTAAAGAATTTAGTCTGGTGCTGTCTATGCCGCCTACTTCGTTTTCTGCCATGTTTATTCTCCCTTCAATTGTTGTTTTCAGAATCTGTTTTCTCGTTTTCGGTATCGGACTTTAGCAAAGATATTTTTTTTTGACAAGTAATAAATTTGATACATTTTAGTTACGTTTAAATTGTTGTGGAGAAGTTAAAGAATAATAAGTTATTAAACTTTTATGGTATATATCTTACCATAACGAAAGTTTGGTTTTAATTTTTTTAGGGGATGAACATGCCAAAAAATACGCGTACGAAAATTTTAGCAACCTTAGGCCCGTCTTCTAATACCGAAGAGAAAATCTCCGCGCTTATTGACGCCGGAGTTGATGGTTTTAGATTGAATTTTAGCCACGGAACACACGAGGAACATAAAAATATTTATCAATTAGTCAGAAAATTGGCTAAAGAAAAAAATGTTCAGGTTACGGTTGTGGCTGATATGCAGGGACCAAAACTCAGAATCGGTATGTTTAAAGACGGTAAAGTGCTTTTGCATAAAGGTCAAAAGTTTACCCTTGATATGAAAAATGAATTGGGTGATGAGAATCGTGTTACTCTTCCGCATAAGGAAATTTTTGAAGCGTTGAAAGTCGGCGATAAACTGCTCGTTAATGATGGTAATATTGTCTTGAGTGTTTTGAAATGTAATAAAGAATCTGCTCTTACCGAAGTTGAAGTAGGGGGCTTTATTTCCGGTCACAAAGGTGTTAATTTGCCGAACTCTTCTCTCAATATTTCACCGTTGACACCAAAGGATTTGGATGATTTGGAATTCGCTTTGGGACTTGGTGTTGATTGTATTTGTTTGTCCTTTGTTCAACGTGTTTCTGATATTAAAGAAGCACGTAAAATTATCGGTAAAAGAGCTTGGATTATTTCTAAATTGGAAAAACCACAAGTTTTGGATGATTTGGATAATATTATTAAGGCTTCGGATATGATTATGGTCGCTCGCGGCGACTTGGGTGTGGAATGCCCGATTGTTACTGTGCCCGTGTTGCAAAAAAGAATCGTTTCTAAATGTCGTATCTTTGGCAAACCGGTTATTGTTGCAACGCAGATGCTCGAATCGATGATGAATGCTCCAATGCCAACTCGTGCGGAAGTATCTGATATTGCCAATGCAGTTTATGATGGTTGTGATGTGGTAATGCTTTCAGGGGAAACTGCTGCCGGTAATTATTCGGTTGAAACAGTGCAGACTATGCATGGGGTTATTCAACAGGTGGAAAGTGATCCGAAATATTTGGAAAATGTACATCATTTCTGTCAGGGAAGTAATTGCAACAGTGAGGCTCACGCTATTACGCATGCAGCAGGTGAAGTGGTTAAGACTCTTGATAAAGTAGCTTGTATCGCAACTTTTTCTGTTAGTGGTGCGACGACTTTGGCTATGGCTCAGGAACGTCCGAATTTGCCGATTATTTCTATTAATCCGACGGAAGAAATTGCTCGCAGACTTAACTTGGTCTGGGGCGTTAAAACCTATATTGATACAAAGGTATTTGAGAGTTTTGATAATATTGAAACAGTTTCTCGTTCTTTTGCATCTCTTTCCGGATTGGCTAAGAAAGGCGAATATATTGTGGTTACTGCCGGATATCCGTTTGGTAGAGTGGGAAGCACAAACGTTTTACATATTGTTAAAGCGTAGGCTGTTTTATCTTATGCAAAAATCCCTACTGCAGAGTGGGGATTTTTTGTATTTACCTACGAAATAATCTGAAATAATTCGTGTCTTGATAAGGCTTTTAAACGCCTTGTTAATTTTTTGTGAGCTATTATCTTCTCAATAGTGTTAAATTGTTATGGAGAAGTGTAAACTATGGCAAAAGAAACTCAAGTTCAAGCTAATGAAGAAGCTGAAAAAAAGCATGTTGATGAGATTGTCGCTAAGGTTGCCGAAGCTCAGAAAAAATATGCCGAATATACTCAGGAGCAAGTCGATTATATTTTTAGACGCGTGGCTCTTAAATTGAGCTCACTCAGAATCCCTTTGGCTAAAATGGCTGTTGAAGAAACGGGTATGGGTGTGGTCGAAGATAAAGTTATTAAAAACCATTTTGCTTCCGAATATATCTACAATAAATTTAAAAATACCAAAACTTGCGGTATCTTGGAAGAAGATAAAGCTAATGGGTTAATCAAAATCGCTGAGCCTTTGGGAGTTATCGCAGGAGTTGTTCCAACGACGAATCCGACTTCTACCGCTATCTTTAAAGCCTTAATCGCTCTTAAAACGCGTAACGGTATTATCTTTTCACCGCACCCTCGCGCTAAGAAATGTACCGTCGAAACCGCACGCATTATGTTGGAAGAGGCTGTTAAAGCAGGTGCTCCGGAAAATATTATCGGGTGGATTGAAAATCCCTCCATATTCCAAACTCAATATTTAATGCAACATCCTCAGGTTGATATTATCTTGGCTACCGGTGGACCGGGAATGGTTAAATCCGCTTATAGTTCCGGTAAACCGGCTCTTGGTGTCGGCGCAGGTAATGTTCCGGCTTTGATTGATGAAACTGCAGATATTCAAATGGCTGTTTCTTCTATCTTGATGTCCAAGACTTTTGATAACGGTATGATTTGTGCTTCGGAACAATCCGTTACTGCCGTTAAAGATGTTTATGATGCTGTTAAAGACGAATTTATTAAACGCGGCGCTTATATCTTATCTCCGAAAGAAAAAGAAAAATTGGCAAAAGTTATTATGATTGATGGTCATCTTAACTCAGCTATTGTTGGTCAGCCTGCGTATAAAATCGCCGAAATGGCTAAAATCTCCGTTCCGGAAGAGACGAAGGCGCTTATTGCAGAATGTTCCAAAGTCGGTGCTGAAGAACCTTTCTCGGCTGAAAAACTTTCTCCGGTGTTGGCTATGTATAAAGCAGATGACTTTAAATCCGGTGCAGACTTGGCTAAAGAACTCGTTTCTCATGGTGGTAGAGGACATACTTCCGTGCTTTATACCAATCCCCAAAATGATGATAGAATTAAATACTTTGGTCACCTGATGATTACCGGTCGTGTTATGATTAACTGCCCGTCTTCGCAAGGCGCAATCGGTGATATTTATAACTTTAGACTGGAACCGTCGTTGACACTTGGTTGCGGTTCTTGGGGCGGTAACTCGGTTAGTGAAAATGTGGGAGTAAAACATCTGATGAATATTAAAAATGTGGCTAAACGTGAAGAAAATATGTTGTGGTTCAGAGTGCCACCGAAAATCTATTTTAAACCCGGTTCTCTGTCTTTTGCTTTGAAGGAACTTAAAGGTAAAAAACGTGCTTTCATTGTTACAGATAAACCTCTGTTTGATTTGGGATTTACAAAGAAAGTTACCGATGTTTTGGATGAAATCGGTGTGGCTTATAAAATTTTCTCTGATGTTCATCCGGATCCGGATTTGACTACCGTTAATATGGCTATCGGTACTTTACGTTCTTTTGAACCGGATGTTATTATCGCTCTTGGCGGTGGTTCTCCGATTGATGCCGGTAAAATTATGTGGATGATGTATGAACATCCTGAGTTGAAGTTTGAAGATTTGGCTATGCGCTTTATGGATATTCGTAAACGTATTTTCGAATTCCCTCAATTGGGTGAAAAAGCTATGATGGTTGCTATTCCGACAACTTCCGGTACAGGTTCCGAAGTTACGCCGTTCTCTATTATTACCGACGATAGCGAAGGGGTTAAATATGCTGTTGCCGACTATGCTTTGACACCGTCGATGGCTATTGTTGATTCTGATTTGGTGCAAACGATGCCGAAGGGACTTTGCGCAGCTTCCGGTATTGATGTTTTGACACATGCTCTCGAATCTTTCGTTTCTTCAATGGCTACCGAATATACAAGAGGTCTTTCTCTTGAAGCCGGTAAACTTGTTTTTGATTATTTACCGCAATCTTACGCAACCGCAGATTTGCACGCTCGTGAAAAAATGCACGCAGCTTCTACTCTTGCCGGTATGGCATTTGCTAACGCTTTCTTGGGTGTTTGCCACTCTATGGCTCACAAACTTGGTGCGGCATTTAATATTCCGCATGGTGTGGCTAATGCGCTTTTGTTCTGTCAGGTTATTCGCTATAACGCAACCGATAAACCGGCGAAACAATGTGCATTCCCACAATATAAATTCCCGCATGCTAAAGCTGCTTATGCAGAATTTGCAACGGCTATGGGCTTCAAGGGTAAAACTGAAGATGAAAAAGTTGATGCTTTAATTGCCGGTATTCAAGATTTGAAGAAGAAAATCGGTATTCCAGGTTCTATCCGCGAATGGTTTGCCATTAAAGGCGAATATACTGACGAAGATTTCAAGAAAGCTATGGAAACTTTGCCGACCCTCGCATTTGATGACCAATGCACCGGTTCCAATCCTCGTTATCCTTTAATTAAGGAAATTCGTAAACTTTATGAATTGGCTTATGAAGGTGTTACAGATTTTGAAATGTAATTTGTTACGTGGTTGAATTGTTGAGGAAGTACTTGTTACTTCCTCTTTTTTTTACTTAGTGTTAAACTGGTGTGTTATAAAATATGGTTGGTATGTTGATGTATCGGAGATGTGATATTGTTTTCTACAACCTGTTTTAATGAAAAAAAATTTCAATATCGTTTAGAACTTAAATGTGTCGCTTTGGTATGGGCAATATTGGTTATTGTCTTTTTGCCGTATTGGAGTAGTTTCTTTCTTGGAAATCATGACTTTCGATTTATACGTTACGGTATTCCTATTGACGCCGGTTTTTTTGAGGGACGTTTTACTCAATTTGTTGTCCCTTGGTTGCTTTCAGGCGGACAAATTTTACCTGTTTGGAATGTCTTTCTCGGTTTTGCGCTTTTGGCCGGAGCTGCGGTAAAAACAGCTTCGTGGTTCGGTTTGCCTAAAAAAGGTCATGTAATATTAACGTTTGCTTTGGTGATTGTCTTAAATCCTTATATGTTGAGCCAGCTTTATTATGTGCATCAGATTTTATCTATTTGTTGTTGGTTTTTGTTATGTGTGATTGGGGTTATAGGAATCGATGACGGAATTCAAAATAAAAGCTATTTGAAAGTTTGGGGCGGTTGTATTGCGCTTTTGGTAAGTTTTGGCGGGTATATCGCATCTTTGGAATTGGTATTTGTCCTTTGTATCGGAAAGTTTTGGTTGGATTTCTTAGAGAAAGATAAAATTGATAGAGCTTTTTTTATTCATTATCTAAAAATGATGGGCGCGATTGTGTTTGTTCTTATGCTGTATGTGGCGGTTGTGCAAATAACGAAACAAAGAGGGCTGATTGTTTTAGGGATGTATAATGTCAGCAATTTGTCGGGATGGAACATTATCAATAAGTTTTTGATGCAATGGTATATGCCTTGGAAAGTGTTATGGCAGAGTTTTCCTTATAATCTATCGCTTTTCGGATGTGCTTTTGTCTTGATTTCCATAATGGCTCTTGGGGTGACGTGGTTAAAAAATAAATTGTTATGGAGTGTGGTTTGTTTTATTGCTTTAGTATATGGGGGATTTTGTATTCCTTTTATTTCTGTTAAAGATTTTTTTGATACGTTTCGTATTCATTTATATTCAGTGCCTTTTTTAATAGGAGTATTGTTTGCGGTTTGTTTTATTTATGGAAAATTATTGTATCGTAATTTATCTATGGCTCTTGTTGCGGTTTTAATTTGCTGTTTTATCAGAATTGATTATTTTGCTCAGAAAGTGTGGCTCTTGGGTAATAAACAAGATGACTTTTATGCAGAAAGAATAAAAAAAGATTTGCTGCCTAAATTGCAAAAAGGTAAAAAGTATC
The DNA here is from genome assembly GCA_949297665.1 of uncultured Alphaproteobacteria bacterium. Taxonomy (GTDB): domain Bacteria; phylum Pseudomonadota; class Alphaproteobacteria; order RF32; family CAG-239; genus CAG-267. Next base: position 5,444 of record CASFTO010000007.1, on the reverse strand, counting down.
GCCTGACAACATTGGGGGGAATGTATGGACGCGAAAAATTTGCCGGATATGCGGATAATTATTCTTTGCGTACATATGAGCATAATCGCGAATTGTTTAGCGGTTCTATGTATATCTCTGTTTGGTTTTCAAGCGGTTTCTTTTGGGCAGAACCTGTTAATCCTATTTGGGGCGATGCAATGTATATGAGTAAAAAAATTTTTTATGGTGTATCGTCCGTTTTGGGCGTACCAAAGGATAAATTTATTGATGCGGTGATTTTTTCCTATAACGCAGGTTATGATAAACAAGAACAGTGGGCGACTTTGCGTGAGATGAAACCTTTTCCCGATAAACATTACTTCTTTATTGGGGAAAAAGATATATTTTTGATGTTGTCTAAAGTTCTTGACGCCAAATATTTATTGGAGAAACATATCTTGTCACAGTAATAAAATCCAAATGAATGCGTTTGGGGTTAACCGGATGTTTACATATCTTGTTTTATGTTCGGCTTAAGTTGATTGATTTAAGGAGTTTGTTATGAAAGATAAAGCTATGTGGTGGGTCGTCGTCGCTGACGTAATGGCGGTGATTGTCGTCGGTTTGTTGCTGTGGGCTTCGTATATCGAACGGGAAGTTGCTAATCAACAAGCTGAAGAAAATGCTATGGCACAGCTTGGACAAAATGCTAAAAATTATGATTTTGATTTAGCTCTTACTCCGCAGAATTGTGAGGGAGTTGACGGTACTGTTGATGTAGTCTTGATTACTGATGCAAATTATATGGACTTTACCAGAGTGGCAATTAATTCTGCAAAACAAACCAAGTGTCCGAATAGTTTGTATAACTTTTATGTAATGACTTTAGATGTTTATGATTCTGATGTCACCGCTTTGAAAGCAATGGAAACCGATAAAGTTAAAGTTACAGTCTTACCTCAGAAGGAAATTGATTTGTTCTATATTCGCGGTACGCATGTTTCGAAAACTTCGTTGTTGAAATATTATATTGCGCAGGTTTTGCCTGATTTGGATAAAGTCTTGTATTTGGATTCTGATGTCCTTGTTTTGCATGACTTGAATGAGTTGTATCAGACTAATATTGAGGGTAAATATCTGGCGGCAGTTAAAGATCCTTCGTGGTTCTTTGAAAATATGCATGTGCTTGAACTTAATCTGGAAGAACGCGGTTTCTATTTTAATGCCGGTGTTATGCTGATGAATTTGAAGAAAATTCGAGAGGATAATTTGTTGGCGAAATTGGAAGATTATACCAATAATAATTTCCGTACTTATATGGATCAAGATGCTTTTAATGTTGTTGTTGGTGATGATGTGACAGTGTTGCCTTTTAAAGATAATACCATGAATTTCTTTTTTGAACATGTGGATTTGCCGACTATGGCTAAGTATTACGGCGAAAATTGGCAGGTGTTGGAAGATGTTTTCGCACCGGCTACCGTTCTTCATTTTGCTTCTTCTAAAAAACCGTTGGGAACAGTGGTGCCAAAAACAAATTTCTTTTATATGTTGCAGAGATTGTGGTATAAATATTATCGTGATTTGCCGCCCTTGGAAGAATAATATTGTGGAGGTTTTGCTTAAAAAGTTCGGATGTCTATTCGGACTTTTTTTTACTTCGGAATGATTTTTTCTTGAAAAGGCAGACAAAATAATAAAAGCGCCCATATCCGGACGCTTTCGTTAAGTGAAAATGTGAGAGTGAAATTTGTTGGTAGTTATAACATTGCCAATGCTTTTTTTGTATATTCAGAAAGAGTTTCGGCACTCTTGATCAATGCTTCTTTTTCACTTTCGCATAACTGAGGCATTAGGGCCGTTTCAACGCCGTTTTTGCTGACAATCGATGGTAGGGAGTAACAAATATTGTCATAACCGCCAATACCTTCGTTATGGTGCGAACTTACGGTTAATATCGCATGTTTGTCGCTGATGATGGAATTGCAGATATATTGTGTGGCTGATGCGATACCGAAATAAGTCGATCCTTTGCCTTTGATAATTGTATATGCCGCATTGCGTACTTCATTATCAATAGAGCCTTTGATTACTTTGTCTAATTCTTTTCCGGTTTGTTGCGCCATACGTTCTACGCAGGTTGTTCCCGCAACGGCACTTGACCATACCAATACTTCACTGTCGCCATGTTCTCCGATTACATTCGCATGTACGGATTTGGGGGATATTCCTAAATGGCGCCCCAATATGCTCCGGAAACGCGCCGAATCGAGAACGGTTCCCGTGCCGAAGACGCGATTTTTCGGAAAACCCGACATCTTTAAGGTTACTTCAGTCATGATGTCTACCGGATTTGCCGCTATAATCAAAATTGAATTCGGCGCATATTTTACTACTTCAGGTATAATACTCTTGAAGATACTGACGTTCTTCTCTAATAAATCAAGACGAGTTTCTCCCGGTTTTTGATTGGCGCCGGCGGTGATGATGATGATACCCGCATCTTTTAAATCTTTATATTCTCCCGCGATTACCTTTGCTCCAAATGTAAATGGTGTGGAGTGGGATATGTCCATGGCTTCCGCTATGGCGCGTTCTTTGTTGGCATCAATTAAGATTAATTTTTCTGCACTGCCTTCACTTGCCAGCGAAAATGCTATGGCACTGCCTACCATTCCGGTTCCGATTATTCCTATCTGCATGTCCTTTTTCCTTTTAAAATATATATTATGGTCTTACTTTTTATCTCATTGGTATATATAATGTGTCTTTTTTTAGAAATAAAGTCTTATTTTGCTTTCAAATGTAATTTTTTTTACACGTTTATCCTCTCTTTTTTTATAAATGTAAAAACAGCTAAATCAATCTGTTAGGCTTTGTATGTGCTCCTTACAAGTTGAAAAGTTTAAAAAAATACTTGTCAAATAAAGTTTTTGTGTGTAGCGTCTATTCCAGACGTTAGTCTAAGATTTGTTTTAATAATTTTTAGAGGTTGAATTAATGACTGATACCGCTGATCGCGTTAAGAAAATTGTTGCTGAACATTTAGGTGTTGAAGAAACAAAAGTAACAGATAACGCAAACTTTATTGATGATTTGGGTGCTGACAGTTTGGATACTGTTGAGCTGGTTATGGCATTTGAAGAAGAATTTGGTTGCGAAATTCCTGATGAAGCAGCAGAAAAAATTCTTACTGTGAAAGATGCTATTGACTATCTTTCTAAAGCTGCGTAAGTCTTTGGATTTGTCATAAGTTAGAACTCGCTCAAAGACTTTAAGCGAGTTTTTTCATACTAGGTTATTCGTGCTATTCGCTCGGGTTTTGAGAACTTGAGCGAATCACGGGTAAAATTGAAGAGGTTTTTTTCTATGAGAAGAGTTGTCGTTACAGGTTTGGGTGTCGTTTCTCCACTCGGAAGAGGTGTTAAACACAATTGGGAATCTTTGATGGCCGGTAAATCCGGTATTAGACGCATTGAGGGTGTTGATCTGAAAGATATTCCAGTTATGATTGCCGGACAGGTTCCGTTTGGCGAAAATGAACCAGATTTTAATCCGGATACAGTGTTTGCTCCCAAAGATCAAAAGAAAAATGATAAGTTTATTATGTTCGGTATGGCTGCCGCTGATGATGCTTTGAAAGACGCCGGATGGAACCCTGAAACGGCTTCGGAAGAAGAGAAATGTCGTGCCGGTGTTATGATTGGCGCTGGTATCGGTGGTTTGCAGGGAATTTATGAAAATGCTATCTCTTTTAATGAGTTTGGTATGAAGAAAATTTCTCCGTTCTTTATTCCATCGGTCTTGATTAACTTGATTTCCGGTAACGTTTCTATCAGATATGGTTTGAAAGGTCCTAATCATGCTTGTGTGACCGCTTGCTCTACAGGTACTCATGCAATTGGCGATGCCGCCGCAATGATTGCTCGCGGTGATGCCGATATGATGGTCGCAGGTGGTGCCGAATCCGCTGTTAATGTTTTGGGGTTGGCTGGGTTTGCTCGTATGAAAGCAATTACTTCCGATTTTAATGATACTCCCGAAAAAGCTTCCCGTCCTTGGGATAAAGCGCGTAGCGGCTTTGTTATGGGTGAAGGTAGCGGCGCTGTGGTTTTGGAAGAGTTGGAACATGCTCAGAAACGTGGTGCGAAAATTTATGCCGAAGTTGTTGGTTATGGTATGAGCGGTGATGCTTATCATATTACGGCTCCTTCCGGCGATGGTGCTTACCGTGCTATGAAAATGGCCGCAGACCATGCTAAAGAAAATGGGGTTGAACTTTCTGATATCGGCTATATTAATGCTCATGGTACTTCTACTCCCGCAGGTGATGTCGGTGAGGCTATGGCGGTTAAACGCTTGTTTGGCGATGAAGGCGTTAAGCACGTTTCTATGTCTTCTACAAAATCAGCTATCGGTCACTTGCTTGGTGCTGCCGGTGCAGTTGAAGCTGTTTATACAATTATGGCTATTCAGGAACAAACATGTCCTCCAACTTTGAATTTGGAAGATCCAGCAGATGAATTGGCTGATTTTGATTTGGTTCCATTGAAGCCGAAAAAACGTGAAATTAAAGCTGCTATGTCCAACTCTTTTGGATTTGGTGGTACAAACTCGTCTATTGTTTTCAAAAAGTTTAATGGTTAATTGCTGACTTTTTCGGGTTTGTAATGAGAATATTTCGTAAGCTCCTAATGTTGTTGTTTGTTATGATGGCGTTGGGAGCTTTTTTATGTGTATGGGTTAGTCAGCAAATTACTCGGGTTTATCCCATTTCTCCTAAAATTGAGGTGGTTGTTCCTAAAGGTGCCGGCTTAAATAGAATTGCTCATTTGCTGCAAAATAGAGGGGTTATTGATGATGCTCTCTGGTTTGTTCTTTATATGCGCTTAAATGGTTTGTCCGGTCAAATTAAAGCCGGTGAATATGCTTTTTTCGGGGAACTTTCTTTGAAAGATGTTGCGCATCGTCTGACTGATGGTGATGTTATTATGCGCACCGTTACAATTCCCGAAGGGAAGGCTTTGGCGGAAATTAAGAAAATTTTGCTCGATAATCCGTATTTGACAGGCGAGATTACTCTTGAGTTGAGTGAGGGGGAAATCTTACCTGAAACTTATCATTTCTCTCGTGGCGAATCTCGTAACAGTATTCTTAAAAAAGCTAAGCAGGCAATGAAAAATGAACTCAAAAAAGCTTTTGAGAGCAGAGATGTTGATTCTCCGCTCAAATCTGAAAAAGAATTGTTGATATTGGCAAGTATTATTGAAAAAGAAACGGGAATCGCTTCTGAACGAGGTAAAGTGGCTTCTGTGTTTGTTAATCGCTTGAATTTGGGTATGAAATTACAGACGGATCCAACGGTTATTTATGCGGTAACCAAAGGGCAAATGAACTTAGGGCGCCCGCTATATCGTAAGGATTTAGAGGTGGATTCTCCTTATAACACATATCGTTATGCCGGTCTTCCTCCGGAGCCGATT
>CASFTO010000006.1 GCA_949297665.1 uncultured Alphaproteobacteria bacterium | reverse complement strand
TGATCTGTACCCTGAAAAGTGGAAATAAAAAAGAAATCCCCTGAGGGGTGTAAGTCAAGCGGGAGGATTAAGCAAATGGCATCGGTGTTGAGCCGGTGTCATTTTGTTTAAGTTCCACTGACAACGTTCATTATTATAATAATAGATATAATTTTCAACTTTAATTTTAAGCTCATCAAAGGTTTGACAAGATTTGAGGTCAACCTCATCTTTCAAATGTCCGAAAAAGCTTTCTATCGGAGCGTTATCCAAACAATTTCCCTTTCTGGACATACTTTGCGTAACACCAAATTCTTTGAGTTTATTGACATATAGTGGGTGTGTATAATGCCAACCTTGGTCCGAATGAATTATCAAATCTGAGCAATCTTTGCTCTTTAGAAACTCAGCAAAATTGCCGTAAGTTGAGTATAAATCAAGCTCTTTGCTGATATTGAAAGCAACAATTTCTTTGGTTGCCAAGTCTTTCGTTGCACTCAAATAAGCTCGTTTTCCTCCATGATAAAACAAATAACTGATATCGGTTGAATAAACCTTATCCGGTTGATTAACCTTAAAGTTTTGTTTTAGCAAGTTAGGCGCTGTTCGATGTTCCAATCCTTTCTTGAAGGCAATATTAAAAGGATTTTTCTTGCGAATCTTGGTGATTAAGCCATATTCTCTTTTTATTCTCGCTATCTTTTTTAAATTCATTTTTATCCCATATTTATGCTCCAAAATCATTGCAATCGTGCGAATCCCTGCTTTTTCATGATTGGCTCGAAATATCTTTGTGATAAGTTCTTTTGCTTCTTTATCTCGTTTTTGTTTATCTTTTCCATGCTGATTCCACCGATAATAGCCACTTATGCTGACTTTTGCCGTTTTGCATAATAAAGATAATTGAATTTTATTATTTTTGGCCTTGGAAATTAATCCAAATCTTCCAGATTTATTCCCATTCCCAAGGCCTTCAGTTTTTTTAAGAAGTCATTCTCCGCTTCTAAGTAGGCTACTCTGGCTTTAAGTTCCTCAATACTCATTTCATTTAATTTTTTTTCCACTTTGGATGGCCGCCCTTTCTTTATTCCGTCTTGCAAATTACTCTTTTTCCACCGCTTGATAACATGGTGAAAATATCTTGCCGGAAATAAGTTAATATCAATACCGGCTTCCCTGAATATCTGATTTGCGGTTTTTCCTTGCCGGCTCAATAACACCGCTCGCCTTTTGAATGCTTGCGTGAAAACGAGTGTCTTGTCGCTTACTTTTTCTACCGCTATTAATGTCCTTAATCTGGCTTGTTCTTCTTTACTAAATCTTATTTTGCTCATTCTTATCTCCTTTGGTGTGAGTTTAACAAAAAAATTCCCCTTTGAATATTTTTTTCAAAGGGGATTTTCTTTTTTCCTCCACTTTCTGGGGTACAGATCATTTCTCCCGGCGGGGTTTTTATTTTATGTGGAAAAGTGGTCGGATGTTATAGTCAAAAGGTTCGGAAAAATATAGAGTTGAAGATGTATATATACAAAGGACTAAAAAGAGGAAATGAGCGGAATAAGTTTAACTGCGAGTATGCGGTCGAATTTGTTGAGCCTGCAGAATATTAGCGGGCAGGTTTCCTCTACTCAAAATAAACTCTCTACCGGTAATAAAGTCAATTCCGCCATAGATAACCCAAGCTCTTACTACACAGCCCTTTCATTAAACAATCGGGCAGATGATTTGAATGCGCTGCTTGACAGCATGGGACAAGCGGTGAGCACCATAAAAGCTGCAACTACGGCATTAGAGAGCGCGACAGACTTTTTAGAACAAGCGACGGCAATTGCTACACAGGTAAATTGTAGTTCTTATGTTCCGGAAAAGTCTTATTTTGAAGACAAGGTCGGCGAGAACGGTGCCGTTGTAACTACAGCGCAAGAGCTAAAAGATGCAATTGCTGCCGGCAAAGA
>CASFTO010000005.1 GCA_949297665.1 uncultured Alphaproteobacteria bacterium | reverse complement strand
GTAACCGATCCCGCTTTCCCTGATTACTTTTGTAATATTGCTTACCAATCTTTGCCTTGACGCTAATCCTTCCTTGCCAGAAAAGCCGCTCATCAAAACGGAAACTTTTTCTAAGAGTAAGTCTTTCGAAGCGTTTGCCGAAGTTTCAGTTAATTCGGGGTTCGCGCTAAGCCCCGTATCTTCTGTTTTGGGCGAATCTTCGCGTTTTTCGGGTAATTTGACTGAACCTGTATCAGTTAATTCCAAAGCATCTTCTTTTGCCGTATAGGATTCATTGATCGGGCTGCCACTTACTTCTTGGCTCGTGGTAGTATTATCTCCCTCAGCTCTCTCATCTACATTTTCTGAAGCGGCGAGGTGGATCTCCGTAGAACTTTCACTACCGCCATCCGATACTCCTAATGATAATTGTTTCGGACTGTCAGTTGGTAGTCCTGGCAATTTAGATTCCGTAATAGCCAAAGAACCGCCATTTGCAGGAAAGTTTTTATTTTCCGTTGGTACATCGCTTGCGTCCGCACCTGCTAATTCCAAACCATCTTTTTCAGAGGTTTGGGATTTATTATCCAGATGGGATTTCAAGTATTTCATTAACTTTTCAATATTGTTCCATTCGGGCGATCCCTCCGCATATCTGTCCACGAATAAACTGAGGTATTCGCGCATAGACTCAAACGACGATTCTATTTTTTCTGCGTCAATCTGACCGCAGCCCACAATATCTATTCTTACCCCTAAGGACTTAATCTCCCGGCTATCCTCATTTGCTTCTTCCAAACCAATATCAGGATTGTCTTCATTATTTGGAACCTCCTCAGAATCCTTTTCTTGGATCGCTTCCTTAGAGGGTAATACCGATACCGCAGTACCCCCATATCCAAACCGGTTTGGATACTCAACTTTTGCTTGCGGGGCAATGCTTCCGCTTTTGGCAACTTTTGGCCTTACTGAAAGCTTTTTTGGGGGGAATATGCTATTAACATACTCTTCGGCGTTACTTCGGCTCATTGCCGGGCCAGACAGAAATTTTTTAATTAATTCCTCAAAATCTTTCCGCTCAGATATTCTTAAAAACTTTACGACTACCGATACCCCGCAATTTCGTAATTTCTCGCGCGTATCATGGTCCTTAATTTTACTGATTATTTTAAAGGCGTTTTTATTGTTTAAGAACGTCTGGTCCGAAAAGCAATCATCCTTCAACCCCGTCCTATTCAGAAAATCATTGTAGCTCAGTTTCGCAAATTTTGGATTGTTCGTAAAAATCACCTGAAGCGCACACGAAATCACATTCGAAACCCCATTGGAATAGCCTCTTAACCTTTTTAAAAATTCGGGTTCTCCATAATCCCTATAGTTTTTGTTTAACACATTGAAAATCTCAGAATTAGTTCCGGGGACCTGCCGGAAAAATTTACTATCCGCTAAATCCCAATCTGTAGTTACAAACTCGTCTTTTGTTATTTCTTCATTACCTCCTTCCTGGATGTTTAATAGTACCCCATTCAGGATACCTTCATTTTTGTTCTCTGCCGGGAAACTCTCCACGGCGCTATGGCTTTTTTTAATGTTCATGCCGTTAGTTTAAGAACTTCTGACGAATTTTTATCATACAGTACATAATATAGTTATGAATTGAATGCCGTTTGAGTACCTGTTTTTCGCCGATTTCTTTCAAAAAGCTTGACTTTTCTGGAGGTTTCTACCAACTTTTTTTGTAAGTAGTTATGATAAAGGCTAAATATAGATGCTTAAAGGCCCTTAATAAGGCATTTTTTAAGAAAAATGTTTCTTTTAGCTTATACGATCTACAAAAACTAATAGACGGCCCAAAAGTCCCTCAACAGACTCTATCGCACATATTGCGCGATACCCCGGGAATTATCAAAATCAATGGTTCGCGAAATACAAGATACCTCTATGAAGATCTTAAAGACTATTCTACTATTGCCCCTATTACTCTTGAAACTCCTAATGCAAAGCTATCCCTTCAAACAATCAAAGCAAAGTTAATTTCCGAACATGATGTATTAATTCTAAAGCGAAAAAAAAATAGAATTGTAAGAATCCTTCATTGTGTAGCGTCCGGACCAATAAAGAATACGCTTAGCGCAAGAATTGCGGATGAAATTCAGATTGAATTCACCGCTTGGCAAATGTTAACAAGTAAATACAAGACGCCACTGTTGCCGAAAGTCAGATTGTACAGGAATAAGCATATTGATCTGTTGCTGGTCTTGGATTATTCAAATATGATTTCGTCCGTCACTTCTGGCTGCTTTGATACAAACATAAAAAGGCTTGGCTCCACCTATGGGGAAATCTCCGACATGGACAACGAAATAAGAAATGAAATCTTAGAATATTACAAAATCATAAACGGAAACGATTACATCGGCAATCTGACATTCTTTGTGGGGCCCGATTTGCGCCTCCATGCAATACCCGTATTTTTTAGATTAATTTGCGCCGTAAATGCAAACCGCGATATTGCCAATCTTCCCTCACTCGAAAAAGCGAAAAATTTCTGGAACACAGTAGGAGCGCGGTGGGAATCCAATGAACTAAACAACACCGTTCAACAGATAAAAACACTGTTGGAAATATAACAGATATTTTGTTATCAAGAGTTTTGATAACACGATTTTATAGTAATGGTTAACCTAAGTGTCATTTCAGTCTATTATTCTGATAATTATGACCGTATTAAACATATTGCAAGTATTCATCTAATATGATTGAATCTTTTGAGGTTATAATAGAAATACGTCGGGCAAGAAACATAGTTAACATGATGGATCAACGAAGGTGGCAAATCTCAAATAGGTAAGCAGATAAACTGAGAGACTTTGGATAGTATGAAAATGTGGAGTTTGACTGCTATGAGATATAATCTTGAGTATACGCCCCCTCTTACTGTTAGCAGGTCTGTAATCTCTTCTTTTCCAGATAACCCTTAATTTAATGGGACTGAGGTGGGTATTGCGAAAGGGAAACATACATCCAGGTGGGTATATCTGCGTACAAGTTGTCAAACGATACGAGAATGTCCGCAACATAAATTACTTAAATCATAAACGAGAACTTTTTTATAATGACAAACATAGCCATGAATCTAGGCTTGTATTTTGGGACAACAGCAAAATTTTAGCTTGGCTAAAAAAATAACTACGGTATCGAAAAGAGTTAAGAAGGAAGTTAAAAGGATAAAAGTCGTAGTGTTGACTTCACAATATGAAAATTACAAAGAACAAAACGCGAATATTAATCCGCGTCTGAACACATTTCTCTCCGACACAGATATTTAAGGATAAGACAAAATAAAACAGTTTGGAGAGGAAGACTTAATCAGTTCTCCTCTTTTGTTTCTACTAATAATAACGTTGAAATCATTATAGACAATTCCAATTCTGAAGTGCTGAATTGGTACTTTGGGTGATATTTAGCGCTTGAATTATACCTTATCTGTGTAATTCTATGAATTATGGAATATTTTATACCTATCGGGGTATATTTTGTTGACAATGTAAAAAATATATATCAGTTTGGGTATAATATGAAAAATGAAGAGCGCTCAAAGTTAGTGGGATTTGTAAAGGGGTCTCGCAAAAAATTAGGACTTACGCAGGTTGATTTATCTCAGAAGTCTGGCGTTGGACTTCGTTTTGTTCGGGATTTGGAACAAGGTAAAGAGTCATTGAGAATGGACAAAGTAGCGCAGGTATTATCGATTCTTGGTGCGGAACTTGTTCCTCAAAAAATCGAAAGATCCATAAATGAAGTCCGCTAAAATTTTCCGCAAAGGCGAATTCGCTGGCGTATTAAGGGAGTCTGACGAAGGTTATTCGTTTTCTTACGACGCTAAGTATTTAGCGAATCCACAGTCACAAGCAATAAGTCTTACAATGCCTCTCTCGCAAAAGGAATTTGTGAGTTCAACTTTCTTTCCATTTTTTGATGGGCTAATCCCCGAAGGTTGGTTGCTAAGTTTCGCAACTGAAAATTGGAAGCTCAACCCGAATGACAGAATGAGTTTGTTGCTTGCGTGTTGCAAAGACTGCATTGGCTCAATCAGTGTTCAAGAAATTGGGAAGGAAGAATAATGGAACGCTGTTTATATTGCAACAAAACCCTCGAATTCGGAGAGAAAGATTTCCATACGAAATGTGTGCGAAAATTCTTTGGCACGCTTGTCGCGCCAATTCTGCCTTATACGAGAGCCGATTTGAGTAAACTTGCAAAAATGCAAGTAATGTCGCAAACTGCGCTCGCTGGTGTTCAAGCGAAGCTATCGATGAATATCGAAAAAGCCGTTGGAGAAGCGAGCAAACTTACGATAGTCGGACTTTGGGGAGATTATATTCTGAAGCCTCAAAGCGACAAATATCCGCATCTGCCCGAAAATGAAAACGTGTCAATGGCATTGGCGGAAACTATGGGAATTGCGACAGTTCCGAACTCTCTAATTAGAATGAAGGACGGCGAACTTTGCTACATTACAAAGCGAATAGATCGAAATCGTAAAGGCGAGAAATTCGACATGGAGGATATGTGTCAACTTTCATCTCGCCTTACTTGTGACAAATACAAAGGATCTTACGAAAGAATCGCAAAAATTATCGACGAATTTTCCGCTTTTCCTGCTCTCGATAAAGTGGATTTTGCCGAGCAAATCTTGTTCTCATGGTTAATTGGTAATAGCGATATGCACCTAAAAAACTTTTCGCTCTACGCACCGACAGAAGGGGAATACAGACTCACCCCCGCATACGACATGCTCAACGTAAAGCTCGTCTTGCCGTCAGATGACGAAGAACTCGCTCTTCAATTAGATGGCAAAAAGAAAAAGCTCAAAAGAGAAAATTTTGAGCGCGCATTTACCGCCTTCGGAATTCCACAAAAAGCGATAGAGAACATTTTCAAAAAGTTCATAGTGTCGTTGCCGAAAATGTTGTCAACTTTACAAACTTCTCGTCTTCCATGTGAATTACAAGCTTTGTACACCGAAATGATATTAGAACGTTCTAAAAAAGTGTTAATAAGCAAAGAATAGAATGCTCTATTTGCGACAAAGAAATTTATCTTGTTTTATAAAATGCGAATTCAAGCCGCCAGTACATAAAAGCTAAATGAGTTAGACAAGCGGCTTAGGGAATGTAGAGTAGATGTTTTTCGACCAAGAAAAGCACTATGACAAAACCAAAATACCGCCGTCTAACATATGACGATAGAAGAGTAATAGAGAACATGTGTAAAGCTAAAAAAACGCAATCGGAGATAGCAAATGCGAT
>CASFTO010000004.1 GCA_949297665.1 uncultured Alphaproteobacteria bacterium | reverse complement strand
TGTTCCAAGTGACAGCGTTAGTTATATCTTTGTTTATGTCTGAAATTGCGTATGCATTTATTGGACTTTTGTATATTGCTTTTTGGTTGGCTGTTGTGGCTATTGTATTTAACTGGGTGCCGAAATTTGTTTTTCAGATGAATGACAGATTTCCGCGTATCTCCGTGTTTTTGGCTTCAATTGGTTGGATACCGTATTTTACGGTTTTGTATGCGTTGGTTTCTACCGGTGTCGATTTTTTGGTTTCCGGTTCGGATAGTATTACCGTGTTTTTAAATAACTATATGCCGTTGTATGATGTTTATAAAATCGCTGTTATGATTTCTTTGTTATATGCGGTATATAAGGTATTCTATAAAAAAGAAGATTTATTGATGGCGTGCCAACATATTGGACATTAGTTTAAGTCGATATTCTGATTAAAGCAGCTCGCTGTTGCGGGCTGTTTTTGTAATGGGTAGGCTGTGCGAGTATGTCGAGGAAAATATAGGTGCTTTTTTCTTGACATATTTTTTGTAAATGCTATTTTTTTTGTCAGAAAATTTATTATTTTATCATTGTATCATTTTAAACAATATTATTTATGGAAAAAACTCAATTAAAAGAAAAAGTACAAAAACATGTCGATAGCTTGTTTTTGACGTTGTCTCAAAATCTTGATGTCCAAGTTTCAGAAGATGTGCAAAATAGGTTTACTAATAGGTTGTCTCAAGAAGCATTCGATGTTTTGCTAGCTCAAAAGAAACAAGGGCTTATTGATGCGACTGAACAAATGTTTACTGAATTGCAGAACGATTTGGGAATGACTTTCAGAGAACAGACAAAATCTAATTTGTTAGAGATTTTGTTGGCGGAGGCTGGTGTTTCGTTTGAAGATAATCCTACGGAAATTAAACCTAAAGATGTATCTTCGGATAAGCCGGAAATTCATTCAGAGGAAAAGTCTGAAGCTGAAGCCAACACACCTCAAGCCGCAGATGAAGCGGTTCAAGAAGCGGAGTTAAAAGAGGATAAGCCAGAAGCGCAGGAAAAGTTACCGCAAGTAGCTGAAGCCAACGCGCCTCAAGTTGCAGATGAAACTGTTCAAAAAGCGGATAACGTGGCAACTAATAAAAATTCCGGTAAACCGTGGACAGAAGAATGTCATGATCCTGAAATTATTCAGAAAGTAAATGAAACGTTTGCTCAATACTTTGCAGAAGATTTTGGCAATGCCCCATATTCGCGAGATATGAATGTTTTGAAAATTTATGATTTTAATCGTCAATCCAGAGATTTGTTTCGTAATGAGATTGAAGAACTTTTTGGTATAAAGCTTGGTAGATCTGTTTTTTCTTTTTGTTCTTTCTGGAAAACATTGGGGGATATTTATGATTCTGTTCTTTATTGTCTCAAGCAAAAAAGTGATGAACAGCAAACTTCTGGCGAAATAGATAAGCAAAAAGTTTATGGCGTTAAAAAGCTTTGGGGCGATTATAAAGTTGATCCCAGTGATTCCTCTCCAAAGGTTCGCAAAATAGTGGATATGGTTAATCAGGCGTTGATAGATAAATTGGGCATTGACAAGATGCTTATTACTCGAGAAAGTCGTTTGAAAGATGATTTGGGAGCAGATAGTTTGGATAGTGTTGAGTTTATTATGGAGTGCGAAAAGGCTTTTAATTTTTATATTCCTGATGATGTGTCTAGCAAGATTCAAACGGTTGGTGATGCGTACGATTGCCTTTATTACTATTTGAAAGAGTAGTTTTGCTTCTAATTGAATTTCTGAAAATTGAGATTAAAAAAGCATCTTACCATTTGGGTGAGATGCTTTTTTGTTGGTTAAGTTAGCTCGTGACTAGTCGTTGGCAAAGGTTTCTTTGACTTGGGTGATATTGACGCACTGTCCGTTATTGTTGATTTCTGCCAACACACCCCATAAGGTTAATTCTTTGCCGTTGGCCGGAGTTAAGCGATTTTGAACGGTTAATTTTTCGGCTAATCTTTCCATCGGGGCTGTCGGTTCAAACCCTAAAACTGATTCAAAATCTCCGCACATGCCGACATCGGTTATATATCCCGTGCCTTGCGGTAAAATACGCGCGTCAGCAGTCGGAACATGGGTGTGTGTGCCGGCGACCACACTTACTCGTCCGTCTAAATAATAGCCCAGGGCGATTTTTTCAGAAGTGGCTTCGCCGTGTATGTCCACCAAAATCGCATCTATGTTTTTGCCTAAGGTATAGTGCTTTAATAAATTATCCAAAGGTTCGGTAATGCTGTTTATCGGCGGCATAAATAAACGCCCTAAAACTTGCGCAATCAGTAACTTTTTGCCGTTGATGTTTAAGATTTGCCAACCTTTTCCGGGGAGAGTTTCCGGATAATTCAGAGGGCGAATGATTTGTTTGTTTTGGTCTAAATAAGGATAAATTTCTCGCTGCTGCCAGATGTGGTTACCGGTGGTGATACCGTCTACACCGGCGTTTAATAAATCGTTGGCAATTGATGGGGTTAAGCCAAAACCATGGGCGGCGTTTTCGCCATTAACAATGACGCCGTCTATGGCGTATTTTTCTTTTATTTCTTTAATGTGTTTGATGATAACGTTTCGGCCGGCTCGTCCGATTATGTCGCCGCAGTATAATATTTTCAACAGTTCCATATCCTTGTTGTGTGTTTATAAAAAAGGCGGACCGCCCACACCGTAAATCAGTTCATTCTATCCGATACCCGCAAGATAAGGTGGGCACCATATAACAAGACCACGATCTTGTCAGTGACAGTTCCCTAATAAATAGTGTTGGCCCGGAAGACATGCGGATTTCTACGCGAAGGGCAGTCCCATACTTAATATAGGTCATATTATATGGATTTCAACTTGGTTGCAACAGATTTTATTGCTTCATTTAAAGAATTTATGTTTTGGGCTATTTCGGTATCAAGTTGGGCTAAATCTGTTTCGGATATTGCAGGAGCCGTTGGGGTGGGGGCTGCAACTGTCGGTTGCGCAGAAGATGCTTTTTTGAGTTCGCTTAGTTCATCAGCCAGCAATAATCCAACCATCGCCAAAAGTTGATTTTCGTTAATGTGTCCTAAAGCAGAAATCAGCGATTTTGCTTTTTCGTCCAGCATACGGCCAAGTTTCATAATTTGGATTTCTTGTCCGTTGTCGCAGGATATCGCATATTCGCGATAGTTGATGGTGATGATTACTTGTGCCATTATTGCACCGCCTTGCTTAGGGTTTCTATTACAGAATCGATACGCGAAACTTTTTCGTTGATTTGTTGGCGCAAAGTTGTCAGTTTGTCATTTAATTCATTATTTTTAGCAACGCTTTCGTTTGCAACTTCGTCTAATAACGCAGCGGTTTCTTTTAATGACTGCAAGGCAGCGGATGTTTGCGGAAAATATTTTGCGTTTGATTCCATTTTTAACTTCCGTTTCTAAAAATAATGTGATAGTTCTTTATATTATTAAGGCTTAAACATTGGATTTACAAGAGGCAAAAAGACTTATGCAAAAGTTTATTATACGCGTGGATAGTGAAAATTCGCAGATTTTGAATAAAATGGATGAGGAGTGTTTTGTTTTAGCGACATCTCTTGATGCGGAATATTGTCGGAAGTTTGTGGAGAAGGCTGTTGCTGAAAATCGGGTGGTTTTGTTTTATGGCGATAAGGCTATTGAAAAAGCTAAACAATATGACGCTGATGGCGTGATTTTGGATTTGGGTTTCGAGAAATTGAAGGAAAAAATGGCTGATGTGCGTAAACAGCTCGGTAAGCGGAAATTTGTGGGCTTGTTTACACGCAATCGTCGGCACGAAAGTATGATTGTTTCTGAAGTTGAACCTGATTTTATTATTTTCAAAGTTTGGAAAGACGGTTTTGAAAATGTTAAGGAACTGACGGATTGGTATAATGATTTTTTCCTTATCCAATCAGCGGCGTGGATTATGGAAGATGGTGTTCCAGCGGAAAATTTGCGGACGGATTTTGTGATAAAATAAAAGTGAAGTTTGGTTGTCAAATTTGAGCAAATAAAAAAAACGGCGGTTCCTGTTATGGAACAGCCGTTTTTTCGTTAATTAGTGTTGCAAGTCTGATGATTGAAACTTGCATAGCGCTTCTTCGCAGAGCTTTTCTCTTTTTAGCAATGCAAGGATAATCTCTGGTGCGTTTGGTAATTCAAGCGCTTTAAGTTGAGCATCATTGCAGAGATCTCCTTTTTGGGCTAATTTAAGAATTACTTTCGGAGCGTTCGGTAACTCACAAATCTTGAGCTGAACTTGGTCGTTGATGTAACCTTTTTCTGCCAGAGCAAGAATAACTTCTGAGGCATTTGGTAATTCACAAGCTTTGAGTATGGCATCCTCGCAGATCCATTCTTTTGTTGTTTTAGAAACAGCCAGACACCCAGTCGTCCATTCAAAATATATGTGGAGATGATCGAGATATCTTGTTTCTATCAGAGCAAGGATAATCTCTGAGGCATTTGGTAACTCAAAAATTTTGAGCTGGGCTTCATTATAGAGTCCTCCTATTTTTGCTTGCTCAAGGATAATCTCTGGTGCGTTTGGTAATTCAAGTGCTTTAAGTTGTGCATCTTTTCCGAGCTTCCCTTCTTCTAGCCGAATATGGGTAATTCCTAGCAAAAAACTAAATCGGACATTAAAGCCGAGGAATCCTTTTTTTGCTTGCTCAAGGATAATCTCTGAAGCGTTCGGCAACTCAAAAGCTTTGAGCTGAGTTTCATTGCTGAGGCTTCCATTTTTTGCTTGCTCAAGGATAATCTCAGCTGCATTTGACCATTCAAAAATTTTGAGTTGTGCAACATAGCAGAGCAATCCTTTTTTTGCCAGAATAAGAATAATCTCTGAGGCATTTGGTAGCTCAAAAGCTTTGATCTGAGCTTTTTCGCTGAGCCATCCATTTTTTGCTAAAGCAAGGAGTAACTTTGGGGCAGTGGGCCATTCCCAAACTTTGAGCTGGTCTTGCTCGTCATCTAAAGAAAATAGACCTTCATAGTCTGCTAAATTTGTTAGATTTTTTAGCCTAAAATCTATATCTTTTTCATGGACAAGTTTTTCGCTTATAAGTTTTTTTCTGCCGTCGGATAGCAGATTTTGCGTTGGAAATTCAGGGCAATTTTCAAGAATGGAATCCAATTCCAAAATTCTCATATTTCCGAGATAACGAATGTCCACTCGGCGATAGTTCACGAGAATGTAGTAAATTATATTACCCGCGCTTAACGCACTGATAAAATTACTTTCAAGTGAAATATCTTCGGTAGAGAGAAGATTGGCTTTTTTTGCATATTCAACGAAAGGTTCATCGGCGTTTTGCCACATAAAACTGAAGCAGATATCTCCATTTTTGATGCTTTTGCCGTTTCTTTTGTAGATTATGCATTTGTCTTTCTTCTGGATTAAACCATATGGTCGTTCCAAATCCTGAGGGGTATTGACCTCGGATATAGAGGCTGACTGCTGTGGTTTAATGGGCGCACGTTGCTTCTTTTCTGCTTGAAGTTCCGCATACATCTGTTCCGGCGTTGTAGAAACGCAGTTTACATTTTTTTCCATAATAGTTTGAATTTTAATTGTTAGACCTAATTATTGTTTTATGGGGCAGAGTGTAGCATATATTTCGTATTCGTGCAAGAGTAAATTTTGTCTAATTACGATTTTTGTTGCAAAATAAAATTTTTGGTCTATCTTGTCGCTCAGGTGGAGCTCTCAGATTTTTTTTTGAGGGTTTGTACGAAAATTGTTGTTGAATATTAACATTGTAAATATGGAGAACAAATAAATGAAACAGTTAGCCGGATCAATCAGAATTGGCTGGGTTATCGAATATAAAGGAAAACCTTGGACCATTACTAAAGCTCAACACATTAAACCGGGTAAAGGCGGCGCTTTTATGCAGGTTGAAATGAAGTCTGTTGAAGAAGGAACAAAAACTAACGAACGTTACAGAACTGAAGATACCGTTGAAAAAATGATGGTTGAAGATAAAGATTGTCAGTTCTTGTTTGAAGATGGTACCGGCTTAAACTTTATGGAAAACGAAACTTTTGAACAGTTCTCCATGCCTGCTGATATCTTGGGCGACTCTAGACCTTTCTTGACAGAAGGTATGGTGGTTCGTATTTCTCATATTAACGATAGACCGATTTCCGTTCAATTACCGCAACAGGTTATTTGCACCGTTGTTGAAACCGAACCGGTTATTAAAGGGCAAACCGTTACTTCTTCTTATAAACCTGCTGTTTTGGATAATGGTATGCGTATCGGTGTGCCTCCGTTTATTGCCGCAGGCGAAAAAATTGTTGTCGGAACCGAAGAAGCTAACTATGTTGAAAGAGCAAAATAATGGCTTATATCTCACCAATGCTCACGAATATCGTTAATGCGGTTAAAAAGGCTTCGGTTAATCTTAATCGCGATTTTAGCGAAATTGAGCGTTTACAAAATTCCGTTAAGGGAAGTATGGATTTTACCAAAATCGCTTTTGATAAAATTCAAAAGGGGCTTAAAAGCGAAATCTTTAGAATTATGCCGGTGGTGCCAATAGTGTTTGTCGGGCAGAAAATTCCTCAGGAAGGAATGTATTTTGCTGTTTCCGGAATCGAAGGCTTGGCTAACTTTGCTCACGGAAATCCCGAATTCGCTATTTCGGTGGCACTCATCGACGGACAGACTATCTTAGATGCGGTGGTCTATAATCCGGCTCGCGATGAGTTGTTCTTTGCCGAAAAAGGTAAGGGGGCTTTTAAAGAGGGATTTCGCAGCCATGAACGTTTGCGTGTGGCTGCTCGACAGGAACTTGAGGGCGCTTTGGTTGCCGTTAAACCTAATGCTAATGATGCGGAAATGTCGGCAAAAATTATCAATAATTCGTTGATGCTTTGCAAAGATGTGCGTATCAGCGGAGCCGTCGCTCTGGATTTGGCTTATGTTGCCGCCGGTAAACTTGACGGTGTGATTGCTCCCTCCTCCATGCTTGCAAGTATTGCCGCGGGTATCTTATTGGTTAAAGAGGCTGGCGGGCTTGTTTTGGATATGGAACAAGATGATACGCGTACAGAAGATTTGTCGATGGTGCTAAACTCGGGTAATCTGATGGCCGCAAGTTTTAATCTAAGTCAGAAAATTGCTAAAATTTTAAAATAAGTTTAAAAATTTACAAAAATGTACTTGCAATCTATAAAAGTGTAGTGTATAAGTACCGTAAATTTTTTAGTGAAGTTAAATTTTGGAGATAATAATGAAAAAAGGTATTCACCCTGATTATCATGAAATTACTTATGTAATGACAGATGGTACAGAGAAGAAAGTTAAGTCAACTTGGGGCAAAGAAGGCGCTACAATGACACTTGAAATCGATCCGAAATCTCACCCGGCGTGGACAGGTGTTCAACGTGTTGTCGATTCTGGCGGTCAAGTTGGTAAGTTTAATAACAAATTTGCTAAGTTCGTTGCTAAAAAAGCTGCTAATTAATTTGTTATTAGAGAGTTTTCGACAAGTTAAAGGCCTGTGTTTTACAGGCTTTTCTTTTACTTCTAAATATTTATTCGGGGTGGAGAATGCTTGCTTGATGTTTTATGGGATTTTGTAGGGAAATGTGAAAAACTTTGTGTAGAAAACACTTAAAATCGCTTGTAATCCTATAAAAACAGTTTACGCTATAAACAAATTTGGGGGTTATTTTTAGATAGAAAGGATGATGACATGACTGCACCTTTAATGCCTAAGGCTACCGCGGTATGGTTGGTCGAAAATACTACCCTGACTTTTCAACAAATTGCAGATTTTTGTGAACTGCATGAATTGGAGATTCAGGCTATTGCCGATGGCGATATCGCTTATAATATTATGGGGGTTAGCCCTGTTTCTAACGGTCAATTAACGTTGGAGGAAATTCGACGTTGTGAGGCAGATGAAAAGGCTCGTTTGGTGGCTACACCTTTGGAGAAAAATGTTAAAGAGAGAAATGCTAAGGCGAAAAAAGTTCTTTCTCCGACTCAACGTGCCGAAAAGCCAAGCGCTATTTTGTGGATTTTGAAAAATTGTCCGGAAGTTATTGATTCGCAAATTTGCAAACTTATCGGTACAACGAAACCGACAATCGCTTCTATTCGCGAGGGAACTCACAGCAATATGGCTAATTTGCGTCCGATTAATCCGATGGCTGTCGGACTTTGCTCTGAAAAAGAATTGGAAAAGGCTATGTTGATTTCTCAACAACAAGCTGAACTCAAGGAAAATAAAGGTAAAAAGAAAACTAAGAAAAAAGCGGCTCCTAAAGCTGATGGTGTTGCGAAAAAACGCGGTCGTCCGAAAAAGGAAGCTACTGAAAAGGTTGCTAAAAAAGAAAAGAAGAACGTAAAGGCTAAAAAAGAGCCTAAAGCTAAAAAGGAAACTAAGAAAGAAACAAAATCCAAGACGGCTAAAAAAACATCTAAGGCAAAAACAAAAAAAGCAGAGTAAATGTATTTTGGGGTTTTCTAGGAAAAGAGGTGTCATAATTTTATGGCACTTCTTTTTTGGTTTGTATGGTGGTAAATTGGGAAGATGAAAGTTGCAAGATATTGAGGGGATATTATGCAAGGAGTGAAAATGTCAATATAAGGAAGATTGTAAGCGGTAAAATAGGTTGGGGCAGTTGTGTATCAGAGATGATTTTAATTTGATAATTGATGAGGGGCTGTTTGAAATAATTGTTTTATTTAAAATAAAAAACACCTTGAAATCCGAAATGCTTAAAAGCGGGAAATCAAGGTGCGAAAAGTTATTCATCAAAAATGGAGTTTGATACTCCTTCAATTTTTGATGAAATTTTTTTCATTGTTTTTTCAAAGTGGCTTGGGAAAAGATGCTCCCAAACATACAGTGCCACATAGGTGACACCGAATGTTAAAATACCACTCTCCAGGGCGTAGATGCAACCCTGGAAAAAAACAGCCCATTCATCTGCCCAAGGTTCAGATGAAATACTGTTAATGCTAAATGCGCATATGGCAAATATTATGCCTAATAGCGCTGAAATTTTTGTTTTCATATATATTTTATTTAGATGATTTTTTTGCTTTAATAACTACCGAAGATAAATGGGTAGGTTTAAACTACAGATACTAATCGGGAAAATCACAGCACAAAATAACTATGAAAACAAACTCCCCAATAATAAAAATATCTATAATGTAAAACACTATTACCATACCACATTTTGAGGGAATCGTCAAATAAAAAATTTTATGGGAAATAATTATACCTACCCTAATGTATAAAAAACTTGCGCTTTAAATTTTTTCAGTATATATAATAAATGTAAGCGGGGTTGTGTTGTTTAGATGTAAGGGGTATGTGTCATGAAACATTTGATAGAAGTATATCCTTTTGCGTATCACAAAATTTTGGGT
This sequence comes from uncultured Alphaproteobacteria bacterium, assembly GCA_949297665.1. GTDB lineage: Bacteria > Pseudomonadota > Alphaproteobacteria > RF32 > CAG-239 > CAG-267. The sequence goes on along the minus strand of CASFTO010000004.1, from coordinate 3,405 downwards.
GGTCAGCGTAAAATTGATTTGCGCCTTTATCTCAAAAGATTTCATAATATTCATGTCGGTGATACGATTGAGTATGTTAACGCGGAAACTAAAAGCTGTTTGTTGCGGGAAGTTAAGGGTATTGCCCTTTTTCAGGATTTTAAAACGCTCATTGATATGTTGCCGCCGGAAATGATTGGTTATAGCAGTCGTGAGGAAATTAGATTGCGTATTGAACGGCAATATTCTAAAGAGGAACAGGAAAAATATGGAGCGTGCGCGCTGTTTTTAGCAGAACCGGTACAGGCTAAAGCATCTGTTATGAATTTTTTGGAGCGAAGCGCGTAATGTTTGCGTAAATGTATAATACTCTGTTTGGCAGAGATGGCTTTTTGTATTTATTTATGGGGGCAGAAGCCCTCTTTTTTATGTTATTTTGTGGGAAATTTATCTTTAATTTGAGGGGCTATTTATCAAATTGTTTACGGTAGGTCTTTCTTAATTTATCGCCGACATGTCCTAAATCTGCGATAATCTCTATTTTCGCATTATCCATGGCACGATATAAATCCCATGCGCCTTTTAGCGGGCAACACATATCTAGGCGATTGTGAATGATGATTGTGGGAATTTCTTTTATCTTATCTATGTTCTTGAGGATTTCATTGTCACTTAAAAAATAACGATTGGCGGCGTAGTACAAACTAATGCGAGCGGAGGTGATAATGTCGTTATCTATGGCGACTTCCTTAAAACCGGCATCTAATTTTCCCAGTTGATATTCATAATGCACCATGTATTTTATGGCGGTTTGTATTGAGCCTAAATCGTCAGAAAAAACTAATTTGGCATAATGAGTATAGGGATTTTCACCTTCACTTTGACGGCGGATTTCTTCTAATAAATCTGGGTAGAATAAACCACTGTCGCGCAACATCCACTCCATATCTTCGCGACGGGCTAAAAATACGGCATAAATACAGATTTGTTTGACACATTCAGGGTATTTTTCGGCAAATAATAAAGCTAAAGTAGAACCCCATGAACCACCGGCAGCGATTACCGGTTCGGTGATGCCTAAATATTCCAGTAAGCGTTTGGCGTCTTTGACTAATCTCTTAGTGTCGTTTAAGGTTGCGATGTCTTCGGCTTTAGATAACCCCGAACCTCGTTGGTCAAACATGATGACGCGTTGAGTCTTTAAGTTAAAGTAGCGTCCATGTGTTTTTTTGCATTGTCCACCGGGGCCGCCGTGGAAAAAAAGTACGGGTTCGCCGTGGGGATTTCCCATTTGTTGATAGTAGATTTCATGTCCTTCGTATTCGGGCAGATATCCTTTGTCAAAAATTTTATTGTTGAAAAATCCGAACATTCTTTTTCCTTTTCTGGCTGTTTTTTGTAGTCTTCGTGGTAAATGTTTAATATTTATTTAAATTTGGGGATAAAATATGAAAATCGTAGGTACTGCCATTATTACAGATAATGATGGAAAAATCTTGATTGGACAACGTCCGGAAGGAAAGGATTTGGCCGGATTGTGGGAATTTCCAGGCGGAAAACAAGAAAACGGCGAGACTATTGAACAGTGTATTGTGCGTGAGATTAAAGAGGAACTTGATGTTGATTGCTCTGTGGGCGATTATTTGCTTTCGGTTACAAAATCTTATCCGCATGGAGAATTTAAACTTATGGTTTATCGAGCTAAAATCTTAAATCCACATAATCTTAAGACTTTGGTTCATCAAAAACTTTTGTGGGTTACTCCTCAGGAGTTATCTCAATATCAATTTCCGCCGGCAGATGTTGATATTATTGAATTTTTACAGCGATAATTTGAATATAAATTCTTCTTATTAAAGGTTTTTTAGGGTTTTAAGGGTAGAATCGATGTATAACATGTTATATATCGTGCCCGGAGAATTTTATGATGGCCTTTAAAAATAAATCAATGTTGTTGGCAGCCTCTCTCTTAAGTGGTGTTGTTTTTTGTGCTAATTCAGTTGAGGCGTATACGATTACTGCTGATGAAATTTATCGTCAGGCACGACAGAAAAATTATGGATTTTTTCAGCGCTTGACTCGTTATAACGGCGCGGTCAATATGCAAAATCGTTCGGGAGATACGGCTTATTGTATTGCTTTGCGCTATAATGATGAATCGGCTCAAGAAATGTTATTGAATTATGGTGCTAAGAATAATCATCCTTGCGTGCAAAGAGTTGAAGAAGAAAAAGAACAATATGCTCGTCGTAAGGTTGAGGCGCGGAAAAGATATTCTCGTTCGGCTAAGTGGGATAATGATTCGGGAAATAATTATTTATGGTGGGGACTTGGTGCTCTTGCCGTTGGCGGTGGTGTTGCCGCATTAGCCGGTGGTGGTGGCGGCGGCAGCGGTAGCGATAGCGGAAGTAGCGGAGGCAGTTCCTCTGCTCAAGGTTCATATGGTAAGGATTATATCGGTAAAGGAGAACCTTCCGGAACTTTATCAAAGGTTTCTGCAGATGAATTTCGTAGAGAGGAGTATAATAACAGTAATTATCTGGAAGGAATTAATGCGGCGGAAGCATATAGCTATATGTATAATAAAGATGAAGATGGTTTGCTCTACAGCCATCAGGCTAGTTCTGATGAAGCTCTTAAGAAAGTTAAAGTCGGTGTTATTGATACCGGGGTATATGCTAATCGTGATTTAGATGATAAAATTGTTGGTAGTTATGACCTCAATCCGTATAATGATATGGGAAATGTTTGGGGGTATATGCCTCAGCTTGATAAACAGTGGTATATTTTTGAGAAAAATGGTAAATATGTGTTGATGTGTAAAGTCTTGTTAGATGATGGCAGATGGCAACTCCAATATGCTGAAAAAAGTGATGGCAGCAAGGCTCTTGCCGAAACAGAATTGAGTGAATTTATGGAGTCGTTGGGGTTATCTAAAGATCAGTTTAGCGCTGTTAATGTCGGTGGAGCTAATGCGCCGGGAACAGATTTGGCTGAAACTTTTGATCCTGAAGATCCTTATTCTTGGGGAGATGTTATCGCACAATTGAACCATGGTACACATGTGGCCGGACTTATTGCTGCTAATAAAAATGATGAGGGTAGTCATGGTGTGGCTTTTGAAAATGGTGAAATTGTCGCTGTTAGTTGGGATTTAAGTGCGGATATATCTCAAACCGTTAAAAAAATGGTCGATGATGATGGGGTCAGAGTTTTTAGTAACAGTTGGGGCTATCCTGTTAAAAAGGTAGATGCTACTGATGCCGAAAGATTGTTAACGGAAGCTACGGGTGATGTTGAAGCGTATGCTTATGTGGCAAAAAATGATGGCGTTTGGGTGCAAGCTACCGGTAATGAAGCAGCTCACGAAGCTGCAATTCATACAGGTTTGGGTAATTTGGATTTGTCTGAGTTCGGTTATGATGG
>CASFTO010000003.1 GCA_949297665.1 uncultured Alphaproteobacteria bacterium | reverse complement strand
TGTTTTAAGAGTAATTTTTCCGGCTTCATTAACGATGACAGAGCGAATATTTTTATTAAGGTTCTGATAAACAACATCGGAAGGAAAAACCGTCTGTTTATTTACATCATCACGAATAATTTCGGATGGAACCGGCGATATACCAAAGTTCTGTAAGAATGAAATAAGCGGTTTTCCTCTGGTATCTGAAACCATTTTAGGTTCGGCAAAGATGATCAGAGTTCCCCCGTTAAGAACATATTGTTCCATAGCCAAAAGCGATTCGGTAGAAAGTTCTTTAGGATTAATAACAATCATGAATTTATACTCATCGGGAACAAAAAAAGGTAGGATATCAAGATATTTAACTTGATAAAATTCTTGCAAAATACCTTTAAAGGCCCTCATCTCATTTAAGTCATTATTATCAGCAACAACAATAGCTTTAGGGCGGGGCTGATTAAAAGTTTTTAAGGCTCTCATAAAATCTGTCTCCAACAAATTTTGCCGAAGATTGCTAAAAGCATTAATAAGATAAGTTCCGCCCTCATTACTTGAAAACTCCGCCGCCATAAAAATTTTCTGTTCAAATTTATCTGTTTCAAAAGGAATATTATTTTCATTAGTTAATCTCTGTTCCAGAGGGCTGAAAGGTTCAACCCAAACGATTTCGGAACGAACGGCACCTTCGGAATGTTTTTCGATAAGATGCAAAATTTTCTCTACAAAATCAGCATAAACGGCATAACTGGAACTAGCGTTTTGTCTTTGATTTTTAGATTCGTACAAAGTAATATCAATACGGTTATCGAGTTCCTGCAAAAATTTTCTGTCATCAGCATTTAAGGTATATTTTTTCTCGTCAGTAATATCAAAAGAATGATTCCAAATAAAAGCAACAGCTAAAACCGAACAAACAAACAAGATGAATAACAGAGAAGTAAAAAAGTAAAAAGATTTTTTATCAGAAGCACCATTAGTACGCCTATACTCTAAAGCAACAACATTCAACCATAAGCACCCTCCTGTTCCGCATAAAAAATAAAAGACATTATTCCAAGCCAAACATCCGCTTAAAAATGCACCATAATTTTTTTCAAATCCTAAATCGGACAAGGGGACAGAATAAAAAGACGTAAATTCAAATTGAGAGAGAACAAATAAAATAAAAATCGTATATATATAGCTCAGAATATTATTTTTGCATAAAGCGGAAATCAATGCGCCGATAGCCGTAAAAAAAGCCCCGCAAAGCAAAACACCGAGATAAGCGGAATAAGTTAAACCATAATCTAAAACCGAGAGATACGAAGATATAAAAAATAGGCAAAGAGAAGAAAATAACAATAGAAGAAAAAACAAGAACGCGGCGCAAAATTTAGAAAATACGAGTTTAGTAAAACTAATAGGTTGAGTAAGTAATAATTCCAACGTTCCGCTTTTAGTTTCCTCAGCCCACAAGCGCATGGTAATAGCCGGAATAATCAAAGTCAGCATAATAGGTTGCGATGCAAAAAAAGCATTCATAATTTCGGATTCTCTTAAAAAATAATCTCCGATATAAAAAGTCGAAAACATCGAAAAAATATAATAAGCAGCAATAACAACATAAGCGCCAACGGAGCAAAAAAGAGTTTGAAATTCTTTTGAAAATTGGACTAAAAATTGTTTCATTTTTTCTCCTTTTTTGCAGAACTCAAGATGCGAAAAGCATCGTTAAGATTACCGGTTTGAGAAATTTTTTTAAAATCTTTCATAGGCATATTTCCGATAAGTTTACCATGTGAAAGCATAAGAATGCGATTCGCAATTTCGGCATCTTCTAAAACATGAGTAGACACAAGTACCAAATTTTTCTTAGCAAAAGATTTCATAAAATTGCGGATATGCTGTTTTTGATTAGGATCGAGACCGTCAGTCGGTTCATCTAGGATAAGAATATCGGGATTGTGAAGGATAGCTGCGGCAATTTCAACTCTTTTTTTATATCCTTTTGAGAGAGTTTCGATTTTATCAGCCAAAACATCAAGAATTTGCATCTGTGAAGCAGCATTTGCAATAACTTCATTAAAATCTGCGATATTCCATAAGCCGGCAATCCATTTTAAGAAATCAAAAACAGTCATATCACCATACAAAGAAGATATTTCAGGCACATAACCGATATGCTGAAGAGCTTCAATTCTATTCGTTTCAATATTATTTCCAAAGATATGAATGCTTCCGGATGTGGATTTAATATACCCGCAAATAATACGCATCAAAGTAGATTTACCGGCACCATTTTCACCGATAAGAGCAACAACCTCACCAGATTTCAACATAAGGGAGATGCAATCAAGAGCATTTTTTTTGCCAAAATTTTGAGTTAAATTTAATATTTCAATCATAAAAACACCATGAAACAAAATTTATTAACCAAATTTATAACAAAAAATGTTTAAAAATTTCACAATTTCGTGTCAAATAATAAAACTAATGGTGACAAAAAATTATTTATAAGATATAAGAAGATTAAAAAGAAGTCTAAAGGGAGAAATAAAGGTGGAAGAAAAGTATACCAAAGAAGAGATGAAAACGATTCGCATCGGTATAATATCCTTAATGGTAATTTTGATAGGTGTATTTATAACAATTTCGCACAACGCCTCAATAAAAGGTCAAGGAGATGGCGGAACATATAACATATATGCCAGTTTTGGCCGCACGGATGGACTGAATGTCGGAGATGCGGTAAGGTTATCGGGAGTAAATATCGGAAGGGTCACTGCGGCGGAATTAGATAAAGATTTTCGTACTAAGTTGACAATGGAAATCGGAGAAGAATATAAAATACCTGAAGACAGTAGCGCCTCAATAGTTAGTTTCGGACTGATTGGTGGAAAATATGTGGAAATAGATGTCGGAGGCGCGGAAGATTATCTGCAACCGAATGGAAATATAGGTTTCACGCAAGACGCAATGGTGTTGGAAGAGCTGTTGGATAGAATTATATCGCTTGGCAAAAGTAAAAAATCAAACCAAGCATTGAAAGATAAATAATAAAAGGAGCAAGAAATGAATAAAAAGCCGGTAGAAACAATAATGGGTCTGGTTGTCTTGGCAGTTGCGGCCCTTTTCATGATTTTTGCATATAGAGTATCTGATTTGCAAGTAGTAAAAGGGTATGAAATAAATGCAAGATTTTTAAAGGTTGGCGGGTTAAATACGGGCGCGGATGTTCGCATAAACGGTATTAAAGTCGGAACTGTATTAGCTCAATCAATAAATCCGGAAGATTATATGGTGGATGTAAAAATGAGCTTAAGGCCGGATATCGTTTTGCCGGAAGATAGCGAAGTAACAATTGCCGGAGATGGATTAATGGGTGATAAATTCGTAAAAATTGAACCGGGCCAATCGGCAAATAAATTAACACCGGGAAGTACTGCCGCGAATACCAAAGATGCGAAGTCACTGGAGGATATGGTTGGAGAAATTATTTTTATGGTAACAGGTGATGATGATGAAAAATAGAATTACGGTAGCATCAACATTAATATGTATGAGTATGGCAAATCTTACCCTAGCGGCAGAGATACCGACAAATGCAGCCTTAATGCAAGCCATGGATAAAGTGACGGGACGTGTCAATAAAATAACCGTTCCGGTAAAATCAAAAATATCTTTTGGAGACTTTTCACTGGTACTGAGAGCTTGTAAAAAGCGGCCAGCCGAAGAAACGCCGGAAAATTTTGCATTTATAGATGTAACAGATAAAAGTTTCGGTACAGATGAATATAACATATTTAGAGGTTGGATAGTATCATCAAGTCCGGGGATTAACGCCATAGAGCATCCCATATATGATGTTTGGTTGTTAGAGTGCATCGATACAGATGTTGATGCATCTAAATTAATGAGCGAAGAAGAACTAAAAGAAAGAGATAACTTGCCAGCCAAAGAAGCAATTCAAAGCAAAGCAACTCCGGAAATGATAGAAAAAGCTAATGAAGATGCAAATAAGGGGAAAGAAAAAGTTATTCGCATTCAAGAGTTTATGCAACAAGACCGAGATATTGAAAAAGATATTCGAACAATGCCTGCATATATTTCCGAAACGTCGGCACCTTATGTCAGTGATATAGAAGAAGGTGCGGAACCGCAAAATTTATTGCAATTTACTAAAATGCAAGAGGTGCCCTCTGAACAAGAAGTCGGTACAGAAAAAAATATAATACAAGAAACTTTACCAAATGAAAATAATGAAGATATAACAGATGCAATAGAAGCGGAACTCAAATATTTAAATCAATAATCAAAGTCCGTAAGTGTAGATAATACAAGCAAGGACTGAATAAATTATCGAGAAGGCAAGCAAAAAGTTTGCCTTTTTTTGCTGAGAAGTGCAAAAGAATTTATCTAAGGTAAATGATAAAATAGCAATTTCGGGAAGCATAAGCAAAGCAAACAACCGAAAATCGCTGGAACAAACATAAGGATAGTCCAAAGCGTATTTGAAGCTATAACACCATAGCGTCAAATATAAGATAGCAAAGAAAAAGAATAATGGATTAAAGGTTATTTTTTGACGAAAGGTCTTATATAATATGAAACAAAGAGAACTAAAGACAAAAATTTTCAAAATCATATTAAAAAAATACAAGAAAAAAATCGGATAAATAAGATAAGTACTCTTAAATGCCATATTCCACTCACCAAAAAGTTCCGTTTTGATAAGAGCTAACCACATATTTGCATCAACAACATCAGGAGCCTGAATAAAGGGGATAAATAGCTGAGAAAAATCAAAAATTCTGTCGGAAAAACTTAAATTATAAAAATTTTGCCCATTAGGCGATGTATCAGGAACATTATAAAATTGCATATCAAAAAGGATATGATTACGAACAATCCAACTCAAAGCCAAAGGAACTGCAATAATAATAAAGAAGTTTAAATCAGTCCAAACCAAACGACTAAATTGTTTACGGAACAATTTATATAAAAACATAAAAGCTAAAGCAGGAACAAGCATAAGAAGAGATAATTTAGTTAATACGCCCAAAGCAAAACATACGGCGCACAAAATTATATAACGTGTTTTTTCCGAATTAAACCATTTGATGGCAAAATAAATAACACAACAGCCCCAAAAGAGAACAGATGTATCATCGGAGATATATCCGGAAAAGAGAAATAGCGTGGGGTTAAATGTAAAAAGAAGTAGCGCAAAATAGTATAACCGCGAAGATAATTTGAGCTCTTTAAGAATGGCAGCTGTTATAATAGAGGTTCCTGTTACAAAAAACAACGATAAATATTGCAAAGTCTCTTGAGCTAAGGTAACTGAATTCCAAATATCAAGACTAAAACGATAAAGAAAGGCTTGAATAATGAATAACAAAGGTTGGTGAAAAAGATAATACATGGACCACGGGTCGAAATATTTCCAATTAACTCCATGTAGTGAAATCATATTCATATATACCAAAATACCATTAAGATCGTGTTGGTATTGAGTGACGGAAATTGTTTGAATATAGAACAGATGACAGAAAAAAGCCGAAGCTAAAATAGAAAAGAGAACAAAGGATTTATGAAATTGCTGGAGAAAGCAGCAAAAAGCAAGCATAAAAAGTTCGGCTATCAGCAAATATAACGTAGGTAATTCAAAAAGTAAGTAAACTCCAAATAAAAAGAGAGACAGTAAAAAAACTAAAAATTTTTGCAATATTGACTTTTGTAAAAGAGCTAAAATGGCTATAACCAGAAAAAAGGATATATCGTGGATAGAAACATACGCCGAGCCAAAAAATGTGCCTGCTGCTAAAAATAACAGCAAGCACAAGCCCCAAATAAAAGACAATGGAAATTTAAGAATTGTTTCCAACACGATTTTTTATCCTAAATATCCCCTTTAGCGCAAGGAGCACCAGGTGTACATTTATGATAAACTTTAGCTCTTCTATAACCGGTCAAACCTTTATATTCCATAGTTTGAATATAAATATTGTCAACGGTTATAGTAAAGCCGAGCACAGCAGAATTGCCGGATTTATCCATCGCGTATACTTTTATTTTATGAGAACCTTCATCATCAATAGTTGGTGTACCGGTAAAAGTACGAGTTTGACTATCATATTTCAACCACTTAGGAAGTCCCGCATCATCCAAAGAACCAGCTATGGTAGAATATTCGCCATTCCAATTTACCGCATCAAAAACCTCATCAGGAATTTGAATATTTACTTTAGAGCCTGTTCCGACAACAATATCAGGCACTAAAGTCGGAGAAGAAATATCGACCGGCGGTTTTCTGATAGATAAAGACGTGGAAGCGCTCTTGGGCGAAGTGATAAATATACCATTTTTCCATTTATCTAAAGTTTCTCTGATTTGAACAGCAATAGCAGATGGTGAATAATTTAGCATATCTGCAGGAACCGCATCCATACCGACGCTGGCATATAATTTACCAATAGCCTCTTGTACGTCGATATAAGCCAAGAAAGCATTGGCTTCGTCAATAATAGCTTGCGCTGATTCTAAATGACTGATAGCCTTGTTTGCTCCTTCTTTATCGGTAATATCCTCGGCAATATCTTCGGAAGTTGTCGCAACGCTCATATTAAGAAGATAATTTTCAACAGCGGACTGATACATAGCCCAAGAAAGATAAACTTGATTTAAGACAATATTCGTCATTCTTTGGCGAGCAAGAGAATTATAAGTACTATAACCCGGCTGACGAATTTCTTCAAAGACATTCATAGATAAGTCGTTAGATTCCTTTGTCCATTTTCTGTTATAATAATTAGGATCTTGTCGATAATCACTATTATCCACATCATCAAAATCTTTAATAACCAATTCAAATTCATCCTTAGAAGAAATTTGATCGAAAGCACGCAGTTCTGGACGATTCGTTAAAGCTAACCATTCTAACTGCTGAATTTTAGCTCTCATGGACGGGATAGTAAAATTACCATATTCTGCACCAGCCAATTTAATTTCGGTAGAAGGATAGAACCCGAGCAATCCTGCAAATTCAGCTTGAGCAGTATCTAATTTTCTTCTTAAATCGGCTAATTGTTTAATACTCTCCAAATATTTACGTTTTTTCAAAAGAAGATTAGTAGAGGGCGACTTTCCTTCTTTAATCATTTCATTAGAACGCGCATTAAGTTCATCGACAACACGCACCAAATATTCGTTCATATCATCAATAACGGGAATAAGTCTTTGAGCAGCCAGAGCTTTCCAATAAAGAGAACGTGTTTCTTGTAAAATATTATTAACCACCTTTCGACTTTGTTCCTGGGCAGCTAAATCCGGTGCAGACAAGTTATTTTGATAATACAAAGAAGACAAATCCAAAAGGTTCCAAGAAAGTTTCAAATCAGCAGGAATGGTTGAGGCATCAGAAGCGGTATCATATCCGAGATTTTCAGCCATGGTTGGCAAGACTGCCGGATTAATATTTCCTTTAACCAAATTTTCCTGATAAGAAGCCAACCTTCTGGTATAATTATATTTCAAAGCAAGAGCCATTGCCATATACATATCAATAGGTTTTGTAATTTTTGAAGGCGTACCGATATACATATTCTGCATATCAACATCGGCACGAACGGCACGATCCCAATCAGAATAATAAGCAGACATAACAGGTGCCTCGACAACCTGCTGCTGAGAAGTTGTAGTAGAGCAAGCGACCAAAAGACCGGTACATGCTCCCAAGAAACAAACAATTTTTTTCATTAAACCATCCCTCAAATATTTCACTTAACTAAATATCTACACTAAATATTTTTTAATTGATAGTATTTTATTTGATTTTATACAACTTTCATGTAAGATACAATCAATAAGGAATTATGCAGAGGTGGCTGATAGATGTTTGATTTATTCTATACATTATTTAAATACAAGGAAAAAGCGCAAAAAGACGAATTAGGTTATTATCCGGAAAAGGTAAATGTACGAGCTTTCCCTGAGAGAAGGTTTTTATGGACTTCAAGATTTCTGGTAGTGGTATCATGCTTAAGTCTGTGTCTGAGTATGATATTGGGGGCCACACTATGCATAATGATACCATTAAAGAAAACAAAAATTATCCCGATGCAGATAGATTATACCAGATATCAGGTAACTTTAATGGAAAGCTCTGAGAGTGAGGCGTTTGCCGGAGATTTAGTTACGGAAAGTATATTAGACGATTATATAAAGAAAAGATATACAATAGGAGATAGTCTGGATGAAATGCAACATAGATTAGGAGAAAGGGAATTTATAAAATTGGCATCCAGTGATGATGTATATAATTTATTTATGAATACGGAATATCCATATTTTGAAATGTTGCAGCAACAAGGTATCCGTAGACAAGTACAAACGACATTGATATATCCTGTATCATTTGATTTTTGGCAAGTAAGATTTGATATAATCGAAACGGGTCCAAATCTTGAAAAGCCGATAATAAGCCATTGGATAGCGACAATGCGAATGAAATTTGAATTTGCCAAATTTGATAATAAAGAATTAGGATTAATAAATCCGTTTGGAATAACCATAACAACATTTGATTTATCGTACATGGGAAATAACATAAAAAGTAAACGCGAGTAAATAAAAAAAGCGAAAAGAAAGTTCAAAAAAAAATTATTTATTTACTATTTTTGAATAAATAATCTATATAAAGAAAAGAGTTTTTTATAATTTAAATATAAGGATTTAACACAATGAGTAGAAGTGCGTTGGAAGTATTTGACAATACCCTTGTCCCGATGGTCATTGAGCAAACCTCGCGAGGAGAGCGTTCATTTGACATATTTTCTCGTTTATTGAAAGAACGTATAATATTTTTAACCGGAGAAGTAAATGATGAAGTATCATCATTAGTATGCGCGCAACTTTTATTTTTGGAATCAGAAAATCCGAAGAAAGACATTTTCTTATACATAAATTCCCCTGGAGGTGTAGTAACATCAGGAATGGCAATGTATGATACAATGAAATATATTTCCTGCGATGTTGCGACATTATGCATTGGCCAAGCCTGCTCAATGGGGTCATTTTTATTAGCCGGAGGGACCAAAGGAAAAAGATTTTCATTGCCAAATTCTCGTATAATGATTCACCAACCGTCAGGAGGAGCCAGAGGTATGGCATCAGATATAGAGATACAAGCTCGTGAAATATTAGAATTGAGAAAACGTCTAAACAAGATATATGCGGACAATACCGGAAATAAGTTGGCGGTAATAGAAAAGGCCATGGATAGAGATAACTTTATGAATCCGGAAGAAGCAAAAGAATTTGGTTTAATTGACCACATTGTAAAAAATCGTTTGGAAGTAATAAAATAGGAAAAGAGAATGACTGATAGAACAGATGACGATAAAGTATTGCACTGCTCTTTCTGCGGCAAGAGCCAAAATGAAGTAAAAAAACTAATAGCCGGTCGAGGTGTATATATTTGTGATGAATGTATTGATGTATGCATCAACATTGTATCACAAGAAGTAAAAGAAGAGCGAAAAGCGGAAGAAGGGGCAATGCCGGAACATCTGCCCACACCGTCGAAGATAAAAGAGTTTTTAGACCAGTATGTAATTGGTCAGGAATACGCGAAAAAGGTATTATCGGTGGCGGTATATAATCACTATAAGCGTTTGAATAACAAACGTCAAAATCCGGATATAGAAATTTCAAAATCTAATGTGATTTTAATTGGTTCAACGGGTTCTGGAAAAACCTTATTGGCGCAAACCTTGGCAAAAGTTTTGGATGTGCCGTTTGCAATCGCGGATGCAACAACATTAACTGAAGCCGGATATGTTGGAGAAGACGTTGAAAATATTGTTTTAAAATTGGTACAAGCGGCGAATTACGATATAGAAAAAGCAGAGCGCGGGATTGTTTATATTGATGA
>CASFTO010000002.1 GCA_949297665.1 uncultured Alphaproteobacteria bacterium | reverse complement strand
CTTAAAAAGTTCCCTGTTTTTGCAATGGGTGGGATAAAGGGTGGTGCTATTGTTAAATCAGACAACGCGGTGTACAACAGACGTACATAAGTTGGCTGATTTGGCAATTTGACCACCCTCTAGCACATCCCCCTTATAAAAAAGAGGAAGATTTTGCGAGAGAGCCCCAGATGTCGTCCAAGGTCGGGGAGCGTACATAGAAGTACGTAACCCGACCGCAGAGACGCTTCCATCTGGAAGCTCAATCACAAAATCTTACCTTTTTAGAGAGCAGAAGCGTCTACACGCACACCAACACCCATAGTCGAGCTGATGGAAATCTTCTTAAGGTAAGTACCTTTCAAAGATTGCGGTTTAGCTTTCAAAATTGTTTCGATAAACATTTTAGCGTTATCATAGATTTTGTCTTCGCTGAAAGAAGCCTTAGCGATACCGGCGTGAACAATACCGTTCTTTTCAACACGGAATTGAACTTCACCGGCCTTAGCCTTTTTAACAGCATTAGCAACATCCATAGTAACCGTACCGAGTTTTGGGTTTGGCATCAAGCCTTTCGGACCTAAAACACGAGCGACACGCCCAGCCAATCCCATCATATCCGGAGTAGCGATACAGCGATCGAATTCGATTTTACCGGCAAGGATAGAATCAACCAAGTTTTCAGCGCCAACGATATCAGCCCCTGCGGCTTTAGCTTCATCAGCTTTTTCGCCTTGAGCCATAACGGCAACGCGGATTTTTTTACCATTACCATGAGGAAGCCCGCAAACACCGCGCACCATTTGGTCAGCGTATTTCGGATCAACCCCCAAGTTGATAGCCAAATCAATAGTTTCATCAAATTTAGCCACCGCATTAGCCTTAACCAAAGCGATAGCGTCTTTTAAGGAGTAGCTTTTAGATTTATCTACATTCTTATAAGCATTAACTAATCTTTTTCCTGACATTGGCTTACTCCGTTACTTGAATACCCATAGAAACAGCCTGACCTTTAACCATATTCATAGCTGCCTCGACAGTTGCGCAGTTTAAGTCCGGCAATTTAGCTTCAGCGATTTCTTTCACTTGAGCCATAGAAATTTTGCCGGCGATTTCCTTCCCTGGAGTTTTAGCGGCGGATTTAACACCGGCAGCTTTCTTAATATAATAAGAAACGGGCGGAAGTTTCGTAACAAAAGTAAAACTTTTATCTTCATAAGCCGTAATGATAACAGGGGTTGGGATACCCGGTTCCAAAGATTGTGTAGCTGCATTAAAAGCTTTGCAGAATTCCATAATATTCAAGCCTTTTTGCCCCAAAGCAGGACCAACCGGAGGAGAAGGGTTAGCTTTACCAGCCGGAATTTGAAGCTTGATTAAACCTAAAATTTTCTTTTTAGACTTAGCCATTTTAAGACCTCAATTTCAAAAATTGTTAAGACAAGGTCCGTGGTCAGAACATGGCCTGTTCCCCCACGGGATTAAGTTGCGATAAACAGAGGCTTAGCAAACAATCTCGCTCATCTTTAGCAAACGAAATCATGCCTTTCAACAAACAGTTTCGTTCATCTTCAACAAACGGTTTCGTTCATTTTCAACAAACGGTTTCGTTCATCTTCAACAAACGGTTTCGTTCATAATATAAGCTAAAACTTCCCGACGCAAATAGGCGCAAACCATATAAGTTTTGCAACGTGCGCAGAGTCGTCCTCTGAATAAAGCTAAGAATTGATAACACAAAAAAATAAAAAGTAAAGCATTTTTTTACCCCCTCGCACAATTTCTCACATGCGCTCATCAAACGCCTCGCCAATTATCCCGACAAGCGCCGCAAAAGCCCCCACTTCCACGTTTTCTCTCAGCTACAAAAATACGTACGTTTACAAAACAGGAATTCGTCG
Organism: uncultured Alphaproteobacteria bacterium; assembly: GCA_949297665.1. Classification (GTDB taxonomy): domain Bacteria; phylum Pseudomonadota; class Alphaproteobacteria; order RF32; family CAG-239; genus CAG-267. Next base: position 5,049 of record CASFTO010000002.1, on the reverse strand, counting down.
GCGGGTAAGATATTGAAAACAAAAGGATTATTTTTGTTTGACATTTAAGGAGAAAAAACGTACAATAATTCTATGCAACACAATTAAGGAGGAAACGAGATGGAAAATTCAATCATTCAAAAAATAAAAGAAAAATTGACCAAGCATAAAACCCAAACTCAACAGTCCCCCAGAGCCTTAAGAGAAAGCTTTTTCAAAAATGCATTCATCTCTGATGAAACCGGATATTTGCACAACCACCCGATAGAGAATTTTTCACTACCGAAAAAAGCGCAATCCATTGACGATTTCAACTCAATGCTATCCGGATTTTTAGCAAACAATATCAAAATAGAGAAGACGGAATTCGGGGAATATTTCCCTGCCACCAAAGAGCTTTCGCATCATTATTTTCATGCAGAACTCCGACAAGGCGATTCATCACTATTTGTCATCAACCGTTACGGTTCCAATAAGTTGAGCATAATTGATCCGCAACAAGATTACAAATTCAACGCATATGAAGCAGGCAACCGTTTTTGCTCCATTGATCAAAGCAAATTTTTATCCTCTCGGCTGACCGGCGGTGCTTGGAAAGAAGAAGAATTTAAGAAAGTCGCCCCCGTTTTAGAAATAGACGCCGACGGCAAGATTACCCCAATCGGCGGCATGCTCATCACCAACATTTCTCAAAGCAACGGCAGCACCGGCAGCTCCTATGAGACCAAACGCGAATTTGTAGACCTGCAGACCTACCAAGACCTGACCGAAGGACGAGCCAACGCATTCAACATTCGCCCGAGGGGTCGAGAATAATCATCAAAAATCAATCATTACACAAGGAGTAGAGACATGACAAATACGAACTACGTTTTTTTCTTAGGCGGCAAAGACCTGGAAATGGCGACCATACAACAACTTTTAGATAGCAAAGGCATCGAGTACGTAGCCAAAGACCTAGGCTGGGGCAATGCCAAGACCTCAAGCTACGAAGCAGAAATCAATGCAGCAGCGGCCGCAGGCAAAACACCCGTAACGGTAGAGTTGGCACAAGATTGCAAATTACCGTCTAACACAATAGAAATTGACCACCACAACGAGAACGCCTCTCGTCCGGCCTCAGTACTTCAAGTATGTGATTTATTGGGTATAGAAAAGACCAGCGACTTACAATTAATCGGCGCAAACGATGCCGGCTACATCCCCGGCATGATGGCGCTCGGTGCCACTCCAGAAGAGATTGCGCGTGTCCGTCGCCGTGACAGACAGAGCCAAGGCATCACCGAGGCTGAAGAAAAAGAAGCCGAGCGAGCCATCAAAGAAAAAGTAGAAGTTTTCGGTGTAACGATTGTGAGAATGAATCACTCCCGCACCGCCACAGTTGCAGACCGTTTGTTTGACAAAGACCACCAACAAAACCTTTTAATTTTTTCCACCGGCAAAGATAAAGAAGTCAACTACTTTGGCGACGGCAAACTGTGTGAATTACTAAAAGGCAAAGAAATCGGAACTCAACCCGCCCCGTGGGATCCTAATCAGACGATTCCTGTATACGATCATTTCGGCGGCTGGAACGGTGGTAGCGGTTTAGGCGACGAAAACGGAAACGCTTTCTGGGGCGGATACCCGGACCATAGCGAAGTTTTGAAATACGTTTTGGAGTATAATCGCGACAAACGTGGTCGTACCGCATCCCAAGAGCAAAACAATGCAATTATGAACAAACTGCTAAAAGAAATGGGCGGACGATAATTCCTCCTAAATTCTCAAAGAGACGTTTCTAAAGAACGTCTCTTTTTTTAACTGTCCAAACAAGCTCAAAAATTAATTATCTTATACAATTACCATATAGTCAAAATCTACACCTTATAAAAACAAAACCACACATTTGCAAACAAACACCATGCTTTAGCGCAATAAACAAGAAACGCATCAACCTAGTCGGCAGTTTTCTTGTTACAAAAGCGGCACGATGGACTAACCACACCGCCTCCCCTTTTTAATAAGCACCGCCATAAGCCGACCGCCACAAATCCGCCGCAAGCGCTCTGCAAGTCCGCCCAAGGCCGACCACCACAAATCCGCCGCAAGCGCTCTGCAAGTCCGCCCAAAGCCGACCACCACAAATCCGCCGCAAGCGCTCTGCAAGTCCGCCCAAAGCCGACCACCACAAATCCGCCGCTACCCAGCCCTCTGTAAATCGCCGCAGCCCCTCACTTCAATCAATAAGCTCCGTTTTATTTTTTACCAAGAGGTCTAAGCTCGTCATACCCATCCATGGCATACATAAAGTTATAGCCGGCTTGTTCAATAAGAGCATCAACTTGTTTACCGAGTTTTTTGGATCGTCTGAGTAAATTAACACGCAGTCCGAGCGCCTGAAATTCTCTGGCTTTATCAACGACTTCTGCAAAATAATCGGTATCGCTGTAAACCAAAATAACGCCGTCGGAACGTTTCGGAACAAACCCCTCGTCGGTCAAGATAGAGCAAATACGTTCAAACCCGATGGAAAAACCGACTGCGGGAACGGATTCGCCCAAAAATTTACCAATCATATTATCATATCGTCCGCCTCCCGCGATGGAAGAACCGAATTTCGGACTGACAATTTCGAACACGATACCGGTATAATATCCCATACCGCGCACGAGAGATTTATCATAAACAACCTTAAACCGGTCATAAGCGATATCGCGAGCAAAATTAATCACCTGTCGCAACTGTTCAACAACGGCAACATCGGCACACACCTCAGCGGCTTTATCAAGAGCGGCCTCTTCATCATCAACATCGGCAATCAGCTCCATAAATTTCTGCACGGTCTCGGGGTCATATTCCTTTTCAAGCAATTCTGCTTTAACGCCGTCCGGTCCGATTTTATCCAATTTATCAAAGATAATGCAAACGCTCATCACATCGTCATCGGCAAAACCGGCGGCTTTAATCATATCAATCAAGATACGTCTGTCATTAATACGCAGCGTAAAATCACCAAAACCGACATTTTCGAGTGCGGCGGTTGTTGCGGCGATTAATTCCATTTCGGCTTTATTGGAAGCATCACCGATAATATCGATATCACACTGATAAAACTCACGCAATCTGCCTTTTTGAGGCCGTTCCGCCCGAAAGACGCGGTCGATTTGGATAGATTTGAAAGGCATAAACAAGAACTGACGATTATTGGCAAAATACCGAGAAAGCGGCATGGTTAAATCATAGCGCAACCCGCTGTCGACCAAATCATCTTCGGAAATATTTTCCCGATTAAGTTCCAATTTCTGCCCGCGTTTTAAGATTTTAAAAATCATCGCCAAATTTTCACCGCCGTCACTTTTATTCAAGCGTTCGATATCTTCCATAACGGGAGTAGCGATTTTCTGAAACCCGAATTGTTTATAAGTATCGGAGATTTTCTGCAAAACAAAATCCCTCAATTCGGTTTCATTGGGTAAAAAGTCCTTAGTGCCTCTGACGGGCAAAGCATTAACCTTCATAACAGACCTCAAAAAAAATTAAAACACACGAAAAAAGTCCCATACAAGACACCCATACTCCAAAGTAAAAAAAAAATCAAACAAAAACTTTTTTCCTCTTTAAATTTATAATTTTTTATGTTATAATAAGAGCGATAAAGAAAAGCCAGCTTTAGAGAAAAGAGGAGAAACCGGAATGAAGCGCCAGCTGAGTGAAATAGAAGCGTTAATGAACGAAAAATATTTTGAAAGCCGCATGGACATGGTACCGGCGAGCATCAAAGAGGTTGTCTGCGAAATCGGCGGCAAGAAAGTCGTCATATCACGCGAGCTAATAATAAACGACCGCACGATGATAGGTGTCGAATATACGCCGGAAGGCCTGATAGCGGGAGCTTTTACAACCGATAAGAACGGCAAAAAGATAAAAGTTGAAAGCAACTATGGCGAAATGGAAAATCATCACACACCGCAGAATTTGATTTCGGAAAGATTGGAAGAAATATCAAAATCATTGGCAAGAGAAAAAGCACAAGCGGAAGAAAAAATCGCGCAAAATGTAGCCGAACGAGAATCCGCATCGTCAGCACCGAAAAAGAAAGTAAAAAAGCAAGCCTTAAGCGAAGAAGCCATCCGCCAAAAGCAGATGGAAAAATATCGGAACAATCGTCGCGGCTGCTAACCCCCAAGAGCTAAAAACAATAAAATCGATACAAAAGAAGTATCTCCGCAACGATAAAGCCAATAGATATCCCTCACATTAAAACGTCGGGGGATTTTTTTTGTAAGAGAATAAGGAGTAAGACTTACGCAAGGCGTGGAGTGAGAATTGGCATGAAAAAAAGCCCAATCCGCACGCACAAAAAATTCCGACATCACATAAAGCAACATCGGAATAAAACTATCATTAGGCAATCAAATCAACAACATACCCCGAGAGCTGTTGCGAAACCGAGGAGAGTTCGATCTTTTGTCCCAATTTCAAAAACAAACTATCGCCGATACTGACAACAATTTTGGCACGATGCGTCCCCAAAACTTGAACCTCAGTAACATTTGCGGCAGAAGAAAAGCGATAATAATCGGAAAAAACAACATTAAGGAGTTGATTTTTCTCCCAATCAGCGGGATTAAAAGCCTCATCATCGATTTCCACAGCAAATTTAGAGAACAGCGCAATATCGGCAGAAGCCAAAAAGCAAGGTTGCCCGTCTAACGCCGGCAAGACCAAAAAAACTTCATCATTAGTCCAAGCAATAGCGACCACTTTATTTTTTTTGACAATACCGCGACAAAAGACTTCCGCCATCACATTAAAACGTCCTTTACCATAGACAACGATATGCTCACCCGCACGGAGTTCGCCACAAATCAATTTACCGCAAACAAGGATCTGTCCCCCCCGCCACAATTTCTGTTGACGTGGATTAACCATAAAAAAAAGTCCTTTTTTACTCATAATAATAAAGTAATTAATAGATTAATAATAACGAATTTTCCTCGTTATATAAACCCCTCCCACAAAAAGCAAGCAAAAATTTACCTGTGATAAAAATAAAAACGCCCCCTCTCTCCCCCAAAGCGGAAATAT
>CASFTO010000001.1 GCA_949297665.1 uncultured Alphaproteobacteria bacterium | reverse complement strand
GATCCTGAACAGCTTGAAAATCACGTTTTTCAAAAAAACGGATTTTCTACGCTTTCAGGATGACATTAAGACCTCACCCCCACCCCCTCTCCTAGGTTAGGAGAGGGAAGAATATTGAAAAACTTTTACGGGCGTAATAAAAGCCGGATTTTCAAAGACTTTTAAAGTTTCTTGAACATCTTCGAAAGGCGACTTTTTGAAAGTTGAATAGTCCTATTGATGCAAACGTAACGTTTGCCAAACATCATGTTTGCGCAAAAAAAACGACTTTTTATAGTCGTTGGAAAATCAAGTGCTACGCACGTAGGTAGGATACACAAGCTTTGTATTATCCTCGTTTTTCCTGCCTGAATGTATTGACTTTGTAAAAAATACAAAAAAAAACGACTTTTTATAGTCGTTGGAAAATCAATAGGGAAAAAAGGAAAAAGGGAAAGGAATTTTTTTCAGTTATTCTAATGAATAGTGTATGTTAAGCAGTCTTTCCCGCGGACTCATCCGTGTCAGAGGCTGAATAGCTGCTTAATATGCACTATTCATCACTCTAACCGAATGTCTTAAATGTCGATTCCGTGTTCTTTTCGATTACTTTTTCCACTGCATCCATTTCAGTCTGGATGGCGTTTTGTTCTGTATCCAGTTGTTTCAATCGCAATTCTAAGTTCTTATCTTCTGCCTGTGTGATTTCGATTTTTGCGTTGATTTCCTGTATTGTTTGGTCATACAAATATTTGTCATATTCGTATTGGTTCATTGCATCGTCATATTTTTCCTGATCGGTTACTGTTGCTGTTGTCAGGGCGTATTTTACTGTTGTTCCATCTTCTTGTGGTAACGCTATTGATATATAACGACCTGTTGAATCCTGCTCGACTCGGCAGCCCTCTAAGGCTTTGACTTCTTCTACATTTTTGTCTGTGCCCATTGTATAACAGTTTATATTGGCTATTGATCGGCCGGTATCTGTTTCATATTTCGTTGCATCCTCTACTTCACTTGCTTTGTAGAAGTATGGTATATATGCTCCTGATGTTGAGTTTTGAACGTATCTTACATACCATTCAGCATTCGCATCGCCGTATTTTTCGTTCAACGCGTCAAGGTAGGCTTGTTCTTCGCGTTGCAAGCCCGCAAGATCATCCACTGTTGACAAATATGGATCATCGTCAGGATTTGCAGTGTCGCCAAGTTTTCTCAACGGGGTATCGCCTACATAGTATGCGCCGCCATCGTTAGTGATAATACTTGTTGCTGCTGATACTGCTGCAAAGTCATCGTTCCATTCGCGGAGGTAGCTGACTGTATATTCGCCGTTGCCGGTCGCTACCAATGATGTGATGGTGTTTGTCAATGCGCCGTCGTTGAACGTATACACTGTCTTTGTATAATCTTCGACTGACGGTGCCACCGGTACGCTCATTCCTAACAACTGATTGTAGTAGTTTGCGGATTGGTTAGACAATGTTGTTCTTTGTTGGTTAATCTGCTGACCTTCAAATTCAACGTTAGTCTTTCTCGCTGTCAGTCCTAAAAATCTTGCTTGTGATGCTGCCATTCCCATAAGGCTTTGTCCCTTTCGTTGTTTCGTAACTTAGTACTCATGTTTTCGGCATTTTTTGTTGAAAACTTTAATTTTTTATCCATTTTTGTTAAGTTTTTGTTACAATTATAATAAAATTTTAACCACGAAAACGAGGCGAAAGATAAGCCAGTATTGCTCCTCCGACCTCTTCATTAGGGTCAAAGCATGATGGCTGCGGATTTATAGAATTTTGGATTAACATACTCACTAAAGGACCAAAGGCATCAGGAATTTGTGTTTTTCTGTAAATCCCTGCTAAAAATGTCTGGATGTTTGGTGATTTTGTTTTATTAAAACGGGAAAGTGCCGGGTACATTTTGTCTACTCCTGTTGTCCCGTTGTCAATCATTCTGTCTAATATATACAAAGTTTCTGTTATCTGATCTTCATTATTTGAATGTAAAAGGACGTCATTGAGGTACGGAAGGGCATTTTCTTTTTGCTTTACAAAGCAGTCGACTTTGTTTTGGTCAAACAGGCAGTAATTTCTCTGCGGCGTCGGCTGCTGCACAGGCGTATTATTATAATTATATATATATGTATTATTTGTAACAGGTTTAACGTTCATACTAAATCCCTTTTATGAATATACAAACGGCGCGCCGTTCTTGATTTCAAATAATATATTATCAGCCATAACCTTCAATTCTTCTTTTGGTTTGCCGTTATCAACCTGTTTGTAAAACTCTTTCATCAAGGGTTGTATTGAGGCATCTTTTTTTGCTTTGAAGTTTCTTAAATCAGTTGATACAAGTCGTTGCTGCAAGTCAGCTTCCGTTTCGGCATTAATTTTTTTGACCTGAACGTCTTTGATTGCTTCGCCGGCAAGCTTACCGCTGTAGCCAATAGCTGTCAGTCCTGTTATACCGAAGAAAAGCTGTTTAAAGTACGGATTTTTGGTGTCCAGAAGGTAGTTATAGAAGAACGCCCTGTAGTCATCGACGTGTGAGTAAAAAGTCGGCTTTGGGGTCCCGTCACCGCCGACGGCACTGTCGACTTTGGTCGTTGATGTTCTTAATTTATTGAGAATATAGTCTGTGAACTCTTGTTTTTCTTCCGGCGCAGCTTTTAGTTTTTTCAACGCTTCTTTTACCTCTGTATCAGATGCGTTAATCCAGTCAAAGAGTTTTGTGAGGGTATTTTTATCGTTTTCAGCGGTTTCTTTTGTTGATGCGCTAATAATTTTATCTATGGCTTCTCTTGTAGCTTTTACGTTTTGTTCAATGCCGGTTTTGCCTTTGGTTAAATTTTTCAGTGCGACAAATCCAAGTCCTACAATTGATGCGAAAGTTGCGCCTCCAAGGAGAAAGTAGTTTATATTATCCGGTTTATTTTTGTGGGAGGATTGCTGAATTCTCTGCTTAAAAGTAATTTCTCCGCGTACTTTTTTCCCGAAGTTTGTCAGAACCGGTTCGTGGTCATCGGATATATATTTGGAGAATTCTGCGGCTTTTTCTGACATCATGCTGCGTATAATCTGAATTTTACCGGAGAAGGACTGGGTTTCAATGTCAATAAGTTTTTCCTGCAGATTTTTTTGGATGTCAGCTTCACGTTTTTTAACCCAGACATCACGAAATCCTTCAAGGAAGGTTTTACCCATAAACGCCATTGCAGTAAGCGCAAGTACACCGGTTCCGGCCAGAATGGTCTTTTTATTGGTGCATTTTATCATGTGGTAAAGCGCCTGATGTGTTTCTTCATTCAGGGCACAGTTTCTGGTTAAGTCCGGCAGTTTTTTAAGTTCATCAATATGCTGATTGTTTGAAATATTCTTGCTGATAAACGCAGTAAGTGCTGTTATTCCTCCCATAACTCCGACAGCAATTGCGCTTATCGGCACAAGACTTTTTTCTCCTGGATTGTTTCTTTCGTATAATTTGTCAGGCATCTCAACGTTTTTGGATATTACAAGCGAATCATAAGTATCATTAAGGTTACAGTCAGCGGCGTTTGCACTGTCTTTTACAAATGAGTTTACGACAACACCTTCCTTTGTCTGGTTTTTATTCTTCTTCTGGGTAGAGGTTAGATAACGCTGCTGCCTTTGGGCTTCAACGTCGTTAAACTGTATGTTATTCATCTTTTTCCAAATCCTTTTCTGTTCCGGTTAATTTTTTATACAGGTTATGTATAAAAGTTTTAAGTTCAAATGCCTTCTTTGCTTCATCAATTTTTTTGTCGTCGTTGTCAGCGTCCAGCGGCTGGAATATGGCAAACAGTGATTTCACTTTCTTCTTAAAATCATTAAAAG